>CP107851.1:5540000-5910000 GCA_036013505.1 Streptomyces sp. NBC_00510 | reverse complement strand
CCACGTGTTACTCACCCGTTCGCCACTGATCCACCCCGAAGGGCTTCACCGTTCGACTTGCATGTGTTAAGCACGCCGCCAGCGTTCGTCCTGAGCCAGGATCAAACTCTCCGTGAATGTCTTCACGAGAGCGGCACCATCGGGAGGAATAATCCCGACGTGCCCAGCGTCCTCGCTGTGTTTTTACAAAGGAACCTCGTCCGAGATGGACGGGGTATCAACATATCTGGCGTTGACTTTTGGCACGCTGTTGAGTTCTCAAGGAACGGAAGCTTCCTTCGAGACCGTTTCACCGGCCCCTCCGGGCTTTCCCTTCGTTGTCTCCAACCTTACCAGATCCGTTTCGCGTTTCCGCTCTTCGTTTCCGGCCCCCTATTGGAGCGGGGTTCGTCTTCCGGCTTTCGCCTTTCGACGTCTCCGACTTTATCAGACTCTTTCGCGTCCGATTACCGCCGGGGTTTTGCTTCGATGAATAGCGACACAAAAGACCACTCAGAAAGTTCTTTCTGAGAGGTGCGATGCGATCGATAGTCTTTCGAAGCGGGCTAGATATTAGCCGCTGGGCCTCGAACGTGTCCAGTTCGTGCCAACTGCTCAAATCTACCTCCCCGTGCCACCCGTGTCAACAGGTGTCTTGGGGCGAAGACGAGACTAGCAGGTCAGCAACGCCGGATGCACATCGTCGGTGTCGGCCGTCCGGGTCACGCCGCGGTGGGCAGGACGTCGCCGCGGTCGCCCCGTTCCAAGTCGCCCGTCTCGCCGGCGAGGGCCGCGCGGCGCCCGATGACGAAGACGTAGACGAGGAAGAGCAGCTCGGCGGTGACGCCGATGCCGATGCGGGCCCAGGTGGGCAGGCCGGAGGGGGTGACGAAGGCTTCGAGGGCGCCGGAGACGAAGAGGACCGCGGCGAGGCCGATGGCCATGCCGATGGCGGCCCGGCCTTCTTCGGCGAGGGCCGTACGGCGGGGGCGCGGGCCGGGGTCGATGACGGTCCAGCCGAGGCGGAGTCCTGTGCCGGCGGCGACGAAGACGGCGGTCAGTTCGAGGAGGCCGTGCGGGAGGAGCAGCCCGAGGAAGGTGTCGAGGCGGCCCGCGGAGCCCATGAGGCCGAGCCCGAGACCCAGGTTGAGCATGTTCTCGAACAGTACGTAGAGGACGGGGAGTCCGAGGAAGACGCCGAGGACCAGGCAGTAGCCGGCGGCCATGGCGTTGTTCGTCCAGACCTGGGCCGCGAAGGAGGCGGCGGGGTGGCTGGAGTAGTACGCCTCGTACTCGCCGTCGGGGCGGGTCAGGGCGCGCAGTTCTTCGGGGGCGGCGATGGCGGACTGGACCTCGGGGTGGGTGGCGACCCACCAGCCGATGAGTGCGGCGACCGCGGTGGAGACGAGCGCGGTGGGGACCCACCAGTGGCGCGAGCGGTACATCGCGGCGGGGAAGGCGCGGGTGAAGAAGAGGACCGCGTCGCGCCAGCCGGGGGTGCGGGCTCCGGTGACGGCGCTGCGGGCGCGGGCGACGAGGGTGGTGAGCCGTCCGACGAGTGCGGGGTCGGGGGCGCTGGACTGGACGAGGGAGAGATGGGTTGCGGCGCGTTGGTAGAGGGTGACGAGTTCGTCGGCTTCCTCCCCGGAGAGGCGCCGACGCCGGCGCAGCAGCGTGTCGAGCCGGTCCCACTCGTGGCGGTGGGCGGCTGCGAAGACGTCGAGGTCCATGGGCGCTGCTCCTGGCTGGCCGGGGAGGTCCCAGCTTGGCAGACGGGGCAGACTGGTCGCTCCGGGTCCGGGGTGGGCAGGAGGAGGGTTCCCGCATGAGTGAGGCGAGCGCGGCGGGCGGTGCCGGCCGGCTGGTGACGGGTGAGGCGGTCGAACTGGGGTTGCACCCGGCGAAGCTGCCGAGCCGGGCGCTGGCGGCGGCGCTGGACGGCGTCGTGTACATCGGCGGTTATCTGGTCGTGTCGATCGTGCTGATGGTGGCGACGGCGTCGATGGACGAGGCGGCGGTGGCAGCGGTGTACGTGACCTCGCTGGTGCTGGTGCTGTTCGGGGTGCCGATCGCGGTGGAGACGCTGACCCGGGGGCGGTCGCTGGGGAAGCTGGCCTGCGGGTTGCGGGTGGTGCGGGACGACGGCGGGCCGATCCGGTTCCGGCACGCGCTGGTGCGCGGGGCGGTCGGGGTGGTCGAGATCCAGATGTTCCTCGGGGTGATCGCCTGCATCGCCTCGCTGGTGTCGGCGCGCGGTCGGCGGATCGGGGACGTCTTCGCGGGGACGCTGGTGGTGCGGGAACGGATTCCGGTGCCGCGGTCGCCGCGGCCGATGCCACCCGCGCCGCCGTGGCTGGCGGGGCAGTTGGCGGGGGTGGACCTGTCGGCGGTGCCGGAGGGGCTGTGGCTGGCGGTGCGGCAGTACCTGTCGCGGATGCATCAGCTGGATCCGCAGGTGGGCTGGTCGATGGCGGAACGGCTCGCGGGGGACGTCGTGGCGTGCACGGGTGCCACGGTGCCGGAGGGGACGCCGCCGGCGGGGTTCCTGGCGGCGGTGGTGGCGGAGCGGCAGGCGCGGGACGCGCGCCGGGTCTTCGGCGCTCCGGTCGGTACTCCGGTCGGTGCTCCGGTCGACGGGGTCGCCGAGCCGGGGGGCTTCGGGGTTGCGGAGCCGGGGAAGGGCCGGGCGCCGGTGCCGCCTGCGGTGGGCTGGGTGGCGCCCGGTACGGACGGCGGGGTGCGGGGGGACGCGGTGCCGCCGGTGCGTGGGGGGCAGGCCCCGCAGGAGCCGGTGCCTCCGTCCTCGACGTCGCCCTCCTCCTCGTCCTCGTCGACGGGCTTCGCGCCTCCGGCGTGAGGGGTCGCCGCCGCGTCGGCGGGGTCAGTCCGTCGCGGGGAACCGGGACGGGGGTGACTCGAGGTCCTCGAGTTCGATGCCCGGGGCGGACAGGACGACGTCGCCGGCGATGTGGACGGTGTGCTGTTCACCGGTCTGCAGGTCGTTGACCTGGTATTCGTCCACGAGCAGGGGGGCGTTGTCGGTGGTGTGTGCTTCGCTCTTGATCAGGGCCCACGACTGGTCGAGGGTGCGGGGTGCGAGCACGGGGGGTTGGAATGCGACGAGGCGTACGCGGGTGGCCGGGGAGCCGGGCCGCAGGCGGAGCAGCCGCGCGGTGGCGACGTAGAACGCGGGTGACGCGCCGGTGAAGGCGTGGGCGGGGACGTTGCCCTCCTGAGCGTGTTCGCCGGAGGGGTCGGTACGGACCCAGGTGAGGCCGTCGAGGGCGGCGCCGCGGACCTGCCAGCTCGCGGCGTGCAGTTCCAGGCGGATGGTGCGGCCGAGTTCGTCGATGGTGAGGTCGACGGAGCCGGCGTGGCCGCCGTCGGGGTGGGTGGTCTGTGCGGTGTAGCGCCAGCCGGTGGGGCCGGTGGCGCAGTGGAAGTGTTCTTCGCCGAGGGGGGTGTGGTCGTGGGTGTCGTGGAACGAGTAGCGGCCGCGGGGCATGGTTCGACCTTACAAAGCGGGCGGGGGCCCGACGGGGCAGGCCCCCGCCGGGGGCGGGGGCCTGCGGGGTGGCTCCTGTGGTGCCGTCGGGGCCGGTGGCGCGCTGTCGTGCGGGCGGCCCGGGCGGCGTCAGTAGCGGTAGTGGTCCGGCTTGTAGGGGCCGTCGACCGGGACGCCGATGTAGGCGGCCTGCTCGGGGCGCAGGGTGGTGAGCTTGACGCCGAGGGCGTCGAGGTGGAGCCGGGCGACCTTCTCGTCGAGGTGCTTGGGCAGGACGTAGACGCCGATCGGGTACTCCTCGGGCTTGGTGAACAGCTCGATCTGGGCCAGGGTCTGGTCCGAGAAGGAGTTGGACATCACGAACGAGGGGTGGCCGGTGGCGTTGCCCAGGTTGAGCAGGCGGCCCTCGGACAGCACGATGAGGACCTTGCCGTCGGAGAAGGTCCAGGTGTGGACCTGGGGCTTGACCTCGTCCTTGACGATGCCGGGGATCTTGGCGAGGCCGGCCATGTCGATCTCGTTGTCGAAGTGGCCGATGTTGCCGACGATCGCCTGGTGCTTCATGCGCTGCATGTGCTCGGCGAGGATGATGTCGCGGTTGCCGGTGGTGGTGACGAAGATGTCGGCGGTCTCGACGACGTCCTCGAGCGTGGTGACCTGGTAGCCGTCCATCGCGGCCTGGAGGGCGTTGATGGGGTCGATCTCGGTGATGATGACGCGGGCGCCCTGGCCGCGCAGCGACTCGGCGCAGCCCTTGCCGACGTCGCCGTAGCCACAGACGACGGCGACCTTGCCGCCGATGAGGACGTCGGTGGCGCGGTTGATGCCGTCGATGAGGGAGTGGCGGCAGCCGTACTTGTTGTCGAACTTCGACTTGGTGACGGCGTCGTTGACGTTGATCGCCGGGAACAGCAGGGTGCCGTCGCGCTGCATCTCGTACAGGCGGTGGACGCCGGTGGTGGTCTCCTCGGTGACGCCGCGGATCTCGGAGGAGAGCTGGGTCCACTTCTGGGGGTTCTCGCCGAGGGTGCGGTTGAGGAGCAGCAGGATCTGCTCGTACTCCTCGCTGTCGGCGGTGGAGGGGTCGGGGGCCTGGCCGGCCTTCTCGAACTCGACGCCCTTGTGGACGAGCAGGGTGGCGTCGCCGCCGTCGTCGAGGATCATGTTCGGGCCGCCGGTGGGCGAGTCCGGCCAGGTGAGGGCCTGCTCGGTGCACCACCAGTACTCGGCGAGGGTCTCGCCCTTCCAGGCGAAGACGGGGATGCCCTGCGGGTTCTCGGGGGTGCCGTTCGGGCCGACGGCGATGGCCGCGGCGGCGTGGTCCTGCGTGGAGAAGATGTTGCAGGAGGCCCAGCGGACCTGGGCGCCGAGGGCGGCGAGGGTCTCGATGAGGACGGCGGTCTGCACGGTCATGTGCAGGGAGCCGGTGATGCGGGCGCCGGCCAGCGGCTGGGAGGCCGCGAACTCCTCGCGGATGGCCATCAGGCCGGGCATCTCGTGCTCGGCGAGGGTGATCTCCTTGCGGCCGAAGGCGGCCAGGGAGAGGTCGGCGACCTTGAAGTCGTTGGTGACGGGGGACATGCAGTCTCCTCGTGGGGTGCTTCCAGAACGGACATCGGCTTTCCGCTGCGGGGCGGGGGGAGGCATGCGGACATACGTCTCCCTCGACCGCAGCTCAGCCCGTCGGAGGCCCTCTCTCCCTCGGCCGGTCCGTGTCCGGACCGCCCGACCGCCATCAGCAGCGACGTCTGGCTAGGGACGAATCTACACCGAGTGGCCGGGCGCGTCCGGAAGGTGCGTGGAGGTCGTGTGGAGGGGGTCAGTCCGCCGTGGGGGCGGTGGGGGCGGCCGACTGCTCGCGGTAGATGTCCGGTTCGAGGTAGATGACGCGGGCGATGGGCTCGGCCTCGCGGATGCGGGCCTCGGCGGCGTCGATGGCGCGGGCGACCTCGGTGGCGGTGTCGTCGTGCTGGACGGCGATCTTGGCGGCGACGAGGAGCTCGTCGGGGCCGAGGTGGAGCGTGCGCATGTGGATCAAGCGGGTGACGGTGTCGCCGTCGACGACGGCCGCGCGGATGCGGGCGACGACCTCGGGTCCCGCGGCCTCGCCGAGGAGCAGCGACTTGGTCTCGGAGGCGAGGACGAGCGCGATGGCGACGAGGAGGACGCCGATGCAGAGGGTGCCGATGCCGTCCCAGATGCCGTCGCCGGTGAGCAGGGACAGGCCGACGCCGCCGAGGGCGAGCACGAGGCCGACGAGCGCGCCGAAGTCCTCGAGGAGGACGACGGGGAGCTCGGGGGCCTTGGCGGTGCGGATGAACTGGCTCCAGGTCTGCTTGCCGCGCACCATGTTGGATTCCTTGATGGCGGTGCGGAAGGAGAAGCCCTCGGCGACGATCGCGAAGACCAGGACGCCGATGGGCCAGTACCAGTGCTCGATCTCGTGGGGGTGCTGGACCTTCTCGTAGCCCTCGTAGAGGGCGAAGACGCCACCGATGGTGAACAGCACGATGGAGACGAGGAAGCCGTAGATGTACCGCTCACGGCCGTAGCCGAAGGGGTGTTCCTCGGTGGCCTTCTTCTGGGCCTTCTTGCCGCCGAGCAGGAGCAGCGCCTGGTTGCCCGAGTCGGCCACCGAGTGCACGCCTTCGGCGAGCATGGACGAGGAGCCGCTGAAGGCGAACGCCACGAACTTGCTCACCGCGATGGCGAGGTTGGCGCCCAATGCGGCGACGATCGCCTTGGTTCCGCCTGACGCGCTCATAGGTGCTGGTGGTCCCTTCCGTCGGCCCTGGTCTTTGCCCGGTCTTTACGGCGTTACGGCGGGACATTCTTGCAGGCCGTGCTTCGCGTGGTGCGTCAGGCCACCACGGTGGCCCGGAAGACGGTCCCCTCGCCGGTGAGTTCGACCTGTTCGCCTGCGGGAACGTAGGCGGACTGGCCGCGGCCGAGGGTGAGTTCCGGGGCCGCCGGGTCGCCGGGCGTGCGCAGGGTGGCGGTGCCTTCGGTGCAGAGCAGGATCTGGGCGGTGCGGTCGTGGGGGGTGCGGGGGGCGGCGCCGGCGGCGAGCGAGTAGCGGGAGAGCCGGAACTCGTCGATGGGGGTGCCGTAGAGCTCCTCGCCGTCGGGGGACGCCTCGGGGCGCAGGACACCGGCGTCACCCGCGTGGAAGCGGACGATGCGCAGCAGTTCGGGGATGTCGACGTGCTTGGGGGTGAGGCCGCAGCGCAGGACGTTGTCGGAGTTGGCCATGATCTCGACGCCGAGGCCGCTGAGGTAGGCGTGGGGTATGCCGGCGCCGAGGAAGAGCGCCTCGCCGGGCTGGAGTCGGACGTGGTTGAGCAGCATGGCGGCGATGACGCCGGGGTCACCGGGGTAGGCGTGGGCGATGGCCGCGTAGGCGGCGTAGGCGTCGGCGTTCGGTCCGCCCTCGGTGGCGAGCCGGCCGGCGGCTTCGGCGGCTTCGTCCACGGTGCCGGCCATGGCGTCGCGTTCGGCTCCGAGCACGGCGGTGAGGACCTCGCGGAGGGCGGCCTCCTCGGGGTGGGCGCGCAGCAGGTCGACGTACGGCTTGAGGGGGTCGACGCCGAGGCCGGAGAGGAGGGCCGCGGTCTCCTCGGGGTGGCGGAAGCCGCACAGTCCCTCGAAGGGGGTGAGCGCGACGATCATCTCCGGCTTGTGGTTGGCGTCCTTGTAGTTGCGGTGCGGGGCGTCGACGGGGACGCCGCGGGCCTCCTCGTCGGCGAAGCCGGCGGCGGCCTGGGCGAGGTCGGGATGCACCTGCAGGGAGAGGGGGGAGCCGGCGGCGAGGAGCTTGAGCAGGAACGGCAGCCGGGGGCCGAAGCGTTCGACGGCGGGGGCGCCGAGTTCACCGTCCGGGTCGGCGGTGATGACCTGGTCGAGCGGGACCGGACCGTCGCCGCGGTCGATGCGGGAGGGGGCGCCGGGGTGGGCGCCCATCCACAGTTCGGCCTGCGGCTCGCCCGTGGGGGTGGTGCCGAGCAGTTCGGGGATCGCGCTGGTGGAACCCCAGGCGTACGGGCGGATGGTGTTGGTCAGGCGGTCCATGCGGTCATGCTCTCCCGGTGGAAGTGATGGCGAGGTAAACGGAGGCGAAATCCGTGACGGCGAGGAGTTCGACGGCGGATTCCAGGTCGCCTCCCTCGGCGGGGGCGAGCTCGCTCAGCGGGGTGTCGTGGGTCGTGGCGAGCTCGCGGGCGAGCGGGGCGGAGCTCGAGGCGGCGTTGCCGGGGCGGTGCAGGAGCACGACGCGCAGGCGCAGGTCCTCGGGCTCGTCGACGCGGTCGCGGAAGAAGTCCTCGGGGTCGAGGGCGCCGGCCAGGGAGCCGGCGAGCAGCGCGCCGTGGGTGTCGAGTGCCTCGGGGAGTTCGCCGTGCAGGGCGGGGCGTCCGGCGCGGGCGGCGATGGCCGCGGCGAAGCGCCGGGCGGCGACGGAGGCGACCGGTCCCTCGCTCCACATCACCGGCAGGGATTCGGCGAGTTCGGAGGCGAGGGCCTTGGCGGGGTTGCTGTAGGTGGCGGTGGCGGGGCCGCAGCGGGCGGCGACCTCGTCGAGGCGGTCGGCGACGCGCTCGATGGTGTCGGGCGGGGCGGCGAGCAGGCCGATGCGGTCGCCGAGGGCGAGCAGCGGGGTGAGCAGCGCCCAGAAGGCGCCGAGGTCCTCGGCGGGGTCGGCGGCCTCGCCGAGGACCCCCGCGACGGACGCCGGGTCGGGCGCGGGGGCGTACGGCAGGACCATGCCCCGCACCTGCTGGATCGCCTCGGCGATGGGTGAGCCGGCGGGGACGACGGCGGCGGCGGTGCAACCGCGGCGGTAGGCCTGCTCGATGAGGTCGGCCAGTCCCGCCTCGGTGCCGGCGGGGCTGGCGATGAGCAGCAGGTCCAGGGGGCCGGCCCAGCCGGGGAGGGCCCACCGCAGGTCGTACGGGGCGGGGCCGGTGGGGTGCAGGGGCAGTACGGGCCCGCTGCCGTTGCCGAGGGCGGCCAGCAGTTCGGCGACGGCGGCGACGGCGACAGCGCCGGGGCCGGCGACCAGGACGCTGCGGGGGCGGCCGTCGGGCTTGAGTTCGCCGACGCCTGCCTCCTGGGCGAGGCGGGCGGCGGTGCGGACGCGGGCGCCGGCGGCGGCAACGCCGAGGAGGAGGCCGCGGGTGTCGGCGCGGGCGAGGGCGTCGGGGTCGTCGAGCAGCGTCTCGTCCAGCATCGGGGGTGACCTCCGGTCCGGTCCGGTTGTGTCGGGTGTCGCGGGGCGCCGTGCGGTGCGGGTGCCCGTGCCGGCGGTGCGTACGGCGCGGGCTGCCGGGCGGGCGTGCGGTGCCGGGCGGCCGGGTCGCGTTACGCGGGGCGGCGGGCCTCGTCGACGAGGAGGACGGGGATGTCGTCGCGCACGGGGTAGGCCAGGCCGCAGTCGGCGGAGGTGCAGGTGAGCTCGGTGGCCTCGACGTCCTCGCGCAGCGGCGCGTGGCAGGCGGGGCAGGCGAGGATCTCCAGGAGGCTGGCTTCGACGAGCGGCATGGGTGGCTTCTCCCGTGTGGTCGTGTCGTGGTCGTGGTTTCCGGGCGTCCGCCGTGTGCGGGCGTACGCGTCCGGACCGGCCGATTCAGCCTATCGCCGGGGGGCCGGGCCCGCGTGACCGTGTCGGGGCCCCGGTCCCCCGCCGGAGGAGGTGGTGCGGTGCGGTGCCTCCTCCGGCGGGGCGGCCGTCAGGCGCGGACGATGGAGAGGACCTCGTCGCGGACGCCGGCCATGAGCTCGGTGTCGCGCGCCTCCACGTTGAGGCGCAGCAGCGGCTCGGTGTTGGAGGGGCGGAGGTTGAACCACCAGCCGTCGCCGGTGACCGTGAGGCCGTCGAGCTCGTCGAGGCCGGTGCCCGGGCGGTCGGCGAAGGCCGCGCGGACGGCGGCGGTGCGGCCGGCCTGGTCGTCGACGGCGGTGTTGATCTCGCCGGAGGCGGCGTAGCGGTCGTACTCGGCGACGAGCCCGGACAGCGGGCCGTCCTGGCCGCCGAGGGCGGCGAGGACGTGGAGCGCGGCGAGCATGCCGGTGTCGGCGTTCCAGAAGTCGCGGAAGTAGTAGTGCGCGGAGTGCTCGCCGCCGAAGACGGCACCGGTGCGGGCCATCTCCTGCTTGATGAAGGAGTGGCCGACGCGGGTGCGGACGGGCGTCCCGCCGTGCTCCTTGACGACCTCGGGCACGGACCAGGAGGTGATCAGGTTGTGGATGACGGTGGAGCCGGGGTGCTTGGCCAGTTCGCGGGCGGCGACCAGGGCGGTGATCGCGGACGGGGAGACGGGCTCGCCGCGCTCGTCGACGACGAAGCAGCGGTCGGCGTCGCCGTCGAAGGCGATGCCGATGTCGGCGCCGGTCTCGCGCACCTTCTCCTGCAGGTCGACGATGTTCTTGGGGTCCAGGGGGTTGGCCTCGTGGTTGGGGAAGGTGCCGTCGAGCTCGAAGTACATCGGGACGAGGTCGACGGGCAGGCCGTCGAAGACGGTGGGGACGGTGTGGCCGCCCATGCCGTTGCCGGCGTCGACGACGACCTTGAGGTGCCGGATGGAGCTCAGGTCGACCAGGGTGCGCAGGTGGGCGGCGTAGTCGGCGAGCATGTCCCGCTGGGTGACCTCGCCGGGGGTGGCGTCGCTCGCCGGGAGGCCGGTTCCGGACCACTGCTCGACGAGCTCGCGGATCTCGGTGAGGCCGGTGTCCTGGCCGACGGGGGCGGCGCCGGCGCGGCACATCTTGATGCCGTTGTACTGAGCCGGGTTGTGGCTGGCGGTGAACATGGCGCCGGGCAGGCCCAGCTTGCCGCTGGCGAAGTACAGCTGGTCGGTGGAGCAGAGGCCGATCTCGGTGACCTTCGCGCCGCGCGAGGACGCGCCGCGGGCGAAGGCCCGGGACAGGCCGGGCGAGGAGGGCCGCATGTCGTGGCCCGTCACGATCGCGTCGGCACCGGTCACGGTGACGAAGGCCGCGCCGAAGAGTTCGGCGAGCGGCTCGCCCCATTGGTCGGGGACGACTCCGCGGACGTCGTACGCCTTCACGAGCTGGGAGAGGTCGGTCACCGTATGTGCTCCGCTCTGGAAACCGGTTGCCGGTGGATGGATCGTGGCAAGAGCCAACCTACCGGGCGGATCCGAACGGGCCGATGAGGAGCCCGGGTGCACGTGCGGACCGGGGGCGGGGTATGGCGGGGGGTGCCGGTTCAGGAGTCGGGCGAGCGCAGGACGCGCAGGTGCCCGCGCCGGGTGATCTCCATGGGGTCGCCGCCGCGGCCGTTGGTGCCGTTGCCCTCGCGTTCCTGGGGGCGGGCGGCTTCGCGCACGGCGTTGGCGAGCGCTTCGAGGTCGTCACCGCTGGGGCGGGTGGGGCCGGTGTCCGTGGCGAGCCGTACGACTTCCCAGCCGCGGGGGGCGGTGAGGCGCTCGGAGTGCTCCGAGCACAGGTCGTAACAGTGGGGCTCGGCGTAGGTGGCGAGCGGTCCGAGGACGGCGGTGGAGTCCGCGTAGACGTACGTCAGCGTCGCGACGGCGGGACGGCCACACGCGGTGCGCGAACAGCGACGTACAAGGCTCACGACGTTGGACGGTACCGCACTCTTGAGCGGGCCGCGACGACTCCCCAGGAGCTCACCCCGTCGTGTCGTCCGGGTTGGCCGGGAAGGTCCGACCTGGGGTCAACACACCTGACCTGCAAAGGGCCGGAAATGTACGGGTGCCCCTCCGAGGACACCGATCACCAAACGCTGCAAATGATGCCAATTGCGATCGGTAAAGCGGTCAGGGCAGGGGAATCGCGTGGGCGCCAGGGGCGAGCGACCGTACATTCTGCGACATCAACGGGGATGTCCGGTCCTCGTCCCCCGTGGTGGTGGCAGCGGTCACGGAGCCGCATAACCGGGGCTCCCGACGGCTACTCTCAGAGGTGATGGACACCCCTTCGCCCGCACCGCGCCAGCGCCACCGCGACCGACACGGCCGCGGCATGCGCGGCCCCATCGCGCCCCCGCAGGTGCCCCTGGCACGCACCCGCGCCGACGCCTTCGACGACCTGGTGCGCGACGCGGCGGACCGGCTCGAGCGGCGCTGGCCGCAGCTGGCGGAGGTGGAGTTCGCGGTGCAGGAGGTGCCCTGGCCGGTGGACGGTGCCGACGGCGCCGCGGCCGACGGCCGGTTCGACGACGGGGTGCCGCTGGGGCGGCTCCTCGGCGGGCAGAAGGGCAACCCGCACCGCATCGTGGTGTACCGGCGGCCGGTGGAGATCCGGGCCAAGAGCCGCGAGGAACGGGCCCTGCTGGTGCACGACGTGGTGGTGGAGCAGGTGGCCGAACTGCTCGGTCTGTCACCGGAGAACGTCGACCCCCGGTACGGGGAGGGCTGATCCCGGTACCGGCGCGGGCCCGCAGGCCCGCGCCGGTCGGGGATCGTCAGCGGTTGAGGATGGACAGGTCCTCTTCCGACTTCGGCACGGCGACCAGACCCCGGTCGTCCGGCATGGTCTGGATGGTGAACATCGGGACGCCGCCCTCCGGCAGGGCGAGCATCCGGGAGGCGTAGACGGGGCCGCCCGAGGCGGGTTCCACCGTGACGGCGAAGGCGCCCTTGCCCGCGGAGGGGGCGGGCGGTGACAGGACGACCGTCGTGCCGCGCTTGACCGGGACGTTCTTGGTGACGGGTTCGCCGCCCTTGGTCGAGGCGGAGGTGACGACCCGCACGGTGGCGTCGCCCTCCGGCGCGGTCAGGGCGAGCGTCGAGCCCTTGGTGCGGTTGTCGGCGGCGCTGGCGCGGTCGCCGATAGGGGCGGTGGCGGGCAGGAAGGCGGTCTCCTGGTTGGCGCCCTTGCCGCGGGTGATCCGCAGGGCGGCGACCACGGGGGCCTCGTCGGAGGGGTCGGTGGGGCTGAGGATCAGCGAGCCGGCCTCGCCCTTGGTGACGTCGCCGAGGTCGACGGCGGTGGTCATGCCGCTCTTGACGTGCACGGTCTCGTGCCCGGCGGGGGTGATCTCGCCGCCCGAGGAGGCGAGCCGCAGCTTGAGGTCGGCGTCGCTGTCGCCGGTCGCGAAGACCACCAGGCGCACATCGGAGGCGTCCCCGGGGATGCCGGGCATGACGGCCTCGGCGGCGGGGTCGGTGGAGGCGGGCAGCCAGTCGCCGCCGGCCTTGGCGTCCTCGGCCTCCACGGTGGCGCCGACCCGGCCGCTGCGGGCGCTGACGTGCAGGGTGAGGGCGTCGGACTTCTCCGTGGTGAGCGTGGAGAGCAGGACGGGGACCGTCGCGCCCGGCGGCACCGTGATGCCGTCGGTCGTGCTGGTCTTGACCTCGCCCTTGTCGCCGTACAGCGCGAGGTCGATGACGGCGGAGGTGTCGTCCGGGTTGGTCAGGTGGACGTAGTCCTGCCGGCCGGCGCCGGTGCTGACCCCGGGGAACCAGAACTCGCTGTCCGGCACGGCACAGGAGGCGCCGAGCACCGCCCGGGCCGGGCCGGCGTCGACGACCGTGGTCTGCTGCACGGTCCAGCCGGGGGCGAGCGCCCCGTCGGCGGTGCCGATGAGCGCGGGGGCGTCGGAGGCCTCGGTGACCGCGGTGACCGGCTTGCCGGCCTCCTTCAGCGGTGCGACCGGCTTGCGCTTGGCCGCGGCCTTGCCGTCCTGGTCGGCGGCGGCCAGCAGGGCGGCGGCGCCGCCCGAGCCGGCGGAGTCGCCCTTGGGCGTGAAGGCGGTGTACGTGGTCGTGGCGAAGTCCGAGTCCGACGGGGCCGGGCAGGCCAGCGTGGACCGCTCGACGGGCAGCCGCGCCGCGCTCACGGCGGGCGCCGCGTCCGGGGTGCCCGCGCCGGAGACGGTGGCGACGCCGGCGACCGCGGCCAGGGCGGCGGTGACGCCGATCAGGGAGAGGGTGCTGCGGTTCACTGCTGGTTGCCCCCGTCGCGGCGGTAGCCGTCCGTGTCGTACGCGTCCGTGTCATAGGTGCCGTAGGGGGCGTACGAGGCGTCGTAGCCCTGCTGCTGGGGCTGCTCCTCGTACCCCTGCGGCTGCTGGGACTGCTGCTCGTAGCCCCGCCGGTCGTAGCCGGGCTGCTGGGACTCCTGGCCGTAGCCGTACGGGTCGTAGACCGGCTCCTGCGGCTGGGCGGGCTGCTCGTAGCCGTAGGTGCTGGTGTACTCCGCGGCCCATTGCTCCTGGCCGTACGGGTCGTCCTGCCGGGGGCCGGCGGCGTAGGGGTCGTACTCGGCGTACTGCGCGTACTCGGCCTGCTCCTGGTGCGCAGGCCCGGCGGCCTCGGACTCCGCGGGGGCGTCGTCCGCCTCCCCCTCCCCCTCGGCCTCGGCGGCGGCGCGCAGCCGGCGGGCGCGACGGCCGTCGCCGCCGCCCTGCGCCGGGATGCCGGCGGCCGCGGCTGCGGCCACGGGCACGGCCTCCGCCTCGGGCAGGTCGTCGTCGACCTCGCGGCGCCGGCCCGGCAGGGCCATGACCACGAGCACCAGACCGAGGAAGCCCTGGACCCACACCCACACGGTGTGCGTGAACGGGTCGTCGTAGACGAGGTCGAGCCGGCCGCCGCTGCTGGGGAGCCGGAAGCCCTGGGCCCAGCCGTCGACGGTGGTGGCGGTGAGCTCCTTGCCGTCCAGGGTGGCGGTCCAGCCGGGGGCGGCGCGGTCGGCGATGCGCAGGACGCGGCCGTCGACGCCGGCCGGGACGGTGGTGTGGGCCTCGACCTTGCCGGAGGCGACGGTGACGACGGCGGGGGCGTCGGCGTCCTCACCGGAGCCGGTGCCGTCCGCGCCGCCGGAGCCGCTGTCGTCGCCGCTGCCGGAGGGCTCGACGATCGTGATGCGGGCGACGTCGTCGTCCACCCGCCACAGGGCGCTGCCGTCGGCCTGGCTGAGCCGGGACAGGCCCGGGGTGCTGTCGAGGGTGCGGCTCATCTCGCGCGGGGCGCCGCTCTGGACGAGGACGTAGCGCACGGCGTAGCCACCGAGCTGGCTGGCCTGGTCGGCGCCGGAGCCGGCCACGAGATTTCCGACGATCTTGGCGAGCCGGGCGTCGCCGCCGGCCGCGGCGGCGATCTCGGCGTCGCCGAGGCGGGCGCCGGCACCCCGGACGAGGGCGTACGAGACGTGGGCCGGCGTGCCCGAAAGGACGAGGGTGCGGGCCTGGTCGCGGGTGGTGCTCTCCTCGGCGACGAAGGCGGGTACCTGGGTCGGGTCGCGGCGCTCCAGCGGGCCGTCGGCGCCGCCGGCCATCCAGCCGACGGCGGCGGACAGCGGGGCGAGCACGGCGGCCAGGGCGACGAGCGCGGCGACGGGCTGGCGCCAGCCGAAGCCGGAGGCGGCGAGCCGTTCCTTGGCGCCCTCGGCGCCCACCGCGGCGGCGGCGAGCAGGGCGAGGCCGTACACCAGCGTGGCGGGACCGGCCCAGGCGGTGCTGTTGGCGAGGACGGCGAAGACCAGGCCGGTCAGGGCGCCCGCCCAGGCGGTGACGATGGCCGAGCGGCGCTCGCCGCGCACCAGTGCGGCCAGCGCGGCCAGGACGATGCCCGCGAGCAGGTAGCCGCCGGCGGCGCCGGGGCCGCCGGGGTTGATCAGGAGGAGGTCGGTGGCGGTGGCGGACTTCGCGCCGAACGGCAGACCGGCCTCGTCCAGGAAGCGCTTGGGGTGCGTGAGCAGCCCGATCGACCAAGGCGCGAGCACCACCACGGGGGCGCCGAGGACGGCCACGGCGCGCATGGCCAGCGGGACGAGGAGCCGGCCCTGCCCGCGCACGACGCGCGTGGCGATGGCGACGCCGGCGAGCACCAGGGTGACGAGCCAGGTGATGGGGGTGAACGCGGTGGTGATCGTCAGCAGCAGCGCGACGGCCCAGGCGGCGCGCCAGCCGGGCCGCAGTCCCCGCTCGACGGCGTCGGCGGACATCCGCAGGCCCGCCGCGGAGACGGCGGCGCGGGCCATGAGCGGCAGCAGGATGGCCAGGACGGCGGTGCCGAGCCGGCCGCCGGCGAGGGCGCCGGTGGCGGCGGGCAGGAAGGCGTACGCGACGGCGCCCCAGGCACGCAGCAGCCGGGACTCGACGAGCGGCCGCGACACGAAGTAGGCGCTGAGGCCCGCGAGCGGTACCGAGGCGACGAGGAGCACGGTCAGGGCGAGGCCGGTGCTGCCGAGCAGGGCGCTCGCCAGGGTGGCCACGATCGCCAGGTAGGGCGGCGCGGTCTCGGTGCTGCCGGCGCCCAGGGCGTGCCAGGCGCCGAGGTAGGAGCCCCACAGGTCGGAGGCGTCGGCGGGGGCGGGCAGCAGTGCGCCGCCGGACAGGGCGCCGCCGCCCAGGAGCGCGCGGCAGGCGATGAGGGAGAAGAGCAGCAGGACGGCGAAGAGCATCGGGGCGGGTTGCCGCGCGACGCGCTTCAGCAGCGCGAACTGCTCGACCTCCAGGTACTCGCCGTCGTCGTCGCCGCCGCTGGGCCCGGAGTCCAGCCCGCCGTGGCGTCCGGCGGAGGAGGCGTCGGCGGCCGCGCGGCCGGAGACGTTGCTGACGACCTGCTCGACGGTGGCCCGTACGGTCGCGCCGGGCGGCGGGAAGAGCGTCCGCAGTTCGGAGGCCGGGACGGCCGGCCGGGAGCGCCGGTGGCGGGCTCCGAGGAGGCGGCCGGGACGCAGCAGGACCGACAGCAGGCCGGTGATCTCGTCGACGGCCTGCCCGGGGACCTTGCCGACGAGGTAGGCGAGGGTGCGCAGCACCGTGCCGAGCACGATGCGCGCGAAGACGTACGGGAGGAGGGCGCCGCGGGTGTTGGCCAGCAGCGTGTAGACGGCGCCCGCCTTGTCGACGCGGTGCGGGTTGACGACGGAGCGGCCGGCGCAGTCGACGGGGCGGCGCTCGCGGGAGGCCGCCTCGGCGTGCCGCAGGACGGCGTCGGGGGCGACGAGGACGGTGTGGCCGGCGGACTGGGCGCGCCAGCAGAAGTCGACGTCGTCGCGCATGAGCGGCAGCCTGCGGTCGAACCCGCCGAGGTCCTCCCACACGTCGCGGCGCACCAGCATGCCCGCGCTGGAGACCGAGAGCACCTGGCGGACCTGGTCGTGCTGGCCCTGGTCCTGCTCGCGGCGCTCCAGGCCGGTCCAGCGGCGGCCGCTGCGGGCGATGGAGACGCCGACCTCCAGCAGCTGGCGCCGGTCGTACCAGCTGCGCAGCTTGGGGCCGATGATCGCGGCGGACGGCGAGGCGTCGGCGACCCTCAGGAGGTGGAGGAGGGCGTCCGGGGCGGGCTCGCAGTCGTCGTGCAGGAGCCACAGCCACTGCACGGGTTCGCCGTGCGGCTCCTCGGGCTCGTCGTAGGCGTCGTCGTTCCAGGTGCGGGAGACCGGGTCCCAGCTGCTGGGCCGCCCCAGGTAGGGCAGTTGCTCCGTGGTCAGGGGCTCGGCGGCGCGCACGCACTCGTCGACGGCGGCGCCGAAGCCGCTGCGCCGTGCGAGGTGCAGGACGCGGTGGTCGCCGAGGCTCTCGGCGAGCAGGCGGGCGGAGTCGTCGGCGCTGCCGGTGTCGGCGGCGATGACGTCCTGGACCGGGCGGTCCTGGGAGACCAGACCCGAGAGCGCGTTGGGCAGCCAGCGGGCACCGTCGTGGGCGACGAGCACGGCGGTGACGACGTGGCGCGGGAACTCCGGTGCCTGGGCGGCGTATTGAGTCCCGGCTGAACTGTTCACGGACATCGAGGTTCGGGCCCCGGTTCGCTGGACTTCGGACGACGCCTTGGGCGTCTCGGACGGGCCCCCACACTAACGGTTGCGGGAGCCGGCCCTTCCGGGTCCGGGGCACATATACGTACGAACCCCGATGTGCCGGGCGGGAGCCCGGGGAGGGCTCTAGACGACGCCCTTCTTCAGTCGCCGGCGCTCGCGCTCGGACAGGCCGCCCCAGATGCCGAAGCGCTCGTCGTTGGCGAGGGCGTAGTCGAGGCAGTCGGAACGGACCTCGCAGGCGAGGCAGACCTTCTTGGCCTCGCGGGTGGAGCCGCCCTTCTCGGGGAAGAAGGACTCGGGATCGGTCTGCGCGCACAGCGCGCGCTCCTGCCACCCGAGCTCTTCGTCGGCCTCTTCGGCCAGCAACAGCTGGAACAGCTCGGTCATGCGCGCCCCTCGTCTGTTTTCGCGTCCCCGTGATGTTGCCGTTACCTGCGACGGTCGAACGACACGAGTGAAATTACAAGTGTGCCGATACGGGCCAGTCAAGCCGAGATCTGCTATTGGGCCCGTTATTCACCCTGCGGAACCAAGGCCTGACAGAAAGTGTTCAAATCAGCCCAAACGTCCGCATACGTCAACCGCGGTCGACGCCCCTGAGGGGCGGCGATCACGATGCGATCACGAAAACACAACGACGTTTCACGAGGAGACGTTCCTGCGTAGCCGTGTGGTTGCGTCGGCACTTTTCCTGGGTCTTCAGCGCACAAACCTTTCGCCATGTCGAATAGCCGGATCAGGTGAAAGATTTACGACAAACCCGACATCAAGTTGACAGGCCGCCGGGGACCCGGTGTGCTAGGGCGCATGTCAGTGACCCACTCGCCTGCCCGGACCCGCCGCCTCGGCGAGTTCCGTCGTGCCGTGGAAGCTCACTGTCGCTGTTCCAGCTGTTGCCGCTGAAGGACTCTTCCCAGCCCGCACAGCCTCATGCGCATGCCTGACGCTCCTCACTTCCCGTAGGAACTCCCGCACCCATGAACAGCGACGTCTCGATCGCCGGCGACCCCCTCGCCATCCCCCACCTCCTCCCGCCCGCTCCCGCCTACCCCGTCACCGTCGCGGAATTCGCCGGGCTGGCCCGCAGGATCGCGGCCGACCGCGGCCGCTGGGCGCCGCGCGTCCGCTACGACGCCACCACCCGCTGGTACGACCGCCTGGAGACCGGACCCGGCTACGAGGTCTGGCTGCTCAGCTGGGTGCCCGGCCAGGGCAGCGGGCTGCACGACCACGGCCGGTCCTCGGGCGTGCTGACCGTCCTCGAGGGCGAACTGACCGAGCACGCCCTCGGCGGCAACGGCGGGACCCGCCGTTCACTCCTGCCGGGGCACCAGCGGGTGTTCGCCCCCGGCTACGTCCACGAGGTGGTCAACGACTCGCTGGACGGCGCGGTCAGCCTGCACGTCTACTTCCCGGGCCTGACGGAGATGACCCCGTACGCCTGCACCTCCGGGGAGCCGGCGACCGAGGGGACGTTCGCAGGCTGACGCGGCGGGCTGACAGACTGTCCGCATGCGAATCGTGGTACTGGCCGGCGGCATCGGGGGAGCCCGTTTCCTGCGCGGCCTGAAGGCGGCGGCGCCGGAGGCGGACATCACCGTCATCGGCAACACCGGCGACGACATCCACCTGTTCGGCCTCAAGGTCTGCCCCGACCTCGACACCGTCATGTACACCCTCGGTGGCGGGATCCACGAGGCACAGGGCTGGGGCCGCGCCGACGAGACGTTCACGGTCAAGGAGGAACTGGCCGCCTACGGCGTCGGGCCCGAGTGGTTCGGCCTCGGCGACCGCGACTTCGCGACCCACATCGTGCGCACCCAGATGATCGGCGCGGGCTATCCGCTCAGCGCGGTCACCGAGGCGCTGTGCGCGCGCTGGAAGCCGGGAGTGCGGCTGATCCCGATGACCGACGACCGGATCGAGACGCACGTCGTCGTCGACGACCCGGACGCGGGCCCCGGTGGCGGGCGCAAGGCGGTCCACTTCCAGGAGTACTGGGTGCGGCTGCGGGCCTCCGTCCCGGCGTACGCGGTGCTGCCGGTCGGCGCGGAGGGCGCCAAGCCCGCGCCCGGCGTGCTGGAGGCGATCGGCGAGGCGGACGTCATCCTCTTCCCGCCGTCCAACCCGGTGGTGTCGGTCGGCACGATCCTGGCCGTCCCCGGCATCCGCGAGGCCATCGCCGAGGCGGGCGTGCCGGTGGTGGGCCTCTCCCCCATCGTCGGGAACGCGCCGGTGCGGGGCATGGCCGACAAGGTGCTGGCGGCGGTCGGCGTGGAGTCCACGGCGGCGGCGGTCGCCGCGCACTACGGCTCCGGCCTCCTGGACGGCTGGCTGGTCGACACCGTCGACGCCGGGGCGGTGGACGAGGTCGAGGCCGCGGGCATCCGGTGCCGGGCCGTGCCGCTGATGATGACGGACCTGGACGCGACGGCCGCGATGGCCCGCGAGGCGCTGACGCTGGCCGGGGAGGTGCGGGCGTGATCGCCTCCTACCGCGTGTGGGCCGTCACGGGCATGCCCGAGGTCGAGCCCGGCGCCGACCTGGCCAAGCTCGTCGCGGCAAGCACGCCGGAACTGGCCGACGGCGACGTCCTCGTCGTCACCTCGAAGATCGTCAGCAAGGCCGAGGGGCGCGTGGTGCGCGCCACCGACCGCGAGGCCGCGATCGACGCCGAGACGGTGCGGCTCGTCGCACGGCGCGGGCCGACCCGGATCGTGGAGACCCGGCACGGCTTCGTCATGGCCGCGGCCGGCGTGGACGCCTCCAACACGGCCCCCGGAACGGTGCTGCTGCTGCCCGAGGACCCCGACGCCTCCGCCCGCGCCATCCGGGCGGGGCTGCGGGACGCGCTCGGCGTCAACGTCGGCGTGGTCGTCACCGACACCTTCGGGCGGCCCTGGCGCGAGGGCCTGACCGACGTGGCGATCGGCGCGGCCGGGCTGCACGTGCTGGACGACCTGCGGGGCGCCACGGACTCCCACGGCAACGAACTGGCGGTCACGGTCACGGCCTTGGCCGACGAGCTCGCCGCGGCCGGTGACCTGGTGAAGGGCAAGTCCACCGGGTCGCCCGTCGCCGTCGTCCGGGGTCTGGACCGCCTGGTGCTGCCCGCGGAGGAGGACGGCGAAGGCGGCCGCGCCCTCGTCCGGGTCGCCGCCAACGACATGTTCCGGCTGGGCACTTCGGAGGCCGTCCGCGAGGCGGTCTCCCTGCGGCGCACGATCCGGGAGTTCACCGACGAGCCCGTCGACGGGGCGGCCGTACGGCGCGCCGTGGGCCTCGCGGTCACCGCGCCGGCGCCGCACCACACGACGCCGTGGCGCTTCGTGCTGCTGGAGTCGGAACCGGCACGGGTCCGGCTGCTGGACGCCATGCGCGACGCGTGGATCGCGGACCTGCGCCGCGACGGCCGCAGCGAGGAGTCCGTCGCCAAGCGGGTGCGCCGCGGCGACGTCCTGCGCAAGGCGCCGTACCTGGTGGTGCCCTGCCTGGTCGCGGACGGGGCGCACGACTACCCGGACGCGCGGCGGTCGGCGGCGGAGCGCGAGATGTTCGTGGTCGCGATGGGCGCGGCCGTGGAGAACTTCCTGGTGGCGCTGGCCGGGGAGCAGTTGGGGTCGGCGTGGGTGTCCTCCACGATGTTCTGCCGCGACGTGGTGCGCGAGGTGCTGGACCTGCCGGAGGACTGGGACCCGATGGGTGCCGTCGCCGTCGGCCGCCCCGCCGCGCCCCCGAAGGAGCGGCCGGGGCGGAGCGCGGAGGCGTTCATCGAGGTGCGCTGAGCGCGGGGCGCAGACCGGTTCGCCGGCGGAAATGGGGCGGCCCCCTGCCCGCACGCCGTGATCTCATGTGCCCATGGCGGGTATGAGCATCACCGTGTGTCTGCCGGGGGCAGCGGCCGACCTGGTGGACGAGGCGATCGCCGACGCGATGGCACCGTTCGAGATGGACGGCACACGGGACTGGGAACTGGACATCTGGGACTCCTGGTACATCACCGGCGGCGAGGCGATGAGCGGCGGGTTCAACGTGCTGTCCGGCCATGAGCGGGATCCGAGGTTGATCCGGTCGCGCCGGTGGGACAGGAAGTCCGAAGGGCTTCCCAACGACTTCGGCTGGTGCGCGGGCGGGCCCCGTGAGCTCCTCGACTTCTCCGCGTCGCACGAGGAGGCACGCCGCCTGGCGGAGGCGGCCTGGCGGCGGTGGCACGAACTGGCGGCCGAACTCCCCCCGGCCAGCCCGTGGTTCGGAACGTACGACCGCGAGCAGGCCTCGGCGGACTACCGTGCCCAGCCGCTCGTGAAGGCCTTCGACGCCTATGTCGGGACGTTGCCGAAAGAGCGCTACCGGTACTGGTTCCTCACCTTCCTCGACCCGGTCGTCGATGTGGGGCGCACCGAGCGCGAGACGTTTGTCGGGCAACAGGTCTCCTCGTCCCTGCGCACACGCAACGTGCTCACGCTGAACGGCTGGTGGTACGAGGACGGCGGACCGGGGATCCACGGTGAGTGCAACGGCCCCGCGACCTGCCCGCGCAAGCCCGAGCTGCCGGCGGAGCAGGAGCGCGTCGACGGCTACCTGCGGGGCCTTCCCGGGGACACGCTCCTGGTCAACGTGAAGTGCCACGTGTGACACGGCGGACGCGGCGGGGAGACCCACGCGCGCCTCGCAGGCACCGTCACAGCGGCACGATGTTCCCCGGCGCCATGCGCGGGGCGCGGCGTGGGGGGCGGCGGCCGGTGAGGAGGATGATGCGGGCGGCGCGGTGGCGCTGGCCGGCGTAGGGCTCGAGGAGTTCGAGCATGGTGGCGTCGTCGCAGCGGTGGGCACCGGTGAGGGCGTAGCCGACGGTGTGCGGCAGGTGGAGGTCGCCGACCGTGATCGCGTCGGGGTCGCCGTTGCTGCGCTGCAGGGTCTCGGCCGCGGTCCAGGGGCCGATGCCGGGAACGGCCTGGAGGCGGGCGAGGGCGTCGGCGGGGGCGAGGGTGGTGGCCTGCTCCATGCGGGCGGCGGCGCGGGCGGCCCGGACCGCGGCGGCGGAGCGCTTGCCGTCGACGTTCGCGCGGTGCCACTCCCAGGAGGGGATCATGGCCCAGCCGCGGGCGTCGGGCATCACGCGCATGCGCAGTTCCTCACCGGGGCCGGGGGCGGGCTCGCCGAAGCGCCCCAGCAGGACCCGCCAGGAGCGGTAGGCCTCGTCGGAGGTGACCTTCTGCTCGAGGATCGCGGGGATGAGAGACTCCAGCACCAGGCCCGTACGGGTCAGCCGCAGGCCGGGGTTGCGGCGGTGGGCCTCGTGGACGACGCGGTGTCGGGCGGTGAAGGCGGCGGGGTCGTCGGCGTCGCCGAGCAGGCCGGGGAGGCGGTCCAGGAGCCAGTCGGCGCCGGGGCCCCAGGCCTCGGCCTCGACCTCGCCGCCGGAGGGGCGGGCGATGCGCAGGGTGCCGGGGCCCTCGGGGGTGCGCGAGGCCCGGTAGACCGCGCGGTCGGCGCCGACGCGGAACGCGGGGTCGCCGGGGCCGCGGCGCAGGGGGCCGAGCGTGAGGCCGAGGTCCAGGGGGCCGCGGGGGGTCCAGCGGCGGGTGCGGCCGGGTGTGCGGGGGCCGGGGACGCGGCCGGTCGCGGCGCGGAGGAGTCGGCTCTGCTCGGGGTGCACCCTCCGAGCGTACGGTGTGGGCCGTCCGGCTTCCGGGTTTCCGGCCGGTGGGCGGGGTGCGCCCACCGGCCGGGGCCCGCGGCGGTTACCGGCCGGCCACTGGCCGGCTACTGGTCGGAGGAGAAGCGGACCGCGCCGTCCGGGATGACCGCGCCGCACCAGATGCGCACCCCGTGCCGCAGTTCGTTGTCGGCGCCGATGTGCGCCGAGTCCCCGATGACGGAGCCGTGGACGACGGTGCGCTCGCCGATGACCGCCCCCGCGCCGATGAGGGAGTCGACGACGGTCGCGCCGGGGTGGACGACGGCGCCCGCCAGGACCAGGCTGCCGTCGAGGATCGCTCCGGAGCCGATGACGGCGCCCGTGGAGACGGCGCTGCCGCCGGTGAGCTTGGCGTCGTCGGCGACCCGGGCGCCCTCCAGGACGAGGCGTTCCCCGCAGCGGCCGGGGACGGCCGGGGAGGGCGCGTGGCCGAGGACGAGGTCGGCGGAGCCGCGGACGAAGGCGTGCGGGGTGCCGAGGTCGAGCCAGTAGGTGGAGTCGACCATGCCCTGCAGGTGGGCGCCGTCGGCCAGCAGGCCGGGGAAGGTCTCACGCTCGACGGAGACCGCGCGGCCGGTGGGGATGGAGTCGATGACGGAGCGGTCGAAGACGTAGGCACCCGCGTTGATCTGGTCGGTGACGATCTCCTCGGGCGTCTCCGGCTTCTCCAGGAACGCGGTGACGCGGCCGGTGGGGTCGGTCGGCACGAGCCCGAAGGCGCGCGGGTCCTCGACCCGGGTCAAGTGGAGGGAGACGTCGGCGCCGGAGTCGCGGTGGGTGGCGACCAGGCCGGCGATGTCGAGGCCGGTGAGGATGTCCCCGTTGAAGACGAGGACCGGGTCGCCGGGGGCGGAGTCCAGGCGGTCGGCGACGTTGCGGATGGCCCCGCCGGTGCCGAGCGGCTCGTCCTCGGTGACGTACTCCAGGCGCAGCCCGAGGGCGGACCCGTCGCCGAAGTGCGGCTCGAAGACCTCGGCGAGGTAGGAGGTCGCCAGGACGATGTGCTCGACACCCGCCGCGCGCGCCCGGGCCAGCTGGTGCGTGAGGAACGGGACACCGGCCGCGGGGACCATCGGCTTGGGCGTGTGCACCGTCAGGGGGCGCAGTCTGGTGCCCTTGCCGCCGACCAAGAGGATCGCTTCAGTCACCTGTTTTTGTCTCCGCTTCCTGGCGGGCCGAACGCATGAGCGGCCAATCTTATGCAGGGTGCGATCAGCGGCCCTGGAGCCCCGCCGCGGTGCGGCGGATGATGCCGAGATCGTCGTACAGCTCCGTTCCTGGGCATTGCGTGGCGAATCCGTCCCGGTGGCCCGAGATGACGTTCATGCGGACCCGCGTACCCTTCGGGTACTTGTTGCTCCCTCCGGACACCAGGTATGTCATGCCCTCCGGGTCACGGCCGTAAATTCCGAGTTTCCACGCGGCGAGCCGGGCGACGGCCGACAGGGCCTCGCGGGTGGGCTGCTCCTCGGAGTAGTCGCCGAGCACGGCGATGCCCATGGTGTGCTCGTTGAAACCGAGGGTGTGCGCGCCGAAGACGGCCTTGGAGACGCCGCCGCTGCGGCCTTCGTAGATGTTTCCGCACTTGTCGACGAGGAAGTTGTAGCCGATGTCGCGCCAGCCGCTGCTCTTGACGTGGTAGCGGTAGATACCGCGGATGACCGAGGGGGAGTCGGAGCACTCGTAGTCGTTGCCGGTGGCGGTGTGGTGGACGAAGATCGCGCTGACGTCGTCGGTGAGCTCCGAGTCCTCGCTGCGCAGTTGCTCGTCGGCGCCCCAGCCGAGCCGGGTGACGATGCGGGGGCGCGCGCCGGTGAAGCGCTGCCCGGTGAGCGCCTCGGTCTGGGACCGGCTGAGCGCGGGGACGAAGGGGGACTCGACCGGGGTGCCCGAGGTGTCGCTCGGGTCCGCGGCGGTGTCGGTGGTGGTGCCGTCCTGCGGGTGGCGGCCGCCGAGCGGGTAGCCCCCCTCACTGGGGCCGACGCCGTCGAGCGGGTCGCCCGCCTCGCTGGGGCCGACGCCGTCGAAGGGGTCGCCGCCGTCGTAGGGGTCTCCGCCGTCGTAGGGGCCGCCCGTGGTGCCACCGCCGTCCGGGCCACCGCCGTCCGGGCCGCCGCCCCCCGGACCGGCGGGCCCGGGGTCCAGCGCGGCGTCGGGGTCGAGGTAGCTGCCGCCCAGGCCGTCGCCGGGGCCGTCGCCGGACGCGTCACCCGGTTCGTCCCCGGGGTCGACCATCTCCAGTCGCAGTCCCTTGGGCAGGCCGGGCCGCACTCCGCGCCTGCCGGTGGGGGCCTCGGGCACGACCCGCACCTCGACCCCGTCGGAACGGCCGACCCACAGCGGGGCGGTCGCGCCGCGCACCGCGGAGGCCGAGCCTTCGGGCGAGCCGGCGTCGGGAAGGTCGTCGTTGTGCGCCTCGACGGTGCGCCAGCCGGACCAGATGCCGGTGCCGGTGGCGCGGGTCCGGACCTGGACGGTGCCCCGCAGGTCGGTGCCGACGTCGTCCCAGGTGATGCCGATCAGGGAGAACGGCCGCACGGCACGGGCGGGCAGCCCCTGGGCGAGCGGGGTGCCGATGGCACGGCCGGAGGTGGCGAGCGGGGCCAGCGGCAGGGTGTGGGTGTCGCCGGGGGGCGTGCCGGGGGCGGCCGCCCGCGCCGGCGCGTGGATGGTGGCGGTGGCACCGGAGGGGAAGGCGAGCGGCAGGGCGAGGGCAGCCATGCACGCCGCGGAGATCGACGTCGCAAGAAGTGCACGCATGGGAAGAACAGTTACATAAGCCCCCAGAACGCGCAGCCGGGATCTGACGGGCTGTCCTCTTCTGCCGGTCCATCAGAGGCACCCGGGACGCCGCCGCCTGACGTAGCCTGGGCCGCGTGACATCGACTGCCCGTACACCCGCCGACCTGCTGCGTTCCGCGCTCGCGGCGGACCCCGCCCGGCCCCTGGTCACCTTCTACGACGACGCCACCGGCGAACGCGTCGAACTGTCGGTGGCCACCTTCGGCAACTGGGTGGCCAAGACCGCCAACCTCATCCAGGACGAACTGGGCGCCCAGCCGGGTGACCGTGCGGCACTGCTGATGCCGGCGCACTGGCAGACCGCGGTATGGGTGCTCGCCTGCTTCTCCACCGGCGTGGTCGTGGTGCCGGGCGGCGACCCGGGCGAGGCCGACCTCGTGGTCTCCGGCCCGGACACCCTGGAGGAGGCCCGCGCCTGCTCCGGCGAGCGGGTCGCGCTGGCGCTGCGCCCGCTGGGCGGCCGCTTCCCGCAGCCGCCGGAGGGCTTCCTCGACTACGCGGTCGAGGTCCCCTCCCAGGGCGACCGCTTCGTCCCGTACGCGCCGGTGGACGCGGACGCGCCCGCGCTGGAGCTGCCGGGCGGGGAGGAGCTCACCGGCGCGCAGGTGGTCGAACGGGCCCGCGCGTCCGCCGCGGCCCTGGGACTGACGGCCGGGGCGCGGCTGCTCTCGGGCCGGCCGTACGGCGACTGGGACGGTCTGGCCGCCGGGCTGCTGGCACCGCTGGCGGCGGACGCCTCCGTGGTGCTCTGCCGCAACCTGGACCGGCTTCCCCCCGCCGACCTGGACAAACGCCGGGAGAGCGAGCGGGTGACCCACACGGCGTAACCCCGCACCGGCCCACCGTTCCCGAAGACCTCGGACGGAACTGAACAACTCCGCACAACCGAGGACGGGTTTGGACGGTCTCTATAGGTGACCTGATCATCAGCAGCACCTGTAAGGACGGGCCCGGACGTGACCACGCCAGCCGATTCGCCGGAAGCCGAGGACGCCCCTCCCGCCGACACCCCGACCGCCGACACCCCGCCGAGGAAGCGCCGCCGCACCTGGCTGCGCGTCCTCGCCGTCGTCGTCTCCCTGGTGCTGCTCGCGGGAGCCGGGGTCTCCTGGTACCTGTACAAGCAGCTCGACGGGAACATCCACACGGACACGGACACCGCCCACGAGCTGATGCGGGTGCAGTCCGAGCGGCCCAAGGTGCTGCCCGAGGCGACCACCGCCGAGAACATCCTGCTCCTGGGTTCGGACAACCGTGGCGACGGAAACGGCAAGTACGGCCAGGACACCGGCACCCAGCGGTCGGACACCGCGATACTGCTGCACCTGGCCGCGGACCGGAAGAGCGCGACGGCGGTCAGCCTGCCGCGCGACCTCATGGTCGACATCCCCTCCTGCCGGCGGTCCGACGGCAGCATGACCAATCCCCAGTTCGCCCAGTTCAACTGGGCGTTCGAGTTCGGCGGCGCCGCCTGCACGATCCGTACGGTGGAGAAGCTGACCGGGATCCGCGTCGACCACCACCTCGTGGTGGACTTCAACGGCTTCAAGAAGATGGTCGACGCGGTCGACGGCGTCGAGGTCTGCGTCCCGCACGCCGTGCACGACCAGGACGCGCACCTGGACCTGGAGGCCGGCCGCCAGGAGCTGCACGGCGAGCAGGCACTCGGCTACGTCCGGGCCCGCAAGGGCATCGGCGACGGCAGCGACACCCAGCGCATGGACCGCCAGCAGCAGTTCCTCGCCTCCCTGGTGCAGAAGGTCGACTCCACGGGCGTGTTGCTCAACCCCGCCAAGCTCTACCCGCTGCTGGACGCCGCGACCTCCTCGCTCACAGCGGACGAGGGTCTCGACTCGCTGGCCGAGCTGTACGAGCTGGCGCAGAGCCTGCGCAAGACGCCCACGGACCAGGTGCGTTTCCTGACCGTGCCGCGGCGTCCGTACACGGCGGACCGCAACCGTGACGAACTGGTGCAGCCCGCCGCGGACGAACTGTTCACGACCCTGCGCGAGGACGGGCAGGTGACCGTCGAGGGCGACGAGGGCACCGGCTCCGGCTCCGCCCGCCCGACGGCCGGCGGAACCTCCACCGCCTCTCCCGCCTCTCCTACACCGTCGGGGTCGGCGAGCGCCTCCCCCTCGTACCGCGGCACCACCGCCGACCGCGACGTGTGCAGCGGCAGTGGGGATTGAACAGTTTGTCCAGGTGTAGGAGAGCGGAATTTGTCAGCGACGGGCGTACACGCTGAACTGTGGGGTTAGTGTGAGCGATCCGGCCTGTTGCAGCGGCCGAGACGGAGGACTCGATCGACCGTGGACACGCAAGGCCGTAGGCAGCACGTCGACCCGGCGGATCAGTGGGTTTTCGATCCCGAGACGGGCAGCTACCAGTTGCGGCTGGACCCCCCGCAGCAGCCGGAACCCGGCGTCCCCGCACAGGGGACGGGCCGGCGGACACAGCGCGTCCAGCCGCAGGGCGGAAGCCGCGCACGGCAGGGCCGTTCCGGCGCCGAGGGCGAGGGCCGCGCCACGACGGGCGGCCGCTCCCCTGAGGGCGGCCGCGCGGCGGGCACCGGCAGGGCGGCGGGCGGCAGCCGGGCAGGCGGCACCAGGGGCGAGGGCGGCGGCCGGGCGGCCACGCGCACCAGCCGGCGCCGACCCAAGTCCCGGAAGTCCGCCAAGAGGCGGGCCCTGATCTGGACCGCCGGCACGCTCGGGGTCGTGGTCATCGCGGCGTGCGTGGGCGTCTACGCGCTGTACCAGCAGCTCAACGGCAACATCCACACGATCGACCCGGGCATCGGCTCCAAGAACGCCACGTCCACCGGACCGGTCAACATCCTGGTCATCGGCACCGACAGCCGGCAGGGCCTGAAGGGCAAGTACGGCGACGCGGCCAACGTCGGCCACGCCGACACCACGATCCTCTTCCACGTCTCCAAGGACCGCTCCAACGCGACGGCGCTGAGCATCCCCCGGGACATCATCACCGACATCCCGGACTGCCCGACGAAGCAGTCCGACGGCTCCACGAAGATCATCCCGGGTGAGAGCGAAGTCCGCTTCAACACCAGCCTGGGCCAGTACGGCCGCGACCCGGGCTGCACGATGCGCACCGTCAAGGCATTGACGGGCATCACCCCGGACCACTTCATGATGGCCAACTTCGACGCGGTGAAGGACCTGTCGACGGCGGTCGGGGGCGTCGAGGTGTGCCTGGCCAAGGACATCGACGACCCGGACTCGCACCTGAAGCTGGACAAGGGCCGGCACATCGTCGCGGGCGAGCAGGCGCTGGCCTTCGTCCGCACCCGGCACAGCGTCGGCTTCGGCGGCGACCTCAGCCGCATCCAGCTGCAGCAGCAGTTCCTCAGCTCGATGATGCGCACGATGAAGTCGGGCGACACGCTGACCAGTCCGACGAAGCTGCTCAAGCTGGCGAACACGGCGACGAAGGCGCTCACCGTCGACACCGGCATCGGCAGCGTGCCCAAGCTCAGCCAACTCGCCAAGGACCTGAGCCGGGTCGACACCAAGAACATCACCTTCGCGACGGTGCCGGTGATAGACAACCCGGCCGAGAAGGTGCACGCCACGGTGGTGCTGGACGAGACCAAGGCGCCGCAGCTGTTCACCATGGTGCGCAACGACGTCTCGCTCACCGAGGTGAAGAAGAAGCAGAAGGCGTCCGACGCGGCCAAGCTCAAGGGCCCCAAGGCCGACGCGATCAACGTGCGGGTCGAGGTGCTGAACGGCAGCGGGGTCTTCGGCGCCGCCCAGGACACCGTCAACTGGCTGCAGAACGACGAGGGCGTCAGCCGCTCCACCAACGGCGGCAACGCGCCCACCGAACTGCAGAAGACGACGCTGGAGTACGCCCCCAACCAGGCCGACCAGGCGCGCCGGCTGGCCGACATGATGGGGCTGCCGGCCTCCGCGCTCAAGCAGGGCACCGAGGACGCCGCCCCGCGCGCCAACATGACGCTCACCCTCGGCAAGGACTTCACGCAGGCGGGCACGCCGATCGCCCCGCCGACGAAGGCGCCCGAGGGCATCCAGAAGGTCGAGGCGGACGACAAGAGCGTGTGCGCCAAGTAGCCGCCCGGCACGGGCACCAGGGTCGACAGGGGTATCAGGGGTGGGAACCGGACGATGACGGACAGTCGTGTGCGCGATCTCGGCTGGGACGACAGCCTCTACGACGACCACCCGCGGGACGGGGCGCCGCAGCGGGGCACGGACGCGGCGCGGGCCCCGCACACGGACCCGGGGCGCGGCGGCGGACAGCCGGGCGGAAGGCCGGACGGACAGCCGGGCGCACGGCCGCCGCAGCGCCGCAGACGCCGGGTCGTCCGGTGGATCGCGGTCACCCTCGCGGTGCTCATACTCGGGACGGCGGGGGCCGGTTACGCGTACTACGAGCACCTCAGCCACAACCTCCGCAAGGGGAAGCGAAACAGCGGCGACAGCGACGTGGCCAAGGCGCCGACGAACGCGCTGAACATCCTGCTGCTGGGCGCCGACGGCCGTAACTCCGCGGAGAACCTCAAGCTCGGCGGCGCCAGGTACACCAAGGACGAACCGCCCCGCGCGGACGTGATCATGCTGCTGCACGTCTCCGCCGACCGCAGCAACATGTCCGTGGTGAGCATCCCGCGCGACACCCGGGTGCCGATCCCGAAGTGCACCGACCCCAAGACGGGCAAGAAGTTCGCCGCCACCACGCACGCGATCATCAACGAGAGCCTGGCGCGCGGCGGCCCCGGCTGCACGCTCGCCACCGTGCAGAACCTCACCAAGGTCTACATCGACCACTGGATGATGATCGACTTCGCGGGTGTGGTGAAGATGGCCGACGCGGTCGGCGGCGTCGAGGTCTGCGTGAAGCAGCCGGTGTGGGACCACCCGACCCCGCAGCAGCCGGGCGGCTCCGGGCTGAAGCTCAAGGCGGGCTCGCAGAAGATCACCGGCAAGAAGGCCCTGCAGTGGCTGCGCACCCGGCACGCCTTCGAGAGCGACCTCGGGCGCGCCAAAGCGCAGCACATGTACATGAACTCGATGGTGCGGGAGCTGCGCTCGCAGAACGTCTTCACCGACGGCGGGCGGCTGCGGGGCCTCGCCGAGGCCGCCACCAACGCGCTGCAGGTGTCGGAGGAGATCGGCACCCCGAAGAAGCTCTTCGACCTCGGCATGCAGCTCAAGAGCGTCCCGTCGAACCGGATCACGATGCTGACCATGCCGCCGGTCACGGACACCGAGAACGACCAGCACTACATGCCGGACCCGGTGGCCGCCCCCAAGGTGTGGTCGCGGCTCGTCCACGACCTCCCCTTCGACGACAAGGGGAAGAAGAAGGCGAAGAAGGAGCCCACCGGGCCGGCGGCGCGGCCCGCCGCGGACATCCCGGTCTCGGTCGTCAACGGCACCGCGGGCGACGCCACGGGCACTCCCGTGAACGGCAGGGCGCGCGCCCTGGCCACGGCGCTGACCCAAGGCGGGTTCGGGAAGGCGGCGGCGGCCACCGCACCGCAGCCGTCGGCGGCCACCGTGATCGAGTACCCGGCCTCCGGGGGCGCGCAGGGCCGCTCGGACGCGCTCGCCGTGGCGAAGGTGTTCAAGCTCCCCAGCGGTGTTGTGAAGGAATCCTCACATGTCGCCTCCGTCACACTCGTCGTGGGTGCGGACTGGCGGGAGGGGACGGTCTTCCAGGGTGCCGCCGACGACGACGGATCGCTGCCCACGAGCGCCGGGGCCCTGAACGGAGCGAATGATTCAGCCTGCATGGACGTGTACAGGCCATATCGCTGGGATCCCGGTTTGGGGTAATGCGCACGATCGTTTTACACAGGCGATAAGAAGCGAATGCCTTGACCCCGTCGCGGTTTATGTATCGTGACCTCCAACCATCCGCGAGCAGGGCTGTTCCGGTTCCACAGGACTTTGACAGTCGCACAGCTGAGAATCACCCACGATCCGCGCGCTGCGGCGCAACCGGTGACCGTAGTGACCAGCGCGTCATGGGAGGGCACACATGCGCCACGGCAGCATCCCCGGAGGGCGGAACGCCCCCTACGATCCTCACGAACCCGGATGGGACGACTCTCCGTACGGGAACGGTCACGGACAGCCGTACATCCCGCAGCAGCCCACCCCGCACCCGACGGTCCCGCAGCAGCCCCAGCGCGGCGGCTACCGCCCGGAGGAGCCGCAGCGCGGCGGGTACCCACCCCAGGAGCCGTACGCGCCCTACCAGCCGGCGGACTACGACGCCACGGGCTACGACACCGGGGGCTACGGCGACGACGGCCACCGGGCCGACTACGGCGCCTACGAGGACGACGGGGGCGACGGTGCGTCCACCGGCACCCTGACCGCGACGCAGGGCGACGGGGCGGACGACGACGGCCACGACGGCAGCGGCCGCCGCGGCAACCGCCGCCGCAAGAAGGGCAAGAGGCGCGCCCTGCGCTGGGTGGCGATCGTCACGTCGGTGGCGATACTCGGCTCGGCCGGCGCCGCCTACGCGTACTACCAGCACCTCAACGCGAACATCAAGAAGGACGCGCTGAACCTCGGCGACAGCCAGGCCGCCAAGAGCAAGGCCAACGCCGCCGGCCAGACCCCGCTGAACATCCTGCTGCTGGGCTCCGACAGCCGCGCGTCCAAGGCGAACCAGAAGCTCGGCGGCGCCAAGGCCGACGCCGACCGCAAGCCGCTCGCCGACGTCCAGATGCTGCTGCACGTCTCCGCGGACCGCAGCAACATGACCGTGGTCAGCATCCCTCGCGACACCCGGGTCACCATCCCCAAGTGCACCGACCCGGACGACGGGCAGGTCTATCCCGAGACCACGTCGGAGACGATCAACACGAGCCTCCAGCACGGCGGCCCCGGCTGCACCGTGGCCACCTGGGAGAAGCTCACCGACATATCCATCGACCACTTCATGATGATCGACTTCGCCGGCGTGGTGTCCATGGCCGACGCGGTCGGCGGCGTCCCGGTCTGCGTCAAGGGGAACGTCTGGGACAAGAAGTCCGGGCTCAAGCTCACCAAGGGCGACCACGTCATCAAGGGCAAGCAGGCCCTGCAGTGGCTCCGCACCCGGCACGGCTTCGAGGACGGCAGCGACATCGGCCGCACCCACGCCCAGCACATGTACATGAACGCGATGGTCCGCCAGCTGAAGTCCAGCGCGAAGCTCAACGACCCGGGCAAGCTGACGGGCCTGGCGGAGGCCGCCACCAAGGCGCTGACCGTCGACACCGGCCTCGGCACGGTCAAGAAGCTCTACGACCTGGGCAACGACCTCAAGGGCGTTCCCACCGACCGCATCACCATGACGACGATGCCCTGGGGCGCCGACCCGCAGAACCCGACCGCGCACGTCGTGCCGACCTCCGCGGCGACCAAGCTCTTCACGCTGCTCCGCAACGACCAGGCCGTGGACGGCAAGGCCGCGAAGAAGAAGAAGGCGGCCACGGCCACGGCCACCGCGAAGGCCTCGCCCAAGGGCGAGATCGCGGTGACGGTCCAGAACGGCACCGGCAGCACCTCGGTGCCCGCCACCCCCGGCCGGGCGGGCACGGTCACGGAGAAGCTGAAGACCCTGGGCTTCACCCAGGCCGAGTCCGACTCCACGCCGCAGTCGCAGTCCGGCAGCACGATCACCTACGCGAGCGACGACGAGCAGGCCGACGCCCTGGCCGTGGCGAAGGCGCTGAAGCTGCCCACGGGCGCGGTGAAGAAGTCCTCGTCCGCCGAGGGCATCACGCTGGTGATCGGCGCCGACTGGACCGCCGGGTCGACCTACCCGGCGGCCAGCAGCTCCGACACCAAGGAAGTGCTGGACAGCGCGAGCGCGCTCAACGCCTCCGACGACTCGGCGTGCATGAAGGTGAACCCCTACAACAGCTGGTAGGGGTCCACCCGCGGCATCACGCGTCGGCCGCCGCCCGCACCGCCGGGCGGCGGCTGGCGATGACCCGCCGGGCGAGCGAGCGCGGGCTGGTCAGGAAGCCGTAGCCCCACGCCATGTGCATCGTGGCGAGCGCCACCGGGATCTGCAGCCGTGCGCCGGCGGACAGGCCCCTGCCGGCCGGGAGCGAGCCCAGCGCGATGGCGGCGAGGTAGCCGCCGGGGACGACGAAGCCGAGCGGGGTGACCGCGGCGCCGACCACCACACCCGCCGCGATGGCCACGACGGCGGCCGGGGCGGCCAGGTAGCGCAGGTTGACCGAGCCCTGGTGGTAGCGGGTGACGACGCGGCGCCAGCGCCCGTAGTCCTTGTACTGCTTGGCCAGCGCGCGCACGCTGGGCCGCGGGCGGTACGAGACGCGCAGCTCGGGCGAGAACCAGATCAGGCCGCCGGCCTCGCGGATGCGGTAGTTCAGCTCCCAGTCCTGGGCGCGGATGAACTCCTCGTTGTAGCCGCCCTGCTGCTCCAGCACCTCACGGCGGAAGACCCCGAGGTAGACGGTGTCGGCGGGGGCGGCGGCGCCGCCGGTGTGGAAGGCCGCGTTGCCGACACCGATCTTCGAGGTCATGGCGGCGGCGACGGCGCGCTCCCAGTCGTTCTCGCCCTCGGCGTGCATGATGCCGCCGACGTTGGCGGCGCCGGTCTCCTCCAGCAGCCGCACCGCGGTCTCGATGTAGTCGGGCGAGAGCATGCCGTGGCCGTCGACCCGCACCACGACGGGGTGCCGGGAGGCCTTGATGGCGGCGTTCAGGGCGGCGGGGGTGCGGCCGGTGGGATTGGGCACCGTGTGGACGCGGGGGTCCTCCCGCACCAGCTCCGCCGCGATCTCGTCCGTGCGGTCGGTGGAGGGGCCGAGGGCGATGACGACCTCGAGCTCGCCCGCGTAGTCCTGTTCGAGGATGTGGCGGACGGAGTTGCGCAGGTGCCGCTCCTCGTCGAGCACCGGCATGATCACGGAGACGGCGGGCAGCACGTGGGGGGTCGCAGCGTTCACAGCCGGACACGTTACCGCGAACGGATGATACGAACACGTGCAGGCGGGCGGGCCTCATCCCGTACGACGGTATGACTCCTTAGCGTGACTCCATGACCGTCGCTCGTCGCCGTCAGCAGCCCATCGCAGCCGCCCGCCGGGCCCGGAAGCGGTCGCCCGTGCGCCGCGGGATGCGCGTCCTCGGCGCCGTCTCGCTGGGCATCCTGACCGCCAGCGGGATCGGGCACGCCGTCCTGGGGCACATGGACGACCGCCTGGCGCGGGTGGACGCCTTCGCCGGGATGAAGAACCGGCCCAACCCCACCAAGGGCACCAACTTCCTGCTGGTCGGCACCGACGTGCGCCGCGGGCTGACCGCGGCGCAGCGCACCGCGCTGCGCCTGGGCGGGGAGCCCTGCGACTGCACCGACACGATGATGCTGGCGCACCTGTCGCGGGACGGCAGGCGGGTCAGCGTGGTCGCCCTGCCGCGGGACTCGTACGCGGAGCTGCCCCGCCCCGGCAAGCTGAAGTGGGCCTGGGGGGTGGGCGGCCCTTCGCTCGCCGTCAGCACGGTCGAGAAGATGACCGGGATCAAGGTCGACCACTACGCCGAGTTCGACTTCGGCTCCTTCATGAAGACCGTCGACAGGATCGGCGGCGTCGACCTCTGCTTCGCCCAGCCGCTGCGGGACCCCCTGACCGGCCTCGACCTGCCCGCCGGAACGGTCCGCGCGGACGGCGGCACGGCGCTGCGGTACGTGCGCTCCGGCCACTTCCCCGGCAGCCCCGACCTCCCGCGGATGCAGAACCAGCAGCGGTTCCTGGCCGCCCTGGTCCGCCGGGTCACCGACATCGGGCTGCTGCAGAACCCCGTCAAGCTCGACCAGGTGGCCCGGGCCGCGCTGGGCTCGGTGCGCGCGGACCGGCAGACCAAGCCGGACGACCTGATCGCGCTCGCCACGGGGCTGCGGGGCGGCTTCGGGGCGCGCTCGGTGGAGTTCGCGTCGGTGCCGGTGGACGCCACGCCGTTCCGGGTGCAGGGGGTGGGCACGACCCTGCGCTGGGACGTGAAGGGCGCCGGGCGGATCTTCGACGCGCTGCGCGAGGACCGCCCGCTGACCGGCCCGGACGGCGGCCCCCTGGCCACGCCCAGCCCCTCGGCACCCGAGCCGGAGCAGGTCGACGTGCCGCCCAAGTCGATCCGCGTCCAGGTCAACAACGGGACGACGGTCAACGGACTGGGGGCGCGCGTGGACAAGGAACTGCGCCGCCTGGGCTTCCGCACCACCGGTGCGCCCGGCAACACCGTCCGGCACGACGCGGAGTACACGGTCATCCACTACGACCCGGGCTGGGACCGCTCCGCCAAGGCCCTGGGGACGGCCCTGCCGTACGCCGAGCTGCGAGCGGTCTCCGGGCTGGGGTCGACGCTGCGGATCACCGTGGGCGCGGACTACGACGGCGTGACCCCGGTGCGGGCCGGTGAGCCGGACCCGCCCGCGGCGCCGCCGGTGGAGCTCCCGCCCGCGCGCGGCGACCGCGTCGCGTGCGGCTGAGGTCCGGGGCCGGGGGCCGGAGCCCGTCAGTCCTCGAAGCCCTCGGCGGCGCGCTTCTCGCGCAGCTCCATGATCGCCCGGCGGCGGGCCAGCCGGTGCGTGCGGCGGATCTGCGCCTCCTGCAGACGGCGCCGGTCCCGGTCGGTCTCGGGCTCGATCTGGGGCACCGGACGCGGCGCGCCCTCGGCGTCCACGGCCACGAAGACCAGGTAGGCGCTGGCCACCTGGGTCGCCGGGCCGGACTCGTTCCAGCGTTCGGCCAGCACGCGCACGCCGACCTCCATGGAACTCCGCCCGGTCCAGTTGACCTGGGCCTGCACCTTGAGCAGGTCGCCGACCCGCACCGGCTCCAGGAAGGCCATCTCGTCCATGGCGCCGGTCACCGCGGGCCCCTCGGAGTGCCGTCCGGCGACGGCGCCCGCCGCGTCGTCCACGAGCTTCATGACCACGCCGCCGTGCACGGTGCCCAGCAGGTTCGTGTCGTGGTGGGTCATGATGTGCGCCAGCGTGATCCGCGAGGCGGACGTGGGCTTGAACGGGACAGGGTGCGGGGGTGGCTCCTCGAACATGGCTCCACCCTAAGCACTGCCGTGCCGTGCTCCTCGCCGGGCACACCTTGCCCGGCGGCGGGGGCGGGCGGATGCTGAGAAAGGGGCCGACGTCCCGAAGTCCAAGAGGTGATCCGCCATGGAGAAGACGTGGACGATCAAGCTGTCGCTGGAGGAGGACGGCAGCCGCACCGCCTGCACCGCCTCGCTCTCCGGGGACGGCGCCCCGGGCGTGGTGGGCCACGGCTATTCGCGGCGCAATCCGAACGACGAACCGGACATGCGCATAGGGGAGGACGTGGCCGCCTCCCGGGCCTGCTCCAACCTGGCACACGAACTGCTGGAACAGGCCGCCGGAATGATCGAGACCCACACCAACGCCCCGACGCACCTCACCGGCTGAGAGCGCCCGGACACAACCGGTCACCGCATCACCGCGGTCCTGTGACCTTTGCATCAGCTCTGCTTCAGAAGCGCCACGGAGGCACTGCCGGGCGGGGCGGCAGGGCACACTGCGGTACATGAACGCATGGCCCGACGGTTGGTCCGACGACAGGAACCAGCGGCAGCAGCAGGTGTCCGAGCCGCCGCTGCCCCCCGAGCTGTCCCCGCGCCGTGCGGCGGCGGCTCCCGGCAGCGTGCCGCGCCAGCAGGCGTACGGCAGCGGCGTCCCCGGTCACGCAGGCCCGCACGCGGGCCACGACGGCTACGGCGGCGGCTCGTACGGCCCGCCGTCCACCGGCGGCCGCACCTCACCGCCCGGCAGCCGCAAGCCGCGGGTGAAGACCATCCTGATCGGTCTGGTCGTCGTGGTCGCCGCCTGGTCGATCGGCACCTACTTCTGGGCGGACGGCAAGGTGCGCCGCGAGGTGGACCTCGGCACGGTCATAGACCGCCCGGAGACCGGCGAGGGCACCAACTACCTCATCGTCGGCTCCGACAGCCGTGAGGGCTTGTCCGGCGAGCAGAAGAAGCAGCTGCACACCGGCTCCGCCGAGGGCAAGCGGACCGACTCGATGATGATCCTGCACGTCGGTGACAACGGGAACTCGCTGATCTCGCTCCCCCGTGACTCCTACGTCACGATCCCCGAGTTCAAGGGTTCCGAGTCCGGCAAGACGTTCGCCTCGCGCGGCCAGAACAAGCTCAACGCCGCCTACTCGATAGACGGACCGACGCTGCTGGTGCGCACGGTCGAGTACAACACGGGCCTGCACATCGACCACTACGCGGAGATCGGCTTCGCCGGCTTCGCGGGCCTCGTCGACGCGGTCGGCGGTGTCGAGTTGGACATCCCCCGCGACATCGACGACAAGAACTCGGGCCTGCACATCAAGAAGGGCAAGCAGACCCTCAACGGCGACGAGGCCCTGGCCTTCGTCCGCCAGCGCTACCAGGAGGCCGAGGGCGACCTGGGCCGCACCAAGAACCAGCAGAAGTTCCTCGCCGCGCTCGCGGGCCAGACGGCCACGCCGAGCACGGTCCTCAACCCCTTCAAGCTCTACCCCACCATGGGCGCGGGCCTGGACACGCTGATCGTCGACAAGGACATGAGCCTGTGGGACCTGGTGTCGATGTTCTGGGCGATGAAGAGCGTCTCCGGCGGTGAGGGCATCTCGATGAACATGCCGACCTCGGGCTCCATCAGCACCAACGTGGGCAGCGCCCTCAAGTGGGACATGCCGAAGGTCAAGCAGCTCGTCTCGGAGCTGAAGAACGACGACAAGGTCACGGTCACGCCCGACTCCTGACCCCGTGGGACGGCCGAGGGGCCGGCCGGGGCGCGCACACCGCGCCCGGCCGGCCCCTCCGCTCTTCCCGCCGGCGTCCGCGGGGCTCACGGGGTGGAGGAGCCCAGGCGGTCGAGGGAGTGGTTCGCCACGTACTCGGACATGGTGTCGTTGCGCATGGCCTCCCACAGCCGCGCGGTGCCGCTCTCGTCGAGCAGCACCACCGACTGGCCCTTGATCATGTCGAGCCCGCCGACCGGGGCGTTCATGAAGACCATGTCGCCCTCGCGCACCCCGCGCATGCTCCACATCAGGTCGCGCAGGTCCCCGTCGGAGAGCCGGTCGTCGACGCTGACCACACCGGTGACCCGGTCCAGCAGCTCCTTCGCCTTCAGCGGGTTGCTCATGGAGTCCTTGGTCAGCGTCTTGGCGATCACCGCGCGCAGGAAGGCCTGCTGGCGGTGGGTGCGGTCCAGGTCACCGCGCGGCAGGTCGTAGCGCCAGCGGACATACGCCAGGGCCTCCTCGCCGTTCATGTGCTTCCCGTCCAGGTCCACGCCGCCGATGTCGTCGGTGAGGGTCTTGAAGCCGCTCCAGTCGATGACGGCGAGGTGGTCGACCTTCACGTCGGTGAGCCGCTGCACGGTGTCGATCAGCAGCGGCGGGCCGCCCCAGGAGAAGGCGGCGTTCAACTTGGCCTTGCCGTTCCCCGGGATCGTGACCCAGCTGTCACGGGGCAGCGAGACCACGTACGCGTGCTTGCGGTCGGCCGGCAGGTGCACCAGCATCATCGTGTCGCTGCGCTGGGCGCCGCGCTTCCACTCCGGCGCCTTGGCGTCCCGGCCGGTGGTCGGCAGCTCGGAGCGGGCGTCCACACCGACCAGGAGGAACGTTTCACCGCCCTTGGCGGCCGGCGGCTGCTCGCTCTCCGGCACCTTCGTCGGGAACACGTTGGGGATGCGGTCCACCTTGCCGGTGTAGTGGTCCACCGTCCACCACAGCGTCCCGGCCACCCCGAGCACCCCCACGGCCAGCAGGACCAGCGCGCCCAGCAGCACCCTCCGGGTGCGACTGCGCCTCCTGCGGGCCGGCTCCGCCGTCTTCCCCGGTGCCGCATCCCGCTCCGTTTCCGGGACCGCCGTCTCCTCGTGGCCCACCGGATCCGTCGTCGTCATGACCCACCCCCACCCTGTGCACCCGCTCCCCACGCGTGCGTAGGGGGCATTGTGGCGCCTGGGACGGTGCCGTGCCCATGCCCCGGCCTCCTTCGGTGCACGCGCCGGGGAAAGCCCGGTCACCGCCCGGGGCTATGCTCAACATCGCAATCAGGCCACGACCTGGGAGGGACCGTCCGCATGGCGCTCAAGCTCACCGTGATCGGCACCGGCTACCTCGGCGCCACGCACGCCGCGGCGATGGCCGAGCTGGGCTTCGAGGTGCTGGGCCTGGACATCGACCCCGCCAAGATCGAGACCCTCGCGGCGGGCCGCGTGCCCATGTACGAGCCGGGCCTGGAGGAACTGCTGCGCCGCCACGTCGCCGGCCTGCCGGACTCCAGCGGGCGGCTGCGCTTCACCACCTCCTGGGAGGAGGTCGCCGCCTTCGGCGACATCCACTTCGTCTGCGTGAACACCCCGCAGAAGCACGGCGAGTACGCCTGCGACATGAGCTACGTCGACAGCGCGTTCGAGCTGCTCGCCCCGCACCTGGAGCGGCCCGCACTGGTCGTCGGCAAGTCGACCGTCCCGGTCGGCAGCGCGGCACGGCTGGCGGCCCGCCTGGCCGAGCTCGCCCCCGCCGGGGACGGGGCGGAGCTGGCGTGGAACCCCGAGTTCCTGCGCGAGGGCTTCGCGGTCCAGGACACCCTCCACCCGGACCGGATCGTGGTCGGCGTCGCCTCCGGGCACGCCGAGAAGCTGCTGCGCGATGTCTACGCGGCCCCCATCGGCGAGGGCACCCCCTTCGTCGTCGCCGACTACCCGACCGCGGAACTGGTCAAGACGGCGGCCAACGCCTTCCTCGCCACCAAGATCTCCTTCATCAACGCCATGGCCGAGGTCAGCGAGGCGGCCGGCGGCGACGTGGTGAAGCTCGCCGAGGCCATCGGCCACGACGAGCGGATCGGCAACAAGTTCCTGCGCGCCGGCATCGGCTTCGGCGGCGGCTGCCTGCCCAAGGACATCCGCGCCTTCATGGCCCGCGCCGGCGAGCTCGGCGCCGACCAGGCGCTGACCTTCCTGCGCGAGGTCGACTCCATCAACATGCGCCGCCGCGGCCACATGGTCGAGCTCGCCCGCGAGGCCTGCGGCGGCAGCGGCTTCCTCGGCAAGCGGATCGCGGTGCTCGGCGCGGCCTTCAAGCCCGACTCCGACGACGTGCGGGACTCCCCCGCGCTCAACGTCGCCGGGCAGATCCACCTCCAGGGCGGCCAGGTCACCGTGTACGACCCCAAGGCCATGGACAACGCGCGGCGGCTCTTCCCGACGCTCGGGTACGCCGCGACTGCGCTGGAGGCGGTCCGCGGGGCCGACGTCGTGCTGCACCTCACGGAGTGGCGGGAGTTCCGCGAGCTCGACCCGGCGGTGCTCGGGGCGGTGGCCGGGCGCCGGCACGTCATCGACGGGCGGAACGCGCTGGAGCCGGCGGTGTGGCGTGCGGCGGGCTGGACGTTCCGGGCGATGGGCCGCCCCCACGCGTAGCCCTCCGGGGTGCGGTGTGGTGCGGTGCGGTTGCGGCCCGGGGTGCCCCTTGCGGCCCGTTGTCGTGTGCGGCTCCGTTGCGCCTGCGGCGGGCGGGGGATAAACCCCAACAGCAACCACAGCGGCGCCGCACAAAGACGCGCCGAGGGCCCGGAGCGGCATGCTCCGGGCCCTCGGCGCGTGCGCGGGGCACAGACGTCAGTGGACGTCGCCCATGAGCCGGATGACGCGCTTGCGGTACGCGATGAAGGCCGCGCCCGCGGCGAGCGCCACGAAGCCCTGGACCGCGAAGGAGGTCTCCGACAGGAAGCCGTCGCCGATGACCAGCTGGAGGATGGCCGCCACGCAGTCGCCCGCCGTCACGGCGAGGAACCACAGGCCCATCATCTGGCTGGCGTACTTGGCCGGGGCCAGCTTGGTGGTGACCGACAGGCCCACCGGGGACAGGCACAGCTCGGCGGTGGTCTGGATCAGGTAGACCACGGCCAGCCACAGCGGGGTGACCTTGGCGTCGCCCGAGGCGGCGGCCTGCGCCAGCATCATCACGACGAAGGAGGCGCCGATGCCGATGAGACCGAGGGCGAACTTCACGGTCGTGCTCGGGTTCTTCCGGCGCAGCCGCATCCACAGCGCGGCGAAGACCGGGGCCAGGGCCATCACGAACAGCGGGTTCAGCGACTGGAACCAGCTCTCGGGGAAGTCGAAGCCCCACAGCGTGGACGAGGTGTGCTCGGAGGCGAAGACCGTCAGGGTGGAACCGGACTGGTCGTAGATCATCCAGAACACGGCGGCCACGATGAAGAACCAGATGTAGCCGGTGACCTTGGTCTTCTCGTCCGAGGTGAGCTCCTGGTCACGACGGATGCGCGCGAAGTAGTACGTCGGCAGCGCCAGGCCCAGCAGGGAGAGCGGCCACAGCACCCAGTTGATCGTGAAGTGACCGGTGAAGGTGACCACGCCGTAGAAGACGACGGCGGCGACCAGCCACAGCAGGGCCTTCTTCATCAGGCCGGCGCGCTCGGCGGCGTCCAGCGGCGTGGGGACCACGCTGGAGACCGGCGCGAGGTTCCTGGTGCCGATGAGGAACTGGGCGAGGCCGAGCGCCATGCCGACACCGGCGAGGGCGAAGCCCAGGTGCCAGTTGACCTGCTGGCCGACGGTGCCGATGACCAGCGGGGCGAGGAAGGCACCGAGGTTGATGCCGATGTAGAAGATCGTGAAGCCGCCGTCGCGGCGCGGGTCGTTGCGGTCCGGGTAGAGCTGGCCGACCATCGTCGAGATGTTCGACTTCAGCAGGCCGGAGCCCACGGCGATGAAGACCAGGCCGACGAAGAACGACGCCTTCACCGGCACGGCCAGCAGGAAGTGGCCGATCATGATGATCGCGCCGCCGATGGCGACCGTACGGCGCGGGCCCCACAGGCGGTCGGCGAACCAGCCGCCCGGCATCGCCAGCAGGTACACCGTGGCGGTGTAGACGCTGTAGATCGCACCGGCGGTGGCGGCCTTCATGCCGAGGCCGCCGTCCGTGACCGAGGCCGTCAGGTAGAGGACGAGCAGCGCCCTCATGCCGTAGTAGCTGAAACGCTCCCACGTCTCGGTGAGGAAGAGAGTGGCCAGGCCGCGGGGGTGGCCGAGGAAGTTCCTGCCGCTGAATCCGGGGTTCGGCGCGGCAAGGCCCTCAGTCAGGCTGGACGCCATGGGCTTTCCTTGCTTCTCGGGACGCGCTGCGAGAGCGGTGCGCGCCCGGGTGGGGGGTGACCGGCACCGGGGCGCACGAAGGCGCACCGGGATCCACGGCCGACGCCTTCACAGGCGCGGCCCCGGCCTACAGGTCGTTGACTGAAATACTGGTGGGGACCAGTCCCGTCGCAGAAGGGTCCTTCGACGCGTGGGGCGCGCCAGAGGTCCCATGGGCTGTTACGGGCTTTTCGTTACCTTATGGCAGCGCAAGATGTGCTATATGGGATGACTTGAGATGTACCTCACAACAGTCACGGCCCGCCCGGCGTGCGGTTTCTCCGGGCGGACTACCATCAGCCCATGACCCGCGTACTGCTCGCCGAGGACGACGCATCCATCTCGGAACCGCTCGCACGCGCGCTGCGCCGCGAAGGGTACGAGGTCGAGGTGCGCGAGGACGGACCCGCGGCGCTCGAAGCCGCCCTGCTCGGCTCCTTCGATCTTCTGGTGCTCGACCTGGGGCTGCCCGGAATGGACGGGCTGGAGGTGTGCAGGAGGCTGCGCACCGAAGGCCATGGCTTCCCGGTGCTGGTGCTCACCGCCCGCGCCGACGAAGTGGACACGGTGGTCGGCCTGGACGCCGGCGCCGACGACTACGTGACCAAGCCCTTCCGGCTGGCCGAGCTGCTGGCCCGGGTGCGCGCGCTGCTGCGGCGCGGCACCGCCGAGGCCCAGCATCCCTCCACCCAGGGCGTGCGGATCGACGTCGAGTCGCACCGCGCGTGGATGGGCGACGAGGAACTGCAGCTCACCGCGAAGGAGTTCGACCTCCTACGGGTGCTGGTGCGCGACGCCGGCCGGGTGGTCACCCGGGAGCAGCTGATGCGCGAGGTCTGGGACACCACGTGGTGGTCCTCCACCAAGACCCTGGACATGCACATCTCGTGGCTGCGCAAGAAGCTCGGCGACGACGCGGCGGCCCCCCGCTACATCTCCACGGTGCGCGGTGTCGGCTTCCGGTTCGAGAAGAACTAGCACGCCCGGGGCCCTCGCGGTCTGAGACCCTTCACTCATGCGCCGCCGTCTCATCCAGTCCACGCTCGCCGTGGTGCTCGTCGTCATCGCCGTCTTCGGCGTCTCCCTCGTCCTGGTGGAGGCCCGGACGATCGAGAACAGCGCCAAGGAGAGCGTGGACTCGGAGGCGGTGCGGCTGGTCGGCATCGTCGAGAGCAGGATGATCGGCGAGGAGCGGATCAGCCGCGAGGTGCTGGCCCAGCAGATCGCCCCCGGGCGGTACGCGCTGGTGCAGATCCCGGGGGCGGACCCGATCACCATCGGCACCAGGCCCACGGGCCAGGTGATCTCCTCCCGGCAGACCGGCGAGCAGGGCGAGATCGTCACCGTCGAGGAGTCCCGCAGCAAGGTCAGCCAGGAGATCGGCCGCACCCTGCTGATCATCCTCGCGGTGGCGCTGCTGGCGGTGCTGGCCGCCGTCGTGCTCGCGGTGCGCCAGGCGCGCCGGCTCGGCAGCCCGCTGACCGACCTCGCCGAGACCGCGGAGCGCCTGGGCTCGGGCGACCCGAGACCGCGCCACCGGCGCTACGGGGTGCCGGAGCTGGACCGGGTCGCCGACGTGCTGGACCGCAGCGCCGAGCGGATCGCCCGGATGCTGACCGCCGAGCGGCGCCTGGCGGCCGACGCCTCCCACCAGCTGCGGACGCCGCTGACGGCACTGTCGATGAGGCTGGAGGAGATCATCGCCACGGCCGAGGACGAGGATGCCGTCAAGGAGGAGGCGACGATCGCACTCGGTCAGGTGGAACGGCTCACGGACGTCGTCCAGCGGCTGCTCACCAACGCGCGGGACCCGCGGACCGGCTCGGCGGTCGTCTTCGACATCGACGACGTGATCAAGCAGCAGGTGGAGGAGTGGCGCCCGGCGTACCGCAGCGCGGGCCGGGCCATCACCTCCGCGGGCAAGAAGCGGCTGCGCGCGGTCGGCACCCCCGGGGCGGTGGCCCAGGTGCTGGCGACGCTGATCGAGAACGGGCTGATGCACGGCTCGGGCACGGTCGCGATCTCCACCCGGGTCACCGGGACGCAGGTCGTGGTCGAGGTCACGGACGAGGGCCAGGGCGTGCCGCCGGAGCTGGGGGCCCGGGTCTTCGAGCGCACGGTCAGCGGGCGCAACTCCACCGGCATCGGCCTCGCGGTCGCGCGCGACCTGGCCGAGGCCGACGGCGGCCGGCTGGAGCTGCTGCAGCAGCGTCCTCCGGTCTTCGCGCTCTTCCTGGCAGGGGAGGACCGGGCCACCCGCGGGAGGGGCGCGGAGAAGCGCTAGGGCGCCTCAGCGCGCGGAGGACCGGGCGCCGTGGGTTCCGGTCCGTGCGCCGGGGGTCTCGGTCCCCTTGGCGACCAGGAACGATTCTGCTTCCTGCACCGTCTCGCGGACGGGCAGCGCCTTGAACACCCAGGAGCGGTAGGACCAGAAGCGGAACAGGGTCGCCACGCCGATGCCGATGAACTTGAAGACGTTGCTCTGCAGCGGGCTGTCCCAGCCGAAGGCGTAGGTCGCCGTGTAGAGCACCCCGTTCTCGATCACCAGGCCCACCGCGCTGAACGCCAGGAAGAGGGTCAGCTCGCGGGTACGGCCCGACTTGTCGCGGTCACGGTAGGTGAAGTAGCGGAAGCCCACGTAGTTGAAGACGATCGCGACGACGGTCGCGATGATGCTGGCCCGCACGACCTGGAGGTCGGTGACGTGCCGGACGAGGTTGAAGACCCCGATGTTGACCAGGACCCCCGCCCCGCCGACCGCCCCGAACTTGGCGATCTCGCGGGTCATCGCGGTCAGCCGGTTCCGCAGTCCTGCGCGGGTGCTGGACCCGGTCGCACCGTCCATGTGATCGTTCGGCCCCGTCTGTGTCTGGTCAGTGACCTTCATGCTATCCGGGCCCCCCGCGGGACGGCGGTCGGTGCGACATTCGTGCCCCGATATCCTGGTGACTGTGACATTCCCGGTAGTCGGCATGATCGGCGGCGGCCAGCTCGCCCGTATGACCCACGAGGCGGGCATCCCCCTCGGCATCAGGTTCAAGCTCCTCAGCGACACGCCCGTGGACTCCGCGGCCCTGGTCGCCGGGGAAGTCGTGGTGGGCGACTACCGCGACCTCGACACGTTGCGCGCGTTCGCCGCCGGCTGCGACGTGATCACCTTCGACCACGAGCACGTCCCCACCGAGCACCTGCGGGCGCTGGAGGCCGACGGCATCGCCGTCCGCCCCGGGCCCGACGCGCTGGTGCACGCCCAGGACAAGGGCGTGATGCGGGCGAAGCTCGACTCGATCGGCGTGCCCTGCCCGCGGCACCGCATCGTCTCCGACCCGGCGGACGTGACGCGCTTCGCCGAGGAGGGCGATGGATACCCCGTCGTGCTCAAGACGGTGCGCGGCGGCTACGACGGCAAGGGCGTGTGGGTCGTCCGCGACGAGGCCGGCGCCGCCGAGCCGTTCCGGGCGGGCGTGCCGGTGCTGGCCGAGGAGAAGGTCGACTTCGTACGGGAGCTGGCGGCCAACGTCGTGCGCTCCCCGCACGGGCAGGCGGTCGCCTACCCGGTGGTGGAGTCCATCCAGGTCGACGGCGTGTGCGACACGGTGATCGCGCCGGCGCCCGAGCTGCCGGAGGCCCTGTCGGCGCAGGCGCAGCAGCTCGCGCTGACCATCGCCAAGGAGCTGGGCGTGGTGGGTCACCTCGCGGTGGAGCTCTTCGAGACCCGGGACGGCCGGATCCTCGTCAACGAGCTGGCCATGCGTCCGCACAACAGCGGCCACTGGACCCAGGACGGCGCCATAACCTCGCAGTTCGCCAATCACCTGCGCGCGGTGCTGGACCTGCCGCTGGGCGATCCGCGCCCGCGCCAGCCGTGGACGGTGATGGCCAACGTGCTCGGCGGCGACTACCCCGACATGTACGCGGCGTACCTGCACTGCATGGCCCGGGACCCGCAGTTGAAGATCCACATGTACGGCAAGGACGTGAAGCCCGGCCGCAAGGTGGGCCATGTCAACACCTACGGCGACGACCTGGCCGAGGTGCGCGAACGCGCCCGGCACGCCGCCGACTACCTGCGAGGGACGATCCAAGAGTGAGCAATCCCGCTGGGCCGCTGGTCGGCATCGTGATGGGTTCCGACTCCGACTGGCCGGTCATGGAGGCCGCCGCCCAGGCGTTGGACGAGTTCGAGGTGCCGTACGAGGTCGACGTCGTCTCCGCGCACCGCATGCCGCGCGAGATGGTCGCGTACGGCGAGCAGGCCGCCGAGCGCGGCCTCAAGGCGATCATCGCGGGCGCCGGCGGCGCGGCGCACCTCCCCGGGATGCTGGCGTCGGTGACGCCGCTGCCGGTGATCGGCGTGCCCGTACCGCTGAAGTACCTGGACGGCATGGACTCGCTGCTGTCCATCGTGCAGATGCCCGCCGGTGTCCCGGTCGCCACGGTCTCGGTGGCCGGCGCGCGCAACGCGGGCCTGCTGGCGGTGCGCATGCTCGCCGCGCACGACGCCGAACTGCTGGAGCGCATGCGGCACTTCCAGGACGAGCTGAACCAGCAGGCCACCGAGAAGGGCAAGCGCCTGCGTGCCAAGGTGGAGGGGTCGGCCGGCTTCGGTTTCGGAGGGAAGAAGTAGTCCATGGACCTCCTCGCACGCGCACAGGAGCTGCTCACCGCCCACCCCGTGGTGGACGGCCACAACGACCTCCCGTGGCGGTTGCGCGAGCAGGTCCGCTACGACCTCGACCGGCGGGACATCGCCGGTGACCAGTCCGCCCACCTGCACACCGACATCCCCCGGCTGCGGGCGGGCGGCGTCGGGGCGCAGTTCTGGTCGGTGTACGTCCGCAGCGACCTCACCGGCGGCGACGCGGTCGTCGCCGTCCTGGAGCAGATCGACTGCGTGCTGCGGCTGGTCGACCGTCACCCGGACGCCCTGCGCCTCGCGGTGACCGCGGACGACATGGAGGCCGCCCGCGCCGAGGGCCGCATCGCCTCCCTGATGGGCGCCGAGGGCGGGCACAGCATCGCCAACTCCCTGGGTGTGCTGCGGATGCTGTACACGCTGGGCGTGCGCTACATGACGCTCACCCACAACGACACCATCGACTGGGCCGACTCGGCCACGGACGAGGCGCGGCACGACGGCCTGACCGCCTTCGGCGAGGAGGTCGTCCGCGAGATGAACCGCCTCGGCATGCTGGTCGACCTCTCCCACGTCTCCCCCGGCACGATGCGGGCGGCACTGCGGGTCAGCGAGGCCCCGGTGCTCTTCTCGCACTCCTCCTCGCGCGCCGTCTGCGACCACGTCCGCAACGTCCCGGACGACGTCCTGGAGCAACTGCCCCGCAACGGCGGCGTCGCGATGGCCACCTTCGTGCCGCAGTTCATCCTGCCGGCGGCCGCGGAGTGGATCGTCGGCGCGAACGAGAACATGAAGGCCCACGGTCTGCACCCGCTCGACCAGTCCACCGAGGCCCAGGCCGTCCAGGAGGCCTACGCGGCCGGCCACCCCCGGCCGGTCGCGGACATCGGCACCGTCGCCGACCACCTCGACCACATGCGCGAGGTCGCCGGTGTCGACCACCTCGGCCTCGGCGGCGACTACGACGGCGTCGTCCACCTCCCCGAGGGCCTCGGCGACGTCTCGGGCTACCCGCGGCTGTTCGCCGAACTCCTGCGCCGTGGCTGGTCCGAGGACGACCTCGCGAAGCTGGCGTGGCGCAACGCGGTCCGGGTGCTGCGCGACGCCGGGTCGGTGGCGGAGGGTCTGCGGGGCGAGCGCGGGCCGTCCAACGCCTCGATCGAGGAGCTGGACGGCCCCGCCGCGCGGTAGCCGGTGCGCGCCCCGGTCAGCGCCGCAGGCGGCTCCACGGGGTGAAGGTGAAGACCGCGCCGCCGAGGAGGAGCACGGTCCCCGCGACGAGGGCGAGGGCGTGCAGGGAGGCCCGGTCGGAGGAACCGGTGTCGGCGAGGCCGCCGGAGGTCCCGGTCGTGCCGCCCGACGTGCCGGACGACCCGCCGGAACCGCCGGTGATGCCGCCCTCCTGCCCGGTGACGTCCAGGGTCAGGGAGACTCCGGGGTCCTTGGTGGGGGTGCAGGTCGTGGTGGTGCCGAGGGCCTCGACGGTCAGCACGCCCGGGGTGAGGGTGGCCTGCCCGTCGTGGGCGGGTGTGTACCTGCCGGTGAGGTCGGGGATCTCGATGGGGTCGCCCGCCTTGATGGGGTCCTTGTTGGTGGGGCCCTCGACGGCGACCTCGCCCTGGTCCACGCCGCCGACCTCGACCTTCATGGAGGGTTTGACGGAGTCGGCCGGTATGTCGGCGGGGCTGTCCATCACGGACTCGCCGAAGTGGACGGTGAGGTCGTAGGCGCCGCCCTGCTCCTCGGCGTCGATCTGCACGGGCGAGACCGCGCTCTTGTCGCCGATCGGGGTCTTGCATGCGTAGGAGACGTCGACCTCCTTGCCGGTGTGGGAGGTTCCGCCGGTGGCGGTGCCGCTGGGCGTGGTGCTCGGCGTCGTCGTGGGGGTGGTGCTCGGCGTGGTGGTGGGGGTCGTGGTCGGGGTGGTCGTCGGGGTGCCGGTGCCGCCGCCGTCCGCGGTCACCTTGATCGTCGCGGCGACCGGGACGGTGCCGGTGGGCACGCACGTGGTGTCCGTGGAGAAGGCGTTGATGGCGTAGCCGCCGGGGGTGAGCGTCACGTCGCCGGGTGCGGTGAGCTTCAGCGTGCCCTTCATGTCGGAGAGCTTCATCTCGCTGTTCTTGGGGATCGCCGGGTTCTCGCGCGGTCCCTCGACGGCCAGGCTGCCGCTCTGGGCGCCGGCGACGGTGATCTCACCGGACGGCTTGACGCTGTTGGCGGGGAGGTCGATGAGGTCCGGGTTCTTGGAGGCGGCCTGGGTGAACTTCCAGACCACCTCGATCTCGTCGCCCACCGCGGCCGTGGCGGGCGCGCTGATGTCGGCCTTGGTGGTCCCGTTGACCTTGGGCAGGCCGGACGCCGCGGGCGGGGTGCACTCGGTGGCGTACGCGACTTCGGCGGCCGCGGCCGGGAGGGCCGCGGCGAGGACGCCCGCACCGCTGAGCATCAGGGCGAGGCCGACGGCGGTGGCGGCCCGGGATCGTCGGTGGGTCACGTGTGGTTCCTTTCGTGGCGGTGGGCGGTGCCGTCCGCACATGGAGTGCCCTCAGCGGTGCGGTGCTGCGGCTGGTGGTCGTGGCTGAACCACGGCAGGGCGGGCGCCGGGCCGGCCGGCGGGACGGGGGGCGGTCCCGCAGGTCCCGGGGCACGCGGGCGGACCCGGTTGACGACGGCCATGCAGAGCCGGAAGAGCGCGGCGGGCACGACGACGCAGAGCAGGAGCCAGAAGAGGGTCACGCCCCAGGGGCGCGGGACGTCCCAGGGCTCGGTGACCAGCACCTTGCCCTCGTGCTCCAGGGTCACGGTGTAGTCGCCGTGGGCGCCGGCCGCCAGCTCGACGGGCAGCTCGACCCGGGCCTTCCTGCCCGGCTGGACGGTGCCGCGCCAGGTGCGCTCCTCCCACTGGGGCCCGAAGAGCCCGTGGGAGGTGCCGACCCGGAAGACGGGATCCTTGGCCGGGCCCGTGCCGAGGTTGCCGACGGTGAGCACCAGGCGCCGGCCGGGCGGGGCGCCGAACCAGGTGAGCAGGCCGTTCGAGCCGTCGAGCCGGGCGCTGAGCACGGCGAGCCGGCCGTCGCCGGTGCGCTCGGGCAGCGGGGCGGTCGGGTGGCCGGCGACGACGAAGGGCGCGTCCACCACCGTGTGCTCACCGGTGACGGTGGCGACGTGGACGACGCACGGGCAGGGCTCGGGCGGCTCCGCGACCGGCATCGCGCGGCGGAAGGCGCCGTGGGCATCGGTGGTGACGGCCCGGCCGTACGCGTTGGCACAGGAGTTGGTGCCGCCGATCGCGTTCTGGCCGCAGATCAGCAGCGTGAGCAGGGTGTCCGGCCGCCAGCCGGTGCCCCGTACGGTGATGTCGCCGCCGGCGCCGGCCTGCTCGGGACTGACGGTCACGGCCGGGCCGGGAGCCGCCGCGGCGGGGGCGGGGGCGCTCAGGAGGAGCAGCGCGAGGAGGCAGAGGGCTGCCGCGGGGATCCGGTGGGTGCGCCGTCGCATGGGCCTCACGCCGTCCTGCCGCCGACGGTCGCGCCGGTGGCGCCGGTGGCGCCGGTGGCGCCGGTGGCGCCGGGGTCGTCGGGTCCGCCGCCCGCGCGGGCCGCGAGGTCGGTGCCGCCGGCCTCGTACGGCTCCTCCCCCGCCGCCGGGTCCGCCTGCGCCGCCCGGCGCCGCGCGCGGATCCGCACCAGCAGGACGGCCAGACCTCCGAGGAGGGCCAGGGCGAGGCCCACGGCCGCCCAGGGCACCGCGAGGAACGAGGCGCCGGCGGTCTCGTCGACGTCGGCGCGTACCGCGGTGACGCGCAACCGCACGCCGACCCGGTCGAACTGCGGGGCGCCCGCCCAGGGCTCGGTGAGCTCGACGCGCTGGCCGGGCAGCAGTTCCAGGGGCAGGGTGCGTGCCGGGCGGTCCAGCAGCGTGCGGCCGAACAGGCCCCGCGCGGTGACGGCGAGCCGCGGGGTGAGCGAGACGTTGCCCCGGTTCACGAGGGTGTAGCGGATGGTGGCGTGGCTGTCGCCGGTGCCGGGGAACAGCGGTCCGCCGTGGCCGACGGTGACGTGCTCCACGGACAGGGCGGCCAGGCCGGGTCCGGCGACGCGCAGGTAGACGCGGGCCCCGACGGCCCTGCGCACGCCCACCCGTACGTCGCCCGGGGCGGCGCCGACGCGGGTGTCGAGGGCGACGATCGCACCGGGGTGGTCGCCGGGCGAGGCGTCGGCGGGGACGGTGACGGTGAAGGGGATGTCGGCGCGGGTGCGGGCGGGGATGGTGATGCTGCTCCGGGCCAGCCGTACCCAGGAGCCGACGTCGGTGTTCTTCTCGTCGGCGCCCCGCACGGCGAAGCCGCCGTCGCGCGGGGTGTTGTAGGCGTCGGCGCCGTAGAGCCGGAAGGTCATCGGCTCGCCCGAGAGGTTGGAGACGGAGACCTTGTCCCGGAGCGTGGTGCCGGGGTCGGCCTCCAGGGTGAAGAAGGGCCGTTCCTGGACGGTGGGGCTGCGGTCCTTCGCCCCGGCGGCCGGAGCCGGGAAGACCGACCAGCGGCCGTTGTCCGCGGCGAGGGCGGCGGGAGCGGATGCCGCGCCGAGGCCGAGGAGACCGAGGAGGACGAAGAGGACGAGGAGGACGGTCGGGAGCGCGCCGGACGCCCTGGCTCCGGCCCTGGCTCCGGCCCTGGCTCTGGTCATGGCGGCGCTCCCTCGCGGTCCGGTGGTGGGCCGGTCGCGGCGGCCGGCCCACCCGAGCTATCTGACTGTGCGTCAGGTAAGCGTGAGGGTCAAGACTCCGGAGTAGCTTCCCGTGGCGGAGAACGCGGGCACGTCCAGCGACAGCCCCGCGTCCACGGTGAACTCGCCGCCGGTCAGGGTCCCGTCGGACGCCTGGGCCAGCGTCGCGCCCGCGCTGCCCACGGAGCCGGCGGAGCCCGCCGCACAGGTGCTGGGACTGCCGGACGCCGCGACGCACGCGGGCTGCCAGCTGAGCCGGTCGGCGCCGATGAGCGCGCCGCCGGGCCCCTTGAAGTCGGTGACCTTGCCGGTGAGCGACCAGCCCGCGCTCCCGCCGCGGAAGTCCTTGACGGTCACGGTCCGCAGTGCGCCCGTGGAGGGACCGCCCTCGCCGAAGTCGACGGGGGTCATCTCGACGGTGTCCCCGGCCTGGGTCATCGACAGGGTGCCCGCCTTCACCGAGGTGGTGAGCTTCTGACTGCCGGGCGGCGGCGGGGTGGTGTCGATGACGGTGTAGGCCACCGGCCCGGCGGCGGTCGCCGGGTCGTACCCGCCGCCCTCGAACGCGACGATGCCGGTGGTGTCGAGGTCGCCGACGGCCAGCGTCGCACTGAAGGCACCGGAGCCGTCGGCCGTGGCGGAGGTGAACTCACCGGTGGCGGTGGCACCCTGGACGCCCGCGACGGTCACGGCGGCGCCCGCGGTGAAGCCGGTGCCCGTGACCGTGACCTCCGCCCCGATCGGTCCCGAGGAGGAACCCAGCGCGATGTGGCGGCCGTTGGGCGCGGCCACGGTGATGGTCTCGGCGACGGGGGCGGGCGGGTTGAGCACGGTGCAGGGGGTGTCGGCCGAGATGCCGTAGTCGGAGTGGACGTTGTAGTCGCCCGGGGTGAGGGTGATCTGACCGGGCGCGGTGACCGTGAAGGTGCCGGTGATGGTGAAGTTCGGGAAGTCGGCACCGGCCGGGATGACCGGGTTCTCCTTGGGGCCGACGAGGGTGAGCTCCTGCGTCTGCGCGCCGCCGAGCCGCACCTTGACGGTCGGGGTGATCTGGTCCTCGGGGATGGGGAGGTTGAAGCTGCTGGTGTTGGCCATGGGGCCGTCCAGCACGTAGGTGACGGTGACCGTGTCGCCGACCTGTGGGGTCGTGTCGCTCACCGAGATGTCGGCGACGGTCGGCCCGTCGAACGGCGGGATGCCGGAGATGCCCGGCGGAATGCAGTGCACCTGGAAGGTGGAGGTCGCCGCGGCGACGGGCCCGGCAAGGAGGGTCCCGCCGCCCAGTGCGAGGGCGAACGCCCCGAGCACGGCGGCGGACCTCCGTCTCCATAAGGCGCCATTGCGAGGAAACGCGATCATTTTGCACCTCTTGATCACTTTTCTGGTACAGAGTCCCTTTCTGTACCGCCGACGGTCATTGACGTCCGGCGATCAAGAGAAGTCAATGCGAAAGCCTGACCGAATTTGACGGATCGTCAGATATGGTGCCCTGGACGGCGGGTCAGCCAGAGCACGCCGGCGGCGCCCAGGAGCAGGACGGTGCCACCGAGGGTGCCCAGGGCGACGGCACCGTCCTCGGGCCCGGTCTGCGGCAGGGACTCGCCGCCGGACCCGCCCGAACCACCGGAGGCGGAGCCGCCCTTGGACCCGGCCGCCGCGGTGACGTCGAGGGTCAGCGAGGGCCCCGGGCCGTTCCCCGGGGTGCAGGTCGTCGTCGTACCGAGGGCCTTGATGGTGAGCACCCCCGCGGTGAAGGTGACCTTGCCGCTCCCGCGCGGGACGTAGGTGCCCGACAAGTCGTTGATCTTGATCGGGGTGTTGGCGGGCACGGTCGCGGCGTTCGCGGGACCCGACACCTTGAGCGACCCGCTGTCGGCCCCGCCGAGGGTGATGAGGGCACTCGGATTCATGGCGCCCTTCCCCAGGTCGACGGGACTGGAGGAGACGCCCTTCCGGAACGACATCACGATCCTGTAGCCCGACCCCGACTTGGCGGCGGTGATGTCGATGGGCGAGACGGCGCTCTTGTCGCCGATCGGGGTCTTGCAGTCGTACTTGACGTCCACGACCTTCGCGTACGCGGCCGGGGCGCTGCCGAGGACGGCCGCCGCCGCCATGACGGCGCCGACGGTCGACACCGCGGCCGCCTTGCGCTTGGGGAGCGACACCGGATGTCTCCCTTCCCCCAGAAGTTACTGACGATCCATCAGATGTGGCGCGACAGTACGCCCGTGAGGGAGAGAGGGGAAGAGATCCGGCTCAGGCCGGGGCGGCGACCTCGGCCCAGACCGTCTTGCCCGGCCGGCCGTCGGCGTGGCGTACGACCCCCCAGTCCAGGCAGAGCCGCTGCACTATGAACATCCCGTGCCCGCCCGGCCGTCCGGCCCGGTGCGGGGTCCGCGGGGCGGGACTGCCTGAGCCGCCGTCGGCGACCTCCAGGCGCAGCGCCTTGGAGTGCCGGAACAGCCGCAGCTCCTCGGGACCGCCCGCGTGCAGGCAGGCGTTGGTGACCAGCTCGGACACCACCAGCAGGACGTCCTCGGCCGCCGCGCGGCGGTCCGCGGTCTCGGCCGGCAGCCAGCCCCAGTCGTAGAGGGCCTGGCGGGTGAAGTCGCGGGCGCTGGGCACCACGCCGGCCACGTCGGCAAGGGAAAGCCGCCGTGTCTCAGCGTCCTGGGCGCCCTGGCCGCGCGGCGGCAGTGCCGCATCGCCCGGATCCGGGTCGCGGTCGTCGGCCGTAGGGGGCCGGGTGGTGCTCATCAGCGCCTCCACTCACCGATGTCCGCCAGTGTCCGAAGTGATCCCGAGGTCTCTCCTGCCCGGGCCGCTCCGGTGAACACCTCCGGATGCGGACGAAACAGGGCGTGCCACAACGCCCCCCGTGGGGAGCCGCTGCGGAGGGTCACTCCTTGAGTGCGTCGTCCAGGGTGTCGTGGACGGTGAACACGGCCTCGGCCCCGGTGATCGCGAAGACCTTGGCCACGGCCGGCTTCATCCCGGCCAGATGGACCGCCCCGCCCGCGGCCTCGGCCTTCAGCCGGGTGCCGAGCAGGACGTTGAGTCCGGTGGAGTCGCAGAACTCCAGATGCGTGCAGTCCACCACGAGGGTGCCGAAGCCGTCCTCGATCAGTTTGTCGAGCGGCTCGCGCAGCAGGTCGGCGGTGTGGTGGTCGAGCTCACCGGCAGGTGCCACGACCGCCTTCGTGCCGTACCGCTGCACGGAAACATGCAGCCGGTCCCGTCCGGCCGTGTCGACCATCTCGCGGTCCATGCACACTCCTCCCGGACGACTCGGCGATCCGCATCTCGCACCCTACGCGCTTCCTGATCAGGGCGGTAGTCGCTCCGGCGGCGGCCCGGAGATCGACGACCGCCGGGTTGCAATATCCACGCCGAACGGGGTAGGCGTTGAGTGTGGGCTGAATTTCACGCTCCGCTTGCCCTGCCGCCGCACCGAGGAGGAGAGCATGGCATCCCGGCTCGACGCGCGCGACGCGTCGGCGACCACCGAGGCCAGCGTCCACGAGGAACACGGAACACCGGAGGGCCTGGAGGACCTCCCGGAGATCCCGCCCTTCGACGAGGTGGGTCCGGTCGACGCTCGGGCCCTGTCCAAGACGCTCTTCCAGCGGCTCGAGACGCTGGAGGAGGGCACCCCCGAGTACAGCTACGTACGCAACACCCTGGTCGAGCTCAACCTCGCCCTGGTGAAGTTCGCCGCCTCCCGGTTCCGCTCCCGCAGCGAACCCGTCGAGGACATCATCCAGGTGGGCACGATCGGGCTGATCAAGGCCATCGACCGCTTCGAGCTGAGTCGCGGGGTCGAGTTCCCCACCTTCGCCATGCCGACGATCATCGGCGAGATCAAGCGCTTCTTCCGTGACACCTCCTGGTCCGTGCGGGTCCCGCGCCGGCTCCAGGAACTGCGGCTGGACCTGGCCAAGGCCGGTGACGAGCTCGCGCAGCAGCTGGACCGCGCGCCGACCGTCGCCGAGCTGGCCGACCGGCTGCAGATCACCGAGTCCGAGGTCGTCGAGGGCATGAGCGCCAGCAACGCGTACACCGCGAGCTCGCTGGACGCCCAGCCCGAGGAGGACGACTCCGAGGGGGCGCTCGCCGACCGCATCGGCTACGAGGACCACGGTCTGGAGGGGATCGAGTACGTGGAGTCCCTCAAGCCGCTGATCGCCGAGCTCCCGGCGCGCGACCGGCAGATCCTCTCGTTGCGCTTCGTGGGCAACATGACACAGTCCGAGATCGGTGAGGAGCTGGGCATCTCCCAGATGCACGTCTCGCGGCTGCTCAGCCGCACCCTCGGGCGGCTGCGACGGGGGCTGCTCGTGGAGGAGTGACCCGCTCCCCCTCCCCGGCACGGCGCGGTGGGCCCGGTGAGAGTTCCCTCTCACCGGGCCCGGCCTGTTGTCAGCCCGGACGTCTGTCACCAGCACGGCCGCACGCACCACATGCGGCGCGGATCACGTCGCCGCGCGCACCCCGCGCCGCCACACGGCGGACACCAGCGGCACACCGGGCCGGTAGGCGAGGTGGACGTGCGACGGGGCGTCCAGCACCAGCGCGTCGGCCCGCGCGCCGGGCGCGAGCCGCCCGACGTCGTCCCGGCGCAGCGCCAGCGCCCCGCCCAGGGTCGCGGCCCGCACCGCCTCGTCCGGGGTCATCCGCATGTCCCGTACGGCGACGGCCACGCAGAAGGGCATGGAACTGGTGAAGGAGGAACCGGGGTTGCAGTCCGTGGACAGCGCGACGGTGGCGCCCGCGTCGATCAGCCGCCGCGCGTCGGGGTAGACGGCGCGGGTGGAGAACTCGGCGCCGGGCAGCAGCGTCGCGACCGTGCGGCTGTTGGCGAGCGCGTCGACGTCGGCGTCGGTGAGGTGCGTGCAGTGGTCGGCGGAGGCCGCGTCCAGCTCCACGGCGAGCTGCACGCCCGGGCCGTGGCCGAGCTGGTTGGCGTGCACCCGCGGGACCAGACCGCGGGCGGCACCGGCGGTGAGGACGGCGCGGGCCTGGTCGCCGTCGAAGGCGCCGCGCTCGCAGAAGACGTCGACCCAACGGGCGTACGGGGCGCACGCGTCGAGCATGGGGCCGGTGACCAGGTCGACGTAGCCGGCCGGGTCGTCGGCGTACTCGGGGGCGACGATGTGCGCGCCGAGGAAGGTGACCTCGTCGGCGTGGTCGCCGGCGATGCGCAGGGCGCGGGCCTCGTCGTGCGGGGTGAGGCCGTAGCCGGACTTGGTCTCGATGGTCGTGGTGCCCTGGCGCAGCGCCTCGGCGACGTAGCGGGCGACGTTGGCGTGCAGCTCCTCGTCGCTCGCGGCCCGGGTGGCGGCGACGGTGGTGCGGATGCCGCCCGCGGTGTACGCCTGGCCCGACATGCGGGCGTTGAACTCGCGGGTGCGGTCGCCGGCGAAGACCAGGTGCGAGTGGGAGTCGATGAAGCCGGGGATGACGGCCCGGCCGTCCGCGTCGTACGACTCGTCCGCGGCGGGCGCCGCCGCGGAGGGGCCGACCCAGGCCACGTGCTCGCCGTCGATGACGAGCGCCGCGTCCTCCAGCAGCCCCAGCGGGCCCTCGCCGAGCGCCGGGTCGTTGGTGACCAGGCTGCCGATGTTGGTGATGACGCTGCTGCTCATGACGGGCTTCCTTCGGCGGCGGATACGGCGGAGATCGCGGCGGCCAGGGCCGCGCCCACGTCGTGGACGAGCTGGTGCGCGCCGTCGCGGACGACGTGGCGGCCGCCGACCACCGTGTGGCGGACGTCGGCGCCGGTGGCCGCGAAGACGGCGGTCTCGGCGCCGAGCCGGGCCGGGGGGCCCGCGGTGCGCGCGCTGTCCAGCGCGATCGTGGTGAAGTCGGCGAGCGCCCCCGCCTCCAGTCGCCCGGCGTCGGCCCAGCCCAGGCCGGCGTGACCGTCCGCGGTGGCGGCGCGCAGCAGCTCGGCGGCGGTCCAGTGGCCGCGGGTGCGGGTGCGCAGCCGCTCGTCCAGCTCCATGGCCCGCGCCTCCTCGAACAGGTCGATCACGGCGTGGCTGTCGCTGCCGAGGCTGAGCGGGCTGCCCGCCTCCTGCAGCCGCCTGGCCGGGCCGATCCCGTCGGCGAGGTCCCGTTCGGTGGTGGGGCACATGCAGATCGTGGTGCCGGAGCCGCCGAGAAGCGCGATGTCCTCGTCGGTGAGGTGGGTGGCGTGCACGGCCGAGGTGCGCGGGCCGAGCACTCCGTGGTCGGCGAGGAGCCGGGTGGGGGTGACGCCGTGCGCGGCGAGGCAGGCCTCGTTCTCGGCGGGCTGTTCGGACAGGTGGACGTGGAGCGGCGCCTGGCGGTCCTCGGCCCACCGGACGACGGTGGCCAGTTGGTCGGCCGGGACCGCGCGCACCGAGTGCACGGCCGCGCCGATCCGCGCGTGGGGCCGGTCGGCGAGGGCGGACGCGCGCTCGGCCCAGCCCTCGGCGTCGCCGTCGCCGAAGCGCAGCTGGTGCGGTTCGGGGGCGGCGCCGAAGCCGGAGGAGAGGTAGACGGTGTCGAGGAGGGTGATGCGGATGCCCGCCTCCTCCGCGGCGGCGATCAGCGCCTCGCCCATGGCGTTGGGCTCGTCGTAGGGGCCGCCGCCGGGCCGGTGGTGCACGTAGTGGAACTCGCCGACGCAGGTGATGCCCGCCAGGGCCATCTCCGCGTACACGGCGCGGGCGAGGTCGAAGTAGGTGTCGGGGGTGAGCGCGGCCGCGACCCGGTACATGACCTCGCGCCAGGTCCAGAAGGTGCCGCTGCCCTGCTGCACCGTGCCGCGCAGGGCCCGGTGGAAGGCGTGGCTGTGGGCGTTGGCCAGCCCCGGCAGGGTGAGCCCGCGCAGCGTCACGGCGCCGACGGGCGGCGCGGCGGCCCCGGTGCGCAGGGCGGCGATCCGGCCGTCGGCGGCGGTGTCGACGACCACGCCCCGTTCGACGCGGCCGCCGGTCCACGCGTACTCGGCCCAGTAGCTCTGCGGCGTCAGCGACACGCCAGGCCCTCCAGTACGTCGGCGAGTGCGGTCACCCCGGCCATGCAGTCGTCCTCGGTGGCCGTCTCGGCCGGGGAGTGCGAGACCCCGGTGGGGTTCCGTACGAACAGCATGGCGGTCGGGACGGCCTCTGAGAGGATGCCGGCGTCGTGTCCCGCCCCGGTCGGCAGCACGGGCACTTCCCCCAGCAGCTTGACGAGCTCGTCGCGCAGGCCGTGCGCGAACTCCACGACCGGGGTGAAGGACTCCCGGGTGACCTCGACCCGGACGCCGTCGCGCTCGCCCCGCTCGACCGCCGCGCGCTCGATCTCGCCGACGACCTCGGCCAGGGTGGCCTCGTCGGCGGCGCGCGAGTCCAGCCAGCCGCGCACGAGGGAGGCGATGGCGTTGACGCCGTTGGGTTCGACGCCGACCTTGCCGAAGGTGGCCAGCGCGCCGGCGAGCCGGGCCTTCTTGCGGGCGGCGAGCACCGTGTTGGCGTACGTCAGCATCGGGTCGCGGCGGTCCTCCAGGCGGGTGGTGCCCGCGTGGTTGGCCTCGCCGTGGAAGTCGAACCGCCAGCGGCCGTGCGGCCAGATGGCGGAGGCGACGCCGACCGCGTGCGGGGTGTCGGCCAGGAAGCGGCCCTGCTCGACGTGGAGCTCGACGAACGCGCCGATACGGGCGAGGCGTGCGGGGTCCGGGCCGATCGCCTCGGGGTCGTGCCCGGCCCGCTCCATGGCCTGCGCCAGGGTGACTCCGTCGCCGTCGCGCAGCGCGTGGGCCTTCTCGGCGGTGAGCTGTCCCGCGGTCAGCCGGGAGCCGACGCAGGCCAGCCCGAAGCGGGCGCCCTCCTCGTCGCCGAAGTTGACGATCGCCAGCGGCTTGGCGGGCGCGGCGCCGCGGGCCCGCAGCTCGTCCAGCGCCGCGAAGGACGACACGACGCCCAGCGGCCCGTCGAAGGCACCGCCGTCCGGCACCGAGTCCAGGTGCGAGCCGGTCACCACGGCGTCCCCGGCGGCGGGATCACCCAGCCAGGCCCACTGGTTGCCGTTGCGGTCCAGCTCGTACGCCAGGCCCCGGCCCTCGGCCTGCGCCCGGAACCAGGCGCGGCAGTCGGTGTCCGCGCCGGTCCAGGCGTGGCGGCGGTAGCCGCCGGAGCCGGAGTCGCGGCCGATGGGCCGCAACTCCGCCCACATCTCGTGGAACGAGGAGGTCACGCCTCCCCGCCTTCGACGCCCTCGCCGCCCTCGCGCATGGGCACGCGCACACCGCGCTCGGCGGCGACCTCGTCGGCACGGTCGTACCCGGCGTCGACGTGCCGGATGACGCCCATGCCCGGGTCGTTGGTGAGCACGCGGCGGATCTTCTCGCCCGCCAGCTTGGTGCCGTCGGCGACGGTGACCTGGCCGGCGTGGATGGAGCGGCCGATGCCGACGCCGCCGCCGTGGTGGATGGAGACCCAGGAGGCGCCGGAGGCGACGTTGACCATGGCGTTGAGCAGCGGCCAGTCGGCGATCGCGTCGGAGCCGTCGAGCATGGCCTCGGTCTCGCGGTACGGGGAGGCGACGGAGCCCGCGTCGAGGTGGTCGCGGCCGATGACGACGGGCGCGGCCAGGGTGCCGTCGGCGACCATCTCGTTGAAGCGCTCGCCGGCCTTGTCCCGCTCGCCGTAGCCGAGCCAGCAGATGCGCGCGGGCAGGCCCTGGAAGTGGACCCGCTCACCGGCCATCTTGATCCAGCGGGCCAGCGACTCGTTCTCCGGGAAGAGCTCCAGGATCGCCTTGTCGGTCTTGGCGATGTCGGCCGGGTCGCCGGACAGCGCCGCCCAGCGGAAGGGGCCCTTGCCCTCGCAGAACAGCGGGCGGATGTAGGCCGGGACGAAGCCGGGGAAGGCGAACGCCCGGTCGTAGCCCGCGAGCTGGGCCTCGCCGCGGATGGAGTTGCCGTAGTCGAAGACCTCGGCGCCCGCGTCCATGAAGCCGACCATGGCCTCGACGTGCTGCGCCATCGCCTCGCGGGCGCGCTGGGTGAACTCGGCGGGCTTCTCGGCCGCGTACGAGGTCATGTCCTCGAAGTCGACGCCGATCGGCAGGTACGCCAGCGGGTCGTGGGCGGAGGTCTGGTCGGTGACGACGTCGATGGGCGCGTCCATGGCGAGCAGCTGCGGCACCAGCTCGGCCGCGTTGCCCAGGACGCCGATGCTGAGCGGCTTGCGCTGGTCGCGGGCCTCGGTGGCGAGGGCGAGCGCGTGCTCCAGGGAGTCGGCGCGCACGTCCAGGTAGCGGTGCTCGATGCGGCGCTCGATGGCGCGCGGGTCGCAGTCGATGCAGATGGCGACGCCGCCGTTCATGGTGACGGCGAGCGGCTGGGCGCCGCCCATGCCGCCGAGACCGGCGGTGAGGGTGATGGTGCCGGCCAGGCTGCCGCCGAACTTCTTCTCCGCGACGGCGGCGAAGGTCTCGTACGTGCCCTGCAGGATGCCCTGGGTGCCGATGTAGATCCACGAACCGGCCGTCATCTGGCCGTACATGGTCAGGCCCAGCGCCTCCAGGCGGCGGAACTCCTCCCAGGTGGCCCAGTCGCCGACGAGGTTGGAGTTGGCGATGAGCACCCGCGGCGCCCACTCGTGGGTCTGCATCACGCCGACCGGGCGGCCGGACTGGACGAGCATCGTCTCGTCCTGCTTGAGGCCCTGGAGGGTGCGCACCATCGCGTCGAAGGACCGCCAGTCACGGGCGGCCTTGCCGGTGCCGCCGTAGACCACCAGCTTCTCGGGGTGCTCGGCGACCTCGGGGTCGAGGTTGTTCTGCAGCATGCGCAGTGCGGCTTCCTGCTGCCAGCCCTGTGCGGTGAGCGCGCTGCCGCGCGGTGCGCGTACGGTCCTCGGTCCGGCGCCGGTTCCGGTCATGCCCCTGCCTCCTCGCGACTGGATTGAGTCATTCACATCCTTGCCTCCTGAATAGCACTAGTCAACCGGGTCGACGTGCCTCCGGCGCGTCCCGCGGGGACGTCTCCGGGTCACGTCCCCCACGGGCAGGTCGTACCCGCCGGGGGCCCGTCCGTCACGGGCCCGCCCCGGCGGCCTCGGCCTGACACGATGGCGGTATGACGGAGGAACCCGCGGCACGACGGGAACGGGCACTTCGCGCGGCGGTCGGGCAGGGCCTGATCGGCACCGACAGGCCGGTGGTGGGGCTGCTGGACCTGGACGGGGTCCGGGCGGCCGCCGCCGATCTGCGGGCGGCCTTCGCGACGCCCGGGGTGGAGGTCACGCACACCTTCGCGGTCAAGGCCGCGTCCCTGGTGCCGGTGCTGCGGCTGCTCTCCGAGGAGGGCATCGGCGCCGAGGTCGCCAGCCCCGGCGAACTCGCCCTGGCCAGGGCCGCGGGCGTACCCGCCGGAAGGATCGTGCTGGACTCCCCCGCCAAGACCCCGGACGAGCTGCGGGAGGCGCTGGCCCTCGGCATCGCCCTCAACGCCGACAACCCGCAGGAGCTGGCGCGCCTGGACCGGCTCGTGCCGCCCGGCACCACCGCCGCCCCGCTGGGCCTGCGGGTCAATCCCCAGGTCGGCGCGGGCAGCATCGGCGCGATGAGCACGGCCACCGCCACATCGAAGTTCGGCGTCGCCCTGCGCGACGAGGGCGCGGCGCAGTGGGTGGTCCGCGCCTACCTCGACCGTCCCTGGCTCACCCGGCTGCACACCCACACCGGTTCGCAGGGCGTGCCCCTGGAGCTGATGGCGGCCGGCGTCCGCGCGGCGTACGAGCTCGCCGAGCGGATCAACGCGGCGGCGGGGCGCCGGCAGGTCACGACGCTGGACATCGGCGGCGGCCTGCCGGTCAACTTCGCCTCCGACGAGGTCCGGCCGGGCTTCCGCGCCTACGCCGACGCGCTCCGCGCGGCCGTGCCCGGGCTCTTCGACGGGCGGTACGCGCTGGTCACCGAGTTCGGGCGGTCACTGGTGGCCAAGCAGGGGACGATCCTGGCGCGCGTGGAGTACGCCAAGACCGCCGGGGGCCGCGCGATCGCCGTGACGCACGCCGGCGCCCAGGTCGCCACGCGCACCGTCTTCGCGCCCGGCGCCTGGCCGCTGCGGGTCCTGGCGCTCGACCCGGAGGGACGCCCCAAGGACGGCGCCCCGGTCGTCCAGGACGTCGCCGGGCCGTGCTGCTTCGCGGGGGACCTGGTCGCCACGGCGCGCGAGCTGCCGCTGCTCGCGGAGGGCGACCTCGTGGCGCTGCCCGACACGGGCGCCTACTACTTCTCGACGCACTTCGCGTACAACTCGCTGCCCCGCCCCGCCGTCCACGGCTACTCCGGGCCCGGTCCGGACTTCCGCACCCTGCGGCGTGCCCAGACCCTCGAGGACCTCGTGCGGGAGAGCGGCGGCTGAGCCACGGCCGCGCGGCCGTGGCTCGTTCACCCGGACGGGTCAGCGGGCCGCCGCGGCGCGACGGCGGGCCGAGCCACCGGGGCCCGCGTCGCCGGCCACGGGTCCGGTGGCCTCGTAGCCGGGGACGGACGCCGCGGCGGGGCCGCGTCCCACGTACTCGGGCCGAACCCACAGCAACGTCTCGTGCGCCCGCTCCCAGCGCCCCAGGCGCACCGCCTTGGCCCACAGCCCCGCCCCGGCGCCCGCGAGCAGCATCCCCGCCGCGGCGGGCGCGGCCACGCCGGACGCGAGGGCCACCACGAACGCCGCGAGCAGCCACCACCGCCGGGCCCGGGTCCAGGCGCGCGCCGTGACCCGGCGGTCCTGCAGGAAGACGCCCCGGGGCGCGCGCTCGGCCGCCTCCGCGAGGGCCGTGTACCGCCGCCGGCGCACCAGGAAAGCCACCACCGCGGCGACCACGAAGAGTGCGGCGCCACCCAGCACCCCGATGCGGCGTCCGGTCAGTCCGGGCACGAAGACCCCGACACCCGCCGCCACGACCCCCAGCCACCACAGCCACCGCGCCGGCACCCGTACCAGGACCGCCACCCGCGCCAGCGCATACGCTCCGCGCACCACCGCTGTCTCCCTTCCTCCACGGCTCGTTCCGTCAGTGCTGGGGAGGGAGGTTACTCACGGAACATCAAAATTCCGTGAGAACGGCACCGCATGCGGGGCCGCGGAGGCGGTGCTACCACTGAGAGCGGGGGCCTTCGGGGCTGGAGTGGTGCGTATGAACATCGTGGTCGACCTCAATCGCTGCCAGGCCTACGCGCAGTGCGCGTTCCTCGCTCCCGAGGTCTTCGAGCTGCACGGCGAGGAGGCCCTGCTGTACGTCCCCGCCGTCCCGGAGGACCAGCAAGAGCGCGTCCACCGGGCCGCGGTGGCGTGCCCGGTGCAGGCCATCCTGGTGGGCGGGGCGGCGGGTGCCGATGTCCGGTGAACTGCGCGACGGGCGCATCGTGATCGTCGGCGCGTCCCTGGCCGGCCTGCGGGCCGCCGAGACGCTGCGCGACGAGGGTTTCGCGGGGTCGCTGACGCTGGTGGGCGACGAGCCGCACCCGCCGTACGACCGGCCGCCGCTGTCCAAGCAGGTACTGCTCGGGCGCGTGCCCGCCACGGCGACCGGGCTGCCGGCGCGCCGCCCGGTGGACGCGCAGTGGAAGCTCGGCGTCGCCGCCACGGGGGTCGACGGGATCGGCCGGCGCGTCTTCCTCGCGAACGGCGAGGAGCTGCCCTTCGACCGGTTGCTGATCGCCACCGGCACCCGCGCCCGGCCCTGGCCGAACCCGGCCGAGGCCGCCCTTGACGGTGTGTTCGCGCTGCGGACCAGCGACGACGCGGCCGGGCTCGCCGAACGGCTGGACGCCGGGCCCCGGCGGGTGCTGGTGATCGGCGCCGGTTTCACGGGCTCGGAGATCGCCTCCGCCTGCCGGGAGCGGGACATCCCCGTGACCGTGGTGGAGCGCGGCCCCGCGCCCCTGGTGGGCGCGCTCGGCGGGACGCTCGCCGCGGTCGCCGCCGAGATGCACCGCAGGCACGGGGTGGACCTCCGCTGCGGGGTACAGGTCACCTCCCTGGAGGGTGACGGTCGGCTGACCGGCGCCCGGCTCTCCGACGGGAGCACCGTCGAGGCGGACGTGGCGGTGGTCGCCCTCGGCGCGGTCCGCAACACCGAGTGGCTGGCCGAGTCCGGCCTGGCCGCCGGCCCGCGCGGCGTGACCTGCGACGCCGGCTGCCGTGCCTTCAACATGTACGGCATCGTCACCGACGACGTGTTCGTCGCCGGTGACGTGGCCCGCTTCCCGCACCCCCTGTTCGGCTACCAGCTGCTCGCCCTGGAGCACTGGGGCAACGCGGTCGCGCAGGCCGAGGTGGCGGCGCACAACATGGTCAGCGCGGGGCCGTTCCGGCGGCCGCACCTGGCCGTGCCGACCTTCTGGTCCAGCCAGTTCGGCCACAACATCAAGTCGGTGGGTGTGCCGACCTACTCCGACCAGGTCGTCGTCGCCCAGGGCTCGCTGCGCGAGGCCCGGCTGGTCGTCGTCTACGGCTACAAGGGCCGCATCACGGCGGCGGTGTCGGTGAACCGGGCCAAGTGGCTGGACTACTACCAGAACCTGATCGAGACGGCCGCGCCGTTCCCGCCCGAGCCCGGGGCCGCCGACCGGACCGCCCCGATGATCCCCCTGCCGTCCGACGTGCCCGACCCCGCGGTGCTCTCGCACGGCCCGACGGTCGCCCTCACCGGTCATCTGCCGGACCGGCGCCTGACCCTGGTGCGGCACGGCGGCTGAGGCCGCCGCCGACCGCGCCGCGGACGGGCCGTGGCAGGACGCCGCGGCCCACGACGACGAGGAGCCCCCGCGCATGGCTGCGGACACGCTTTTCCGAAGGATCACCGACTACGCCAGCCGGCCCGATCCCTACCCGCTCTACGCCGAACTCCGCGAGAGCAAGGTGGCGCCGCAGGACGACGGCAGCTACCTCGTCGGCACGTACCACGAGATCACGGCCCTGCTCCACGACCCACGCATCAGCTCCGACCGGCGCCACCGCAGCGACCCGCAGGAGGCCCGGCTGGCCGGGGAACTGGCGCCGTCCTTCATCGGCGTGGACGATCCCGAGCACGACCGGCTCCGCCGCACCGCCATGCGGCCCTTCGGCCCGCCGCACACCCCCGGCCGGGTCGACGCCATGCACGGTGAGATCGTCCGGATCGCCGACGGCCTCGTCGCCGGGCTCCGGGACAAGCAGCGCATCGACGTCGTCGACGACTTCGCCTACCCGCTCCCGGTCACCGTGATCTGCCGGCTGCTGGGCGTGCCCCAGGAGGACGAGCCGATGTTCCGCGGCTGGTCGGACGCGATCGTCGGCGGACTCGACCTCAACCCCGACGAGGACCCCACGCAGCGCACGCAGGCCGCCACCGAGGCCCGCAGGGCGATGGGGGTCTACCTGGGCGGGCTGGCCGAACAGCGGCGCGGCAAGCCCTCCGACGACCTGCTGTCGGCGTTCGTCAACGACCAGGACCCGGCCGGCGGGCTGAGCCAGATCGAGCTGATGGTGACCTCGGTGCTGCTGCTCGTCGCCGGGCACGAGACCACCGTCAACCTGATCACCAACGGCATGCTCACCCTGCTGCGCCGGCCCGACCAGCTGGACCTGCTGCGCCGCGAACCGGCCCTGATGCCGCAGGCGGTGGAGGAACTGCTGCGGTTCGAGCCGCCCGTGCAGATGCTGCCCCAGCGCACCCCGCTGGTGGACGTCGAGGTCGCGGGGGTCACCGTGCCCAAGGGGGCGCCCCTGGTCCTGGTGCTCGCCTCCGGCAGCCGCGATCCGCGGCGCTTCCGGGACCCCGACCGCTTCGACCCGCAGCGCACGGACAACCAGCACCTGGGCTTCGGCAGCGGCGTCCACAGCTGCTTCGGGGCGCCGCTCGCCCGGCTGGAGGCGCAGATCGCCCTCACCGCGCTGCTGCGCGACCTGGACGGCCTCCGGCTGGCCGAGGACCCGCCGCCGTACCGGCGAAGCCCGGTGCTGCGCGGTCCCCGCCATCTGGTCGTGGAGCACGACGGGCTGCGCGCCTGACCCGGCGTCCGACCCGCCGACTGACCCCGGGCCCGGCCCGGTCGCGGCGGGGGCCGCGGGGGCGGCTCACTCCACGAACAGGCCCTGCGCCGCGGCCTTGGCGTCGAACTCCTCCAGCCGCGCCTGCGCGTCCGGCAGCCCGTCGCACATCGCCTCCAGCAGCACCCGCCCGAGCAGCATCGGCGCGCACGCGGTGTCGAAGGCGAGCCCCGTGCCGACGGCCGCCGGGAGCAGGACGTCGGAGTGGGCGGCGACCGGCGCGAAGGCGCTGTCGGCGACGGTGACGACGGTCAGCCCGGCCGAGCGGGCGTACTCCAGGGCCTCGACCACCTCACGGGGATGCCGGGGCAGCGCGAAGCACAGCAGGGCGCTCGCCCCGGCCCGCACGGCCGCGTCGACGCGGTCGGCGAGCATGCTGCCGCCCTCGTCGAGGAGACGGACGTCGGGGTGCACCTTGGCCGCGAAGTAGCCGAAGCCGCGGGCCTGGGCGGCCGCGGCCCGCAGCCCCAGCACGGGCAGCGGCCGGGACGCGGCGAGCAGGGCGCCCGCGCGGGCGACCGGGGCGGGGTCGGCGAGCAGCGCGGCGAGGTGCCGCAGGTTCTCGATCTCGGCCTGCACGGCCTCCTGGTACTCGTTGTACCGGTCGCCGGCGGGCTGCCCCTGGGGCGCCGCGGCGGGGGCGACGTCGCGCAGGTGGCGGCGGAGCGCGGGGTAGCCGTCGAAGCCGAGCGCGACGGCGAAGCGGGTCACGGAGGGCTGGCTGACCCCGGCCAGTTCGGCGACCTCGACGCTGGACAGGAAGGGCGCGTCGGCGGCCCGCCGCACCAGGCAGTGCGCGATGCGGCGCTGGGTGGGCGTGAGCCGGTGCGCCTCGAACAGCTTCATCAGGCGCGCGGACGCGGTGTCGGTCCCGTCGGCTCCGGTGGCGTTCTCGGTGGCCATGACGCCCTCTCCGGTCGGCCATTCATGTGCCGATGACTCTGCATGATTCTATGCAGGAGGGCAAGGCGCTCCGGCTCACACGGGCGGCAGCAGCTTCTTCTGCGGCTTGCCCATCGCGTTGCGCGGCAGTTCGGTCAGGAAGCGGACCTTGCGCGGGCGCTTGTGCACCGACAGGTGACCGGCCACGAAGTCGATCAGCTCGCGCTCGCCCACCCCGTCCGCCACCACGTAGGCCACGATCTCCTGGCCGAGGTCGGTGTGCGGGACGCCCACCACGGCCGCCTCGCGCACCGCGGGGTGGTCCAGCAGGGCGTTCTCCACCTCGCCCGCGCCGATCCGGTAGCCACCGGACTTGATCAGGTCGGTGGAGGCCCGGCCGACGATACGGTGCATGCCGTCCGGCTCGATCGACGCGATGTCCCCGGTGCGGAACCAGCCGTCCTCGGTGTACGAGGCCGCGGTCGCCTCCGGCCGTCCCAGGTAGCCGTCGAAGAGGGTGGGACCGGTGAGCTGGAGCTCGCCGATCTCCGCACCCGGCTCGGCCGCGATCCGGGTGCGGATCCCCGGCAGCGGCAGCCCGACGGAGCCGGGGCGCCGCTCACCGGCCGCCCGGGTGCTGACCGTGATCAGGGTCTCCGTCATGCCGTAGCGCTCGACCGGCCGCTGCCCGGTCAGCGCCTCCAGCTCGCGGAAGACCGGTGCCGGCAGCGGCGCGCTGCCGGAGACCAGCAAGCGGGCGCCACGCAGCGCCCTGGCGGACTCCGGGTCCCCCGCGACCCGGCCCCAGACGGTCGGCACGCCGAAGTAGAGGCTGCCGCCCGCCGCCGCGTACGCCTGCGGGGTGGGGCGGCCGGTGTGGACCAGACGGCTCCCGGTGCGCAGCGCGCCGAGCACGCCGAGCACGAGACCGTGCACGTGGAACAGCGGCAGGCCGTGGACGAGGGTGTCCTCCGGCGTCCACTCCCAGGCACCGGCGAGGGCGTCGAGTCCGGCGGCGACCGCGCGGCGGGGGACCAGCACGCCCTTGGGCGCCCCGGTGGTGCCCGAGGTGTACAGGACGAGGGCCGCCGTGTCCGGGTCCGGCTCGGGGGCGTCCCAGGACCGGCGCTCGGTGAGCACGACCGGGGGCGCCTGCACGGCCCCGGAGTCGCGCAGGATGTGGTCGCGCTCGGCCGGTCCCGCGTCGGGCGGCACCGGGACGACCGGGACGCCCGCGAGGAGGCCGCCGACGACCGCCACGACCGTCTCCAGGGACGGCGCGGCGTGCACGGCGACCGCCGGGGCGCCCGCGACGCGCGCCGCGAAGGCGCCCGCGGCACCGAGCAGTTCCTCGCGCGAGCAGGTGCGTCCGTCGACGGTGACCGCGTCGGGGCGGTCGGACGGGGCGTGGTGGAGGGCGGTCAGCAGGCGCGGCGCGTGTCCGGTCACCCCACGACCCTACTGGGGCGACCTCCGGGAAGGTTCGGGGGTTTCCCCCAGTGCCACCGGGCCGACCGGTCCGTACGGTGGCGTCATGGACGCCCTTGACCCAGAGCTCAAGAAGGAATTCGCCGCCACCATCCAGGCGCGCAAGGACTTGGGGGAGGAGTACGAGTCGGCCCTCATCGACTCCTTCCTGGAGAAGATGGACCGGCGCATCGACTCCCAGGTCGAGCGGCGGGTACGCCGCGAACTGGCCGAGCACCAGACGGCGTTCGCCCGTGCCGGGCGCCGGGTCGGCCCGGAGGCGCGCGGCCATGGGGGCGGCCGTTTCGGCGCCCGCTACGGCTTCGGGGCGTTCTCCTTGATCATGGCGATCCCGCTGTCCGCCATCGCGGCCGACAAGGGCGACCTGCCCGGGCTCCTCGTCGCCTGGGTCGGCATCGTCGCCGTCAATGCCGCCCATTCACTGGGATGGCTGTTCAACGAGCGGGGCAGCGGCCACCGCCGCACGAAGGACGACGACGCCTGGGAGGACTGACGGGCCGCCGTCCCGACGGCGCCCGGCGGCCCTACGCCGTGAGCAGTGCCACGACGCGGCGGGCCGCGGTCTCGTCGCGTGCCGCGGCGAAGGGCAGCGGCCCGGCGGCCATGCGGAACGGCAGCCCGTCCGCGCCCAGCACCGTTCCGCCCGCCTCGGCGACCAGCAGGACGCCGGCGGAGTGGTCCCAGGGGTTGTCGTAGGCGTAGGTGGCCGCGTCGAGCCGCCCGAGCGCGACGTCGAGGTAGTCGCAGCCGGCGGAACCGCTCGCCCAGGGCTTGACGCCGTGCGCGGCCCCCAGCTCGTACAGCCTCCGGTGCTGGTCGGCGGTGAGGTGCGCGGGCCGGGCGCCGGCCACCAGCAGCACCTCGTCCGCGTCCTGGGCGCCGCCGGTGCCCAGCCGCAGCGGACGGCCGCCCACGTGCGCGCCCTCCCCGCGCCGGGCGGTGGCAAGGACCCCGTCGACGGGCCGGTACGTCCAGGAGGCGAGCAGCTCACCGCGCGCGGCGAGGGCGACCTGGGTGACGAACGAGGAGTCGCCGCGGACGAAGTTGGAGGTGCCGTCGACCGGGTCGACGATCCAGACGGGAGCCTCGCCCAGCAGCGCCCCGAGCAGCGCGGGGTCGGCGTGCACGGCCTCCTCGCCGATGACGGCGGAGCCCGGCAGCAGGCGGGTGAGCGTACCGGTGAGGCGTTCCTCGACCCGGCGGTCGGCGACCGTGACGAGGTCCAGCGGGCCCTTCTTCTCGTCGACGTCGCCCTCGGCGAGGCGGCCGAAGCGGGCGAGCGCCTCCTCGTCGGCCACGGTGCGTATGGACTCCTCGACGGCTGCGAACGTCTGTGCGCTGATCACGGCGGCCACTCAACCAGAAGAGCGGCCCGCGCGGGGACGCGGACCGCTCTTCCACAGATTGCGCGGGAACCGCCGCACCCCCGGTCACCCGGGGGGCGGGACGACGGCGGTCCCCGCGAGGGACGTGGGCCGGATCAGGGCCGGGCCACACGTCCTGGGGTCACCATGGAGGTCCGGGAGCCGCTCCGGAGGTCCTTGGCGCCACATCCGTGGTGTCGACCGGGCGACCGGTGTGCCGTCCGCCGACATCCACCAATGTGCCGGACCCGTGTTAAGCGCGTGCTGCGACCACGTGACGTGGGTGTACCACTTCCGCGAACCCGTGGCGGACCTGCCGGGGACGTCCCGGAGTCGTCCCGGGTGCCGCTACTTGGCCTCTTCCGCGAGGAAGGCGAGCAGGTCCTGGCGGCTGACCACGCCCGTCGGCTTGCCCTCGACCAGCACGATCGCCGCGTCGGCCGAGCCCAGCACGGCCATCAGGTCGCCGACCGGCTCGCCGGAGCCCACCTGCGGCAGCGGCGCGCTCATGTGCCGCTCCAGCGGGTCGTCCAGGGTGGCGCGCTTGGTGAACAGCGCGTCGAGCAGCTCCCGCTCCACGACGGAACCGATGACCTCGGCGGCCATGACGTCGGGGTGCCCGGCGCCCGGCTTCACGATCGGCATCTGCGAGACGCCGTACTCGCGCAGCACCTCGATGGCCTGGCCGACCGTCTCCTCGGGGTGCATGTGCACCAGCTGCGGGATGCCGCCGTCCTTGCGGTCCAGCACGTCGGAGACGCGGGCCTGGCCGGTGCCCTCCTCCAGGAAGCCGTAGTCGGCCATCCACTCGTCGTTGAAGATCTTCGAGAGGTAGCCGCGGCCGGAGTCCGGCAGCAGGACGACCACGACGTCGTCCGGGCCGAGCCGCTCGGCCACGCGGAGCGCCGCGACGACCGCCATGCCGCAGGAGCCGCCGACGAGCAGGCCCTCCTCCTTGGCCAGGCGGCGGGTCATCTGGAAGGAGTCCTTGTCCGAGACCGCGACGATCTCGTCCGCGACGGTGCGGTCGTAGGCGGTGGGCCAGAAGTCCTCACCGACGCCCTCGACGAGGTACGGCCGGCCGGAGCCGCCGCTGTAGACGGAGCCCTCCGGGTCGGCGCCGATGACCTTCACCCTGCCGTCCGAGGCGTCCTTCAGGTAGCGGCCGGTGCCGGAGATGGTGCCGCCGGTGCCGACGCCCGCCACGAAGTGCGTGATCTTCCCCTCGGTCTGCTCCCACAGCTCGGGGCCGGTGGAGTGGTAGTGCGAGGCCGGGTTGTTGGGGTTGCTGTACTGGTCGGGCTTCCAGGCGTTCGGGGTCTCGCGCACCAGCCGGTCGGAGACGTTGTAGTACGAGTCCGGGTGCTCGGGGTCCACGGCGGTGGGGCAGACCACGACCTCGGCGCCGTAGGCCCGCATAACGTTGATCTTGTCCGCGGAGACCTTGTCGGGGCAGACGAAGATGCAGTGGTAGCCCTTCTGCTGGGCCACGATCGCCAGGCCGACGCCCGTGTTGCCCGAGGTGGGCTCCACGATCGTGCCGCCGGGCTTGAGCTCGCCGCTCTTCTCCGCGGCCTCGATCATCCGCAGCGCGATGCGGTCCTTGACCGAACCGCCGGGGTTGAAGTACTCGACCTTGGCCAGGACGGTCGCCTGGATTCCTGCCGTCACGCTGTTGAGCCTCACCAGCGGGGTGTTGCCGACGAGGCTGATCATCGAGTCGTGGAACTGCACCATTGTCTCCGGGTTCTCCGTGATTGTGAGGCCAGGGTAAGCGGTTTTCCGGTGGGGGGTCGCCCACGCCGGCACCGGGGGCCGCATGCTTCACAGTTGGTGTTACGTACGCCCCGGAAGGTCCGGTTGTAGAGTCACACCGTGGCGCGATCACGACACGTCGCTGTTACGACACCGGGCTTATACAACCGGGGGGTGGGCAATGCCTGACCAGAAACACCCGGACACCACCGAAGCGGGCACGGGCAACACCGACTACGCCGCCGCCCTCAGCGGCCTGGCCGCCGTGGAGTCCGGCCTCGCCTCCGTGCGGGAACGGCTCACGGCGCTCGCCGCCGTGCGCCCGTCCCGGCCGGCCGAGCCGGTGATGCCGGGCGGGATCGCCGAGGTGATCCACGGCGAGACGGAGCAGCAGCACATGATCGAGCAGCTGCAGCGCGAGGCCCGCAAGGAGGTGCTGACCTTCGTGCGGCCGCCGTACGTCGCCGCGGCGGGCAACGTCGTGCAGAAGGAGCGGCTGACCGCCGGGGTCGAGTACCGCTCCCTGTACGAGACGACGGCCCTGGTGTACCCCGGGGCGGCCGACATGCCGGGCTTCGTCGAGCCGGGCGAACTGGCCCGGGCGGCGCCGACCGTGCCGATGAAGCTGATGATCGTCGACGCCGAGCGGGCGCTGCTGCCGCTGTCCGGCGGCCGCGACCGGTCCGTGGTCTCCTCCGCCGGCCTGCTGCTGCTCCACCCCTCGGTGCTGGTCGACGCGCTGCTGGAGCTCTTCGAGGACCGCTGGCTGCGCGGCACACCGCTGCGCATGCCCTCGCTCGGCGAGACCGAGGAGGACCCGGAGTTCCCCGGCTCCCCCGAGCTCGACGAGCAGCTGCTCTCGCTGCTGATGTCCGGGCTGCCCGACAAGGCGATCGCCTCCCAGCTGGGGATATCCCTGCGCACGCTGCAGCGCAGGATCCGGTCCCTGATGGAGTCCACCGGAACCGCCAACCGCACCCAGCTCGCCTGGTTCGTCGCACAGCAGCGGCTGACCTGAGTCCGGGCCGCCCAGCGGTTGCGGCGGGCATCGGACGGGGCAACAAATCGTTGTACGGGTCGGGCCACGAGGGTCCGCACACCCGGCGCGGGAGGTGGACGTTGTCCAGGGCAAGGGTGGCGCGGCGGATCGCGACGGCCGCCGCGTACGGAGGTGGCGGCATCGGGCTGCTGGGCGGCGCCGCGGTCGGCCTCGTGCTGACCGAGGCCGCGCTCGCCCGCAGGACCGTGGGCGGCTCCGACGCCGTCCCGCCCCGCGCGGACGGCGTCTACGGCGCCGCCTTCGCGCTGAGCACCGACGAGCGGCCGATCGTGCTGGCCCTCGTGGGCGACTCCACGGCGGCGGGGCAGGGGGTGCACCGGGCGAGCCAGACCCCCGGCGCGCTGCTGGCGTCCGGGGTGGCGGCGGTGGCGGAACGGCCGGTGCGGCTGGTCAACGTGGCCAATCCCGGCGCACAGTCCGACGACCTGGCCCGCCAGGTCGATCTTCTGCTGGGGCCCGCTCCCGGTACCGCGCCCGGTCTGTGCGTGATCATGATCGGGGCGAACGACGTGACCCGGCGGATGCCGCTGGCCGTCTCGGTGCGGATGCTGTCCGACGCGGTGCGGCGGCTGCGCGAGGCCGGCTGCGAGGTGATCGTCGGGACCTGCCCCGACCTGGGCACGATCGAGCCGGTCTACCAGCCGCTGCGCTGGATCGCGCGGCGGCTGAGCCGCCAGCTCGCGGCCGCGCAGACCATCGCGGTGGTCGGCCTCGGCGGCCGCACCGTGTCGCTGGGCGACCTGCTCGGGCCCGAGTTCGAGTCCCGCCCCCGCGAGATGTTCGGCCCGGACAACTACCACCCGTCGGCCGAGGGCTACGCGACCGCGGCCATGGCGATGCTGCCGACGCTGTGCTCCGCGGTCGGGCTGTGGCCCGAGGAGGACGAGCGCCCCGACGCCCGGCGCGGCGAGGGCTTCCTCCCGGTGGCCCAGGCCGCCGCGGAAGCCGCGGGCGAGGCCGGCACCGAGGTCACCGCGGCCGCCGGCACGGTCTCCGGCCCCCGCGGCCGCTGGGCCCTCCTCAAGCGCCGCCGCCGTCGCCGCCTCCCCGACGCGACGGAACCCGCCGCCACGGCGGCGGCCGAGGCCGCCCAGAACTAGCGCCTCCCGGCGTGGTGCGGACCCTCCGGGCGGCGGTACCCGCCGCCGCCGTCCGCGGGTCCGCTGCGCCTGCGGCGGGGCCGGTCTCCCACCCGCCCGAACCCCGGACCACGGGATCACGGACGCCGCAGGGGGTACGCGCCGTGCGGCAACCCGCCGCCGTCCGCGGGTCCGCTGCGCCCGCGGCGGGCCGTCTCCCACCCACCCGCCTGAACTTCGGGCCACCAGCCACCGGCAAGGGCACCGTCACGGAAGCCGCCCACCGCTTGCCGCAAGGGGCGGCGATACGCGCCGCACGGCAACCCCGCACCTTCGCCCGCCGCCGTCCGCGGAGCCTGCGGTGGGGCCGCTGTGCTGCGCGGAAAGCCCGGTCACAGGCGCCGCACCCGCGAGCGGCGACCAGCGGCCGGGCGCGCGCCCTCCGCTCCGGCGACCGTGACGCCCGGAACCGGCGCCTGCCGGCACCCGTGGACCGCCGGCGTCAGCCGGGCTTGCGCTGGTTGAAGCGGAGCAGGTTGCCGGAGGGGTCGCGGAAGGCGCAGTCACGGACGCCGTAGGGCTGGTCCATGGGCTCCTGGAGCACCTCGCCGCCCGCGTCGCGGATGCGCTCGAAGGTGGCGTCGACGTCACCGGTGGCGAAGATGACCCCGCGCAGCATGCCCTTGGCCAGCAGCTCGCTCATGGCCCGCTTGTCCGCGTCGGAGGCGCCCGGGTCCGCCAGGGGCGGTTCGAGCACGATCTCCACGCCCGGCTGGTCGGGCGAGCCGACCGTCACCCAGCGCATGCCCTCGAAGCCGACGTCGTTGCGGACCTCCAGGCCGAGGACGTCGCGGTAGAAGGGCAGCGCCTTGTCGTGGTCGTCGACGGCGATGAAGCACTGTGACAGCGTGATGTCCATGCGGACCACGCTAGGCCCGGGCCGCGGTCTTCGCTTCCCTGTTCCTGACCGGCCTGGTGTACCGCTTCGCGATGCACGCCGGGATCGGCGCGCCCGGCTCGTGGTCGCGGGCGCGGTAGGCGCTCGGGGTCTCGCCCACGAGTTCGGTGAAGCGCGAGCTGAAGGAGCCGAGCGAGGTGCAGCCGACCGCGAAGCAGACCTCCGTGACCGTGAGGTCGCCGCGTCGCAGCAGGGCCTTGGCGCGTTCGATCCGGCGCGTCATGAGGTAGCTGTACGGGGACTCGCCGAAGGCGGCCCGGAAGCTGCGCGAGAAGTGGCCGGGGGACATCAGCGCCGCGCGGGCCAGTGCGGTGACGTCGAGGGGCTCCGCGTAGTCGCGGTCCATCGCGTCACGGGCGCGCCGCAGCCGTACCAGGTCGTCCGGATTCACCACGTCAGCATCGCACGGGGGGCGCGTTCGCCACGAGGATGCGCCATCATGGACTAAGCAAGCGCTCAGAAAGAGGTCCGCGTCACAGCCCCCAGGCCGTGACTCCCTCCGCTACGTACAGGTAACTTCCCAGAGAGTCCCAGCCGTACCCCCGCCGCCTCGTCGAGGAGTCGCGATGCCCGAAGCCGTGATCGTCTCTGCCGCCCGCTCCCCCATCGGCCGGGCCGTCAAGGGGTCCCTGAAGGACCTGCGGCCCGACGACCTGACCGCCACGATCATCCAGGCGGCCCTCGCCAAGGTGCCGCAGCTCGACCCGCGCGAGATCGACGACCTGATGCTGGGCTGCGGCCTGCCCGGCGGCGAGCAGGGTCACAACCTGGGCCGGATCGTGGCCGTGCAGATGGGCATGGACCACCTCCCGGGCTGCACGGTCACGCGTTACTGCTCCTCCTCGCTGCAGACGACCCGGATGGCGCTGCACGCCATCAAGGCGGGCGAGGGCGACGTCTTCATCTCGGCCGGCGTCGAGACCGTGTCCCGCTTCGTCAACGGCAGCTCCGACGGCATGCCCGGCACCCACAACCCGCTCTTCGCCGAGGCCGAGGCCCGCACCGCGACCCGCGCCGCGCAGGGCGGGGGAGAGTGGCACGACCCGCGCGAGGACGGGCTGGTCCCGGACGCGTACATCGCGATGGGCCAGACCGCCGAGAACCTGGCGGCCCTCAAGGGCGTCACCCGCGCCGACCAGGACGAGTTCGGCGTCCGCTCGCAGAACCTGGCCGAGGAGGCCATCAAGAACGGCTTCTGGGAGCGCGAGATCACCCCGGTGACGCTGCCCGACGGCACGGTCGTCGCCAAGGACGACGGCCCGCGCGCCGGGGTCACCCTGGAGGCCGTGCAGGGCCTGAAGCCGGTCTTCCGCCCCGACGGCACCGTGACCGCCGGCAACTGCTGCCCGCTGAACGACGGCGCCGCGGCGCTGGTCGTCATGAGCGACACCAAGGCGCGCGAGCTCGGCATCACCCCGCTCGCCCGGGTGGTCTCCACCGGCGTCTCCGGCCTCTCCCCCGAGATCATGGGCCACGGCCCGGTCGAGGCGTCCCGCCAGGCGCTGAAGCGGGCCGGGCTGACCATCGACGACATCGACCTCGTCGAGATCAACGAGGCCTTCGCGGCGCAGGTCATCCCCTCCTACCGGGACCTGGGCGTCGACATCGACCGGCTCAACGTCAACGGCGGCGCGATCGCCGTCGGCCACCCCTTCGGCATGACGGGCGCCCGCATCACCACCACGCTGATCAACTCGCTCCAGTGGCACGACAAGCAGTTCGGCCTGGAGACCATGTGCGTCGGCGGCGGCCAGGGCATGGCCATGGTCATCGAGCGCCTGTCGTAACGGGCCCCGCCGGCCCTTCCCGGCACTCGGACGTACGTTCGAGACACAAGTCGCAATCGAACCGCCCCCTGGATGTGACCTAATCCCGGGGGCGGTCGTTTAGGCAGGTCAGAGGCGTGCCACCGGTACGGGGCGAGACTTTGGACCCTCCCATTTCGTGACGTTCCGCACTGCAGAGGCCATGGATTCCGGTGCAGAGTGGTGGTGTACAGGGGGCCAGGCTCGGGAAAGCACAGTCGGGAGTACGCCAGTGAGCGCCATGTTCCTCGTCCTGCTGACGGGCGCGGCAACCGCCGTGGCCGCCGGCTCCGCCGCGCTGTTCGCCACACGCGGCGTACGTCGTGACGTCGCGGCCCTGCGCGCGGACCTGGCCGAGGCCCGTGCCGGGCGGGCGGTCGGGGTTCCCGCCGCACGCACCACTCCGGACGCCGAGGCCATCCGCACCGCCGTCGCCGACGCGCTCGCCGACGAGCGCGAGCGCGAACTGGCCGAGGCACGCGCCTTCTGGGCCGCTCAGGAAGCCCCCCTCGGCTACGGGACGGGCGAGTCCGGCGAGGCCCTCGTGGACCCGCAGCTCGACGCCCAGCTCTTCGGCGGCCAGGGGGCCGGCCCGGTTCCGGGCGCCGCCGGCACCGACTACGAGGTGCTGCCGTACGGCCCGTTCCTGCCCCGCCAGGCCGACCTCGCGGGCCTGGAGCCCGGCGGCCCGGCGCCCTTCCGGCACCCCTCCGACCCCGACTTCGGCGTCCCGGCGCCGGTCGTGGCCAACCAGGAGCAGACCGCCGAGCGCCTGTCCGAACTCGCGGACCTGCGGATGCCGCTCGCCGACGTCCGTCCCGGCCCGCTCGGCACGCTCGACGTGTACGTCTTCGCCGACGGCACCACGCTCTGCATGACCCCGGGCGACCGGGACACCGCCGACCGCCTCTGCGACGCCCTGGACCAGGGCGAGTCCCCGATCCTGCTGGGCGGCTCCGCCGTCGCGGGCGGCTACGCGCTGACCTTCACCTACGGCGAGGAGTCCGTCTACGTGCTCGCCGACCGGGTGGTCGCCTCGCTGTAGCCGGTCCTACAGACCGCACCGCGCGGCCGTGTCCCCGATCCGGGACACGGCCGCGTCGCGTACGTGCGCCAGTTCCGGGTGCGGTTCCAGGGCGGCGGCCAGGTCGTGGGCGGCCACGGAGATCTGGTCGCCGATCACGAAGACCCCCTCGTCCGGCACCGGCAGCGGTTCCCGGCCGGGGAACTCGATCCGCTGCGCCAGGGCGGCCAGTTCACGGGCGAGTTCCAGTCCCGCCCGGGCCACCTCGCCACGGAGCCGGCTCTGCGGCAGGGAGCGGTAACGCGCCGCCAGGAGTCCGGCGGCGTCGCGGAGCGTCGTACAGTCCAGCACGGCGCGAGCCTACCGGTGCGTACACACAACCGAGTGCGTTGCACTGTTGCCAACGGTCGACGGCTCAGGCACGGTGGGGTGACCGGAACGCATACCGGAGGCGCCGATGTCACAGACCTTCTCGGAAGAGACCCACCGGAACCTGCTCTCCCACATCCCGCACTGCACCGGCCGCGAGATCGGCGAATGGCTTCGCACGGTCGACGACGGGCCCGCTTTCCTCCGCTTCGAAGAGAAAGTCAGCTGGCTCCGCAGCGAGCACGACCTGTCCTACGGACACGCCAAGGCCATCGTCCACGAATACGACCTGAGGCGGGCCGCGCGGAGGTTCGGCTGACGCGCCTCCCCTCCCGCACATGCGAACGGGCCCCGAAAGGCATCGCCTCCGGGGCCCGTTGAATGTCCCTCGCGGGTCAGCGCACTCAGTCGTCGCCGCGCAGGATCGCGATCAGCCGCAGCATCTCCAGGTAGATCCAGACCAGGGAGAGCGTGAGCCCGAAGGCCGCCAGCCAGGACTCCTTGCGCGGAGCGCCGTACTGGATGCCGTCCTCGATCTGCTTGAAGTCCAGCGACAGGAAGAACGCGCCCAGCGCGATCCCGATGATGCCGACCACGATGCCGAGCCCACCGCTGCGCAGGCCGAGGCCGTCACCGCCGCCGATCATCGCGGCGATCAGGTTGACGAACGTCAGGATGACGAAGCCGATGGCGATCGCCATGCCGATGCGGGTGTAGCGGGCGGTGACGCGGATCAGGCGGGTGCGGTACGCCACCAGCATGCCGACGAAGACCGCCATGGTCCCCAGCACGGCCTGCAGCGGGATGCCCGGCCACATGAAGTTGAGGATCTTGCTCCAGATGCCGAGGAAGACACCCTCGAAGACCGCGTAGCCGAGGATCAGCGCGGGCGAGGCCTCACGCTTGAACGACTGGATCAGGCCCAGGACCAGGGCCACGAGCGAGGCGCCGATCGCCAGGCCGTAGCTCTTCTCCGAGACCGGCAGCACGAACCACGCCACGAGCGCGCCGAGCACCACGGTGCCCAGGGTCATGGCGGTGCGCATGACGACGTCGTCCATCGTCATCCGGCCGGTCTGCACGGGGGCGCCCGGCGGGGCCTGGTACGTGGTGTCGTAGGGGTTGCTGCCCGCGTACGGGTTCGTGCCCGCGTAGGGGTTGCCGCCCGTCTGGGGGACGCCCTGCGTCTGCGGCTGACCGCCGAAGCCCGCGTAGCCCTCCCCGCGGGAGAACCCACGCCGCGAGAAGACCGGGTTGCTGCTCCTCATCTGTCACTCCTCCATGGCCGCGCGATACGGCTTCGCACCAAGAGTAATGGTATGGCAAAGCGGGTCGCCTACGCCTCAAGGAGGATCTTTTGCGGCCCGCGCACCATGCCTGCCACCACGGCTTTCCCCGTCCCAGCGGCGCCACACCGCCGGGGGAGGAACGGCGGGTGCCGGGGAGGGGCAGTCCCCTCCCCGGCACCCGCCGCAAGTGGATCCTCGCTCAGCGACGCGTCGCCAGGATCTCGCTCAGCACGTCGTGCACGTAGGTGTTGGCGTGCTTGCCGGTGAAGCGGTTCGCGAGCGGGCCGGCCGCGGTGACGGGAACGTCCACAGCGGTGTGACCGGAGGTGGTCCAGTCGATGTAGAACGACTTGTCGCTGCCGCGGATGCTGAACGGACCGTCCTCGGCGGAGATGCCGTCGCCGGACTCGTCGGCGGAGTCGGCCTCCTCCACGGCCAGGCCGCCGGTCTCGTGGTCACCGGTGACGACCAGCAGGGTGTCGGGGTGGGTCGCCACGTAGGCGCGGGCCACCGCGACGGCCTTCTCCAGCTCCTGCATGGACTGCAGGACGCGGGCGCCGTTGTTGGAGTGCGCGAACTCGTCGGTGCCCTCCTCCTCGACCATGAGGAAGAAGCCCTTCTTGTTCTTGTCCAGCGTGCTGAGGGCCTTGCTGGTCATGGTGGACAGGCCGACCACCGGGTTGTACACGTCGCCCTGGCCCTCGGGACGCTGCTGGAACATCTCCTCGTTGGCGAAGAGACCGAGGAGCTTGCCGCCCTTGGCGCGGTTGAGCTGGTCCGCGCTGGAGACGTAGGAGTAGCCGGCCTTCTGGGCCTTCTTGATCAGGTCACCCTTGGTGCCCTTGCTCGCCTCGGACGTGTCCTCGGCGGGCTTGTCCTGGAAGGCGCCGGGGCTGCCCGCGGGCAGCCACCAGTCCTCGCCACCGCCCAGGATGACGTCGGGCTTGCTGACCTCGATGTACTGGCGCGCGATCTCGTCCTGCGCCGACCGGTTGGCCGTGCTGGAGAAGAAGGCGGCCGGCGACGCGTCGGTGACCTGCGCGGTCGTGACCAGGCCGGTGGCCTTGCCGGCGGCCTTGGCCTGCTGGCCCAGGGTGGCCAGCGGGTTGCCGTCCACGTCGACGCTGATCGCGCCGTTGTAGGTCTTCTCACCGGTCGCCCACGCGGTCGCGGCCGCGGCGGAGTCGGTGACGACGGCCTTCGGGTCGTCCGGCTCGGTGGTCAGCTGACCCGAGTAGGGGAGCTTGTCCATCGCGAGCTGACCGTTCAGACCGGTCAGGTGCAGGCGCGCGGCCTGCCGGGCGGCGGCACCCATGCCGTCGCCGTTGATGAAGATGACGTTCTTCGCAGCCGGGGCCTTGCCCTTGCTTGCGGTCTGCGGGGCCGTGGCCGACGCACCCAGCGTCGGGCTGACCACCATGGTCACGACCGCGGCGGCGGCCGCAGCCGCCACGGGCGCGGCGTACCGCCGGGCCCTGCGAACACCCTCGGACACAACGACCTCCGTTGCTCACTGCTTGCCATTGCTTGGCTGTGAACTTAGGAGCCTTAGGGGGAAGGTTGACTAAGCGCAGATGTCCAGAACGCGACGGAACCTTCAGGTGACGGTAAAAGCCTAGGCCCGGACTTGTCCGTACAGGTGGCTGCGGCACCTTCGTCTGCGAACCGCCCCGCACCGCCGCTTCCGGCGCGTTCGTGCAGATCACCGCCGCCGCGGGGCCGTGTGATGCGCGCAGCGGGGAGGCCCGGGGGAAGCGCCCCGGCGCTCACGTACCGTTCGCGTACGGCAAAGGGACGGTGAAGTCGTCCTCGACCGGCGGGTCCAGTTCGTGCGCCAGCAGGCCGGTGGCGGCGAAGCACCGCACGCGCACGGCGGCCGGGCTGACGTCCAGCCGCAGGAAGCTCTTGAAGAACGGCGGGCTGTACGTCGCCGAGCCCGGGGAGAGCAGACGGGTGAGCACCCGGCGGACGGGCAGACGCAGCCGGCGCCTGCGGTCCGGCCGGCGCGGAGCACCCAGGACGCTCGCGACGAAGCGCGTCCGCCAGGTCACGCGGGCGCCGGTGGCCCGGGTGGCCGGGATGCCGAGACGCCGGGCGAGGACCGCGGAGGCCTCGTCCGGGGTCAGGTCGAACAGGCGGCGCAGGTGGAGCCGGCGGCCGTAGAGCCGGCTGTAGAAGGCGAGGGAGTCGCCGCGCATCGGGTAGCAGCGGAAGCGGTCCTCGGTGACGCCGCCGACCGCCACCCGGGGGATCGTGTGGGTGGCGTGCATGAAGGCGCCCCCGCCGCCGGAGACGACGTACTCGATCCTCCGGCCGTCCACGTCCACCGGATAGCGTTGGTAGTTGTGGATGTCCCCGCCGATCACGGCGACGAAGTTGTGCTCCGGGTCGCGGACGACCTCGTCGACCGTGCCGCCGCCCTCGATGGCGCAGGGGTGGTGCTCGCCGTCCACGTAGATCGGGGAACCGGTGACGAGGATCTTGGGGCGGGGCCCGCGGGAGACCCGGCGCAGCCATTCGCCCTGCTCCCTGTCGATGTCGCCGAGCAGCCCGGTGTCGATGCCTATGATCCGTATCGGCCCCGAGTCGATCGCCCAGTACGGGCCGGGCTGGGAGGCCGTCTGCGAGGGCGCGGAGCGCATCCGCCGGGCCTCGTCGAGCCGGGCGTCGTCCGGCACGTCGGGCCTCGCCCACAGCAGGGTGCGCCACCAGGCCCGGGTCAGCGGACGGGGGCGCGGCGCGGGCGGCAGGGCGGGGGCGCGGCAGAACACCCGCATGAAGCCGTTGAGCCCGTCGTACCAGTCGTGGTTCCCGGGGATGGCGTAGACGGGGGCGTCGTAGTCCCGGTAGGGCCGGAAGAACTTCGTGTCGTACTCGTTGGCGCTGCCGACGGGGTAGAGGACGTCGCTGCAGATCACGGCGTAGCGCGTGCCGGCGCCCGCCTTGAGCATCCCGGGGACGACGGCGTACTGCGGGTCGTCGCCCTCGCCGGTGTCGCCGAGGAGGAGGAAGGAGAAGGTGTCGGGGTCGTCCCGCTCGATCACCAGGTCCGCGCCGGACGCCCCGCGCTCCGTCTGGCCGTTGACCCAGCGCTGCCGGTCCCGGCCGGTCGGGTCGCCGAACAGCGAGGCGAGCGGGCCGTTGCGGGCCTTCCACAGGGTCACCGGGTCCAGCCACGACAGGTTGACCACCCGGGCCGGCATCAACTCCCGGTAGGCGCCGGGCTGCTGGCTCTCCCAACCGGCGCCGGCCAGGGATTCACGCGAGGAGTCGGACACGGGCGCACTGTAGCAACCGGGCCGGGCGCCGCCGGCGGCGCCCGGAGCCGCGCTCAGTCCTGCGCGTCCTGCGGGTACCAGCGCAGTTCGACCGTATTGCCGTCCGGGTCCTCGACGTAGGTCGACAGGGCGGAGCCGCGCGCGCCGAACCTCCGCACGTTGGCCTCCAGCACCGTGAACACCCCGGACGCGACGACCTCTTCCCAGTCCAGCGGTTCCACGGTGAGGCAGATGTGGTCGACGTTGGACTCGCCGCGGGGCCCGGCGACCAGGTCGATGATGGTCTCCCGGGTGACCCGCACCGACGGGAACGGGGCCTTCCCCGCGCGCCATTCGTCGACGCGCACCGGTTCCAGGCCGAGCGGTCCGGTGTAGAAGGCCAGGGACCGCTCGACGTCGGCGACGTTGAGGACCAGGTGGTCGAAGGCCTTCACGCGCAGCACGGTCATGTCTCCTCCAGATGTGGTGTGCCGTGGACGTCCTCCACGATCCGCCGGGGGGCCGCCGCCATCAAGGCATGATCGCCGTACGATCGTTGAGCGGAATTCAACGCCGAGGGGGAAGCGTGCTGGAGCGGGTGGAGATCGAGGCCTTCCTCACCCTCGCCGAGGAGCTGCACTTCGGCCGGACCGCAGAGCGCCTGGGCGTCACCACCGGGCGGGTCAGCCAGGTGGTGGGCAAGCTGGAACGCCGCATCGGCTGCCCGCTCTTCGAGCGGAACAGCCGCAGCGTCCGGATCACCCCGGTCGGCAGGCGGCTCGCCGACGATCTGCTCCCCCTCGTCACCGGGATGGAGGAGGCGCTGCGCAGGGCCGCCGACGCCGGCCGCGGCATCACCGGCGCACTGCGCGTGGCCTTCCTCGGCGAGGGCACGGCGCCCACGCTGCTGAGCGTGGTCCGGCTGTTCTCCGAGCGCCACCCCGACTGCCGGGTCGACGTGCGCGAGGTCCAGCTGGCCACCTCCCGGGCGAGCCTGCTGGACGGTTCCGTCGACGTCCTCCTCGCCTCCTTCCCCTTCGACGGGATGGCCCGCGGACCGGTGCTGCTCAGGGAGCGCCGGGTGCTCGCGGTGGCCGCGGGGCACCCGGCGGCCGGCCGGGAGTCGGTGTCGCTCGAGGTGCTCGCGGACCACCCCGTGGTGCAGTACCCGGAGGTGACCTCGGTGGCGTTCAAGCGGGACCGCACCCCGGAGCGCACCCCGTCGGGCCGTCCGGTCCCGAGGGGCCCGGCCGGCGGGTCGTTCTCCGAGATGCTCACCCTGGTGGCGCTGGGCCGGGGCGTCCTCCCCGTCGGGGAGCACGCCCGCCGCTACTACCCCCGGCCGGACCTCGCCTACGTCCCCCTCCACGACGCACCGCCCATCGAGCGCGGTCTGGTGTGGCGGCACGGCAACACCACGGCCCGGGTCCGCGCGTTCGCCCGTGCGGCGGCGGACGTCGCGGCCACCCGACCCGACCGGGCACGGGATGTCGGGTCCGGCGGGGTGCCCGACGCCTAGCGTGGGGTCGTGGAAGAGGAAGGGGACCGGGAGTGCTGGAACGTCTCAACCAGGCCCTGGAGCACATCGAGCACCATCTCGACGGGCAGGTCGACGTGGCCGCGCTGGCGCGTGTCGCGGGCACCTCGGAGTACCACCTGCGCCGGATGTTCTCCGCGCTCGCGGGCATGCCGCTCTCGGAGTACGTACGGCGCCGCCGGCTGACCGTCGCCGGCGCGGAGGTGCTCGCGGGGCCCGCGACGCTGCTGGAGGTCGCGGTGCGCTACGGGTACGGATCGGGCGAGGCCTTCGCGCGGGCGTTCCGCGCCGTGCACGGGGTCGGGCCGGGCGAGGCCCGGCGCACCGGCGCCGCGCTGGTCTCCCAGCCCCGGTTGGCCTTCCGCCTCACCGTCGAAGGGAGCAGCAGCATGCGTTACCGCGTCGTGGACAGGCCGGACTTCAGGGTCGTCGGCCTCAAGGCCCGGGTCCCCCTGGTGCACTCGGGGCCGAACCAGGCGATCGTCGACTTCGTCCGCGGGATCGACCCGCGGCTCATGGCACGTCTGGAGGAACTGTCGGACCAGGAACCGCGGGGGGTCGTCGCGGTCTGCGACGACCTGGACCCGAGCCGCGCCGAAGGCACGGAGCTCGACTACCACCAGGGGGTGATCACGACGGCGGCCGCACCCGACGGCACCACGGTCCTCCCCGTCCCCGCGGGCACCTGGGCGGTCTTCACCACCTCCGGGCCGGCGCCGCAGGCCATCCAGGAGCTGTGGCGGGACGTGTTCACCCAGTGGTTCCCCTCCAACCCGTACCGCAGCCGCCCCGGCCCCGAGATCCTGCGCGCCCGTCCGTCCGCGGACGGGACCGAGGCGGAGGCCGAACTGTGGCTCCCGGTGGAACGGGAACAGGGCTGAGAACGTGGCGGTGGTGTCACGCCGGTGAGGAAGTGAGTGCCCGGAACCGGATTTGAACCGGTACGCCCGCAAGGGGCAGCGAGGTTTAAGCTCGCCGTGTCTGCATTCCACCATCCGGGCGTGGCGGTGCGAGAGCGCAGTACGAGCCTATCCGGCGGGGCGGGTGGAACAGGGCCCAGGATTCGTCATGTTGTCTGATTTTAAGGCTGACTGACGGACCATCAGATTCGTTCCGCCCGGAGGAAAGCACAGGCCCGGGGCGGTCCGGACGGCGGACCGCACCCGCTGCATATGACGCGAAATCGCTTCCACCCGGGGGCGGGATGTCGGGGTCCCCGTCATCCCCAAGTAGGACGCGGGGGTCCGCGCGTACCTCTCGGGACTGCCTGCAGAACCACGATGTGGACGGATCCCGGCGACGTCTCCCGTCGGGACGATGGAGGGGTCCGATCGACTCCCCCCGTCCCGACAGGAGCAGCGTGCCGTCCACCACCACCGCACACCCCACCGCCACGGCCACGGCCGCCCGCGCCACCGATCTGAGCAAGGTCTACGGGGAGGGCGAGACCCGGGTCGTCGCGCTCGACGCGGTGACGGTCGAGTTCCGCGCCGGCGAGTACACCGCGATCATGGGCCCCTCGGGCTCGGGCAAGTCCACGTTGATGCACTGCATGGCGGGCCTGGACACCGTCTCGTCCGGCTCGGCGCGGATCGGCGACACCGAGCTGTCCTCGCTGAAGGACAAGCAGCTCACCAAGCTCCGCCGGGACAAGATCGGCTTCGTCTTCCAGGCGTTCAACCTGCTGCCGACGCTCACGGCCGCGGAGAACATCACGCTCCCGATGGACATCGCCGGCCGCAGGACCGACAAGCAGTGGCTGGACCGGGTCGTCGAGACGGTCGGACTGTCCGGGCGGCTGTCGCACCGGCCCTCCCAGCTGTCCGGCGGACAGCAGCAGCGGGTCGCCGTCGCCCGGGCACTGGCCAGCCGGCCCGAGATCATCTTCGCCGACGAGCCGACCGGCAACCTCGACTCCCGTTCCGGCGCGGAGATCCTCGGCTTCCTCCGCAACTCCGTGAAGGAGCTCGGCCAGACGGTCGTCATGGTCACCCACGACCCGGTCGCCGCCTCCTACGCCGACCGCGTGGTCTTCCTCGCCGACGGGCGGATCGTCGACGAGCTGCACGGCCCGACCGCGGACACGGTGCTGGAGCGCATGAAGCGCTTCGACGCCAAGGGCCGCACCAGCTGATCCGCGCCGCCGACCACGAGCCACGACCGAGAGACAAGCCCTGACATGTTCCGTACCGCCCTGCGCAATGTGCTCGCGCACAAGGCCAGACTGCTGATGACCGTGCTCGCCGTGATGCTCGGCGTCGCCTTCGTCTCCGGCACCCTGGTGTTCACCGACACCATCGGCAATGCCCTCCGCAAGGCCTCCGCGAGGAGCTACTCCGACGTCTCGGTCGCCGTCACCTACGGGGACGTCGACCATCCGCTCCCCCAGCGGCTGGTGGACGAGATCGGCCGCCTGCCCGGCGCCGGGTCCACCACCGCGACCGTCACCGGCTTCACCGCGATCGCCGGCAAGGACGGCCGGTTGGTCGGCGACGGCTGGTCCACCCGCGGCGGCAACTACGCCGGTGCGGACCGCTATCCGCTACGCGAGGGACGCGCCCCGCGGACCTCCTCCGAGATCGCGCTGGACTCCAAGACCGCGGAGCGGACGGGCTACGCCGTCGGCGACACCGTCCGGATGTCCATCGACGGCCCGGTGATGCGGCAGAAGGTGACCGGCGTCTTCTCCACCGACGACGGCAACGTCGCCGCGGGCGGCAGCCTGGTGCTCTTCGACACGGCCACGGCCCAGAAGCTCTTCGGCAAGCCGGGTACGTACGAGGAGATCGACGTCAAGGCGGCCCCGGGCACCGCGCAGGCAACGCTCAGGGCCGCGATCGAAAAGCTGCTACCGCGCCACGCCAAGGACGCCACCGCGACCACCGGGCAGCAGCTGGCGGACGACGAGGCCCGGCAGATCGCCTCCGACCTCAGCAGCTTCAACACCACCCTGCTCAGCTTCGCCGGCATCGCGCTCTTCGTCGGCATCTTCATCATCGCGAACACCTTCACCATGCTCGTCGCCCAGCGCACCAAGGAACTCGCGCTGCTGCGCGCGGTCGGCGCCAGCCGGCGGCAGGTGACGCGGTCGGTGCTGGGCGAGGCCCTCGTGGTGGGCGTGGTGGCCGGTGCCACCGGATTCCTGCTGGGCATCGGCATCGCGGCGGTGATGCGGGCGGTGCTCGGCTCGGCCGGGGCGGAACTGCCCGAGGGCGCCCTGGCCGTACAGCCCGGCACGGCCGGGGCGGCGCTCGCGGTCGGTGTGGGCGTCACCATGCTCGCCGCGTGGCTGCCGGCCCGCCGGGCCGCCAAGATCCCGCCGGTCGCGGCGATGAGCAGCGTGCACGCCCCGGCCACCGTCAAGGGCCTGCTCCTGCGCAACACGCTCGGCGCGCTGCTGTCGGCGGCCGGTGTCGTCCTGGTGCTGGCCGGCTCGGGGATGAAGGACGACGGCAACATGGTCCTGGGCGGCGGCGCCGGGCTGCTGCTGATCGGCGTCTTCGTCCTCACGCCGCTGCTGTCCCGGCCGGTGGTCGCCGCGGCCGCGCCGCTGCTGCGGCCCTTCGGGGTCACGGGCAAGCTCGCCCGGCAGAACTCGGTGCGCAACCCGCGGCGCACCGCCGCCACCGCGTCGGCCCTGATGATCGGCCTCACCCTGATCACCGCCCTCACGGTGGTGGCCATCTCGGTCAAGACCACCGTGGACGAAATGGCCGCCGCCCACCTGAAGGCCGACTACCAGATCACGATGGCCACCGGCCGGAACCTCTCCCCCGAGGTGGCCGAGCAGGTCGCCGGCACCGACGGCGTCAGCGGCTCCAGCGCGGTGCGCGACGCGCACACCGAACTGGGCGGCGAGGACGAGTGGGTCACCGGCGTCGACGCGCCGCAGATCGGGCGGCTGCTCACCCTGGACTTCACCCATGGCTCCCTGGCCGCGGTGCACGGCGACTCCATGGTCGTGGACTCCGACACCGCCGAGCGGCGCGGCTGGCACACCGGGCAGAGCCTGCCGGTGCGCTACGACGACGGCACCAAGGGGCGGTTGACTATCGGCGGCGTCTACGAGGGCGGCGACCTCATCAACGGCGTGATCGTGGACAACGCCACGGTCACCCCGCACACCCCCGAGGCAGGGGACATGCGGGTGCTGGTGCGGATGGCCGGCGGCGCCGACGAGGCCAACCAGGACGCGCTGGTGAAGGCGCTCGGCGAGAACCCGGTGATCAAGGTCCAGGACAAGGCGGCCATCTCCCGCGAGCTCAGTTCCACGATCGACCTGATGCTGAACATCCTCTACGGGCTGCTCGCGATGGCCGTGCTCGTCGCGGTGCTGGGTGTGATCAACACGCTGGCGATGTCGGTCTTCGAGCGCAAGCACGAGATCGGCATGCTGCGCGCGATCGGCCTGGACCGTGCCGCGGTCAAGCGGATGATCCGGCTGGAGTCCCTGGTGATCTCGCTGTTCGGCGCGGTGCTGGGCCTCGGGCTCGGGGTGTTCCTCGCCTGGGCCGTCGGCGGGCTGATCAAGCCCCAGCTGCCGAGCTACGCGATGACGCTGCCCTGGGACAGGATCGGGGTGTTCCTGGCGATCGCCGCCCTGGTGGGCGTCCTGGCCGCGCTGTGGCCGGCCCGGCGGGCGGCCCGGCTGAACATGCTCGAGGCCATCAAGGCCGAGTAGCGGGACGGCGGAACCGCCCGCGGGGCGGAGGCCGAGTCGGCCTCCGCCCCGCGGCGGGTCAGTCCTGCCGGCCCGGGCCCAGCCAGTCGGCCCGGGTACGGGGCATCCCGGAGCCGCCGTCCTTGGTCGGGCGGACGGCGAGCACCTGGTTGACGCCGATGCGGTTCTGCTCGAAGGAGAGCGCGGAGGCCGCCATGTACAGCCGCCAGACACGGGCGCGGCCGGCTCCGGCGAGGCGGACGGCCTCCGGCCAGTGCGCCTCCAGGTTGGCGACCCACTGCCGCAGGGTCAGGGCGTAGTGCTCGCGGATCGCCTCCACGTCCCGTACCTCGAGCCCGGCCTCCTCCAGCCGGGAGACGGTGGAGCCGACCGGGGCCAGCTCGCCGTCGGGGAAGACGTACCGGTCGATGAACTCGTCGACGTGGTAGGCCTCCTCGTCGGCCCAGGGGCGACGGCCGATCTGGTGGTTGAGCAGCCGCCCGCCGGGCCGCAGCAGCCCGTACAGCACCCCGGCGTACTGCCGGTAGCGCTCGCGGCCCACGTGCTCGGCCATGCCGATCGAGGAGATGGCGTCGTACGGCCCGTCGTCGACCGCCCGGTAGTCCTGCACGCGGATGTCGATCCGGTCGGCGAGGCCGGCGTCGGCGACCCGCTTGCGCGCGGAGGAGGCCTGCTCGGTGGAGAGCGTGACGCCGGTGGCGTGGACGCCGTAGTGCTCGGCGGCGTGCATCACCATGGAGCCCCAGCCGCAGCCGACGTCCAGCAGCCGTTGCCCGGGCTGCAGTTCCAGCTTGCGGCAGATGAGGTCCAGCTTGGCCCGCTGGGCGTCCTCCAGGGTCGCGTCGGGCCCCTCCCAGTAGGCGCACGAGTAGACCATGGACGGGCCGAGCACCAGCTCGTAGAAGTCGTTGCCGACGTCGTAGTGATGGCTGATCGCCTGCCGGTCGCGGACCGGGCTGTGCAGCACCCCGGAGCGCCGGCGGACCTCCTCCGGCGGCGGGGGCGGCGGCAGTCCGGGTCCGGCGAGGGCGAGGGCCTCCCGGCCCAGCCGGTAGGTCTCGGGATCGCGCACGAGACCGAGCAGACGGCGCGGTGACGCCCCGTCGTCCTCGGTGGGGCGATCCCAGACGAGCCCGGAGAGCCGGTCCAGCGCCTCGTACAGGTCGCCCTCGACGTCGAGTTCGCCGGCCACCCAGGCGCGGACCAGGCCGAGCTCGCCGGGCTTCCACAGCAGCCGGCGCAACGCCCGGCGGTGCCGCACGACCAGCGTCGGGGCGTCGGGCGGTCCGGTCTCGCTGCCGTCCCACGCGCGGATGCGCAGCGGGAGGGGAACGCCGAGCGCCTGCTCGGCGAGAGCGGTCAGTCGTCCGGCCGCATCGGCCATGGCGGGTACCTCCGTGCCTCCATGAAGACGGGTCCACTGGGCTGGGAAACGGATGCGGGATACACCGACATTCCCGCACTACCGCTTCTTTACCTCTACCCATCTCATGTCCTGTGCCCCGGGGCCAGGGACACGGGCACGGCGAAGGGCGCCCGCCCCACGGATGGCGGACGCCCTTCGGCCGGACTGCTACCTGCTCAGGCCTTGGCCTTGGCGGCCTCGGCGGGGACCGCCGCGGCCGGGACCGGCCTGGCGGCCTCGTAGAACTCCTCGCGCGGGTTCTCGATGGCGCCGAGCGAGACGACCTCGCGCTTGAGGAACATCGCCAGCGTCCAGTCCGCGAGGACCCGGATCTTGCGGTTGAAGGTCGGAACCGCCATGCCGTGGTAGCCACGGTGCATGTACCAGGCCAGGCGGCCCTTGAACTTCAGCTTGAGCTTGCCGAAGCGGATCAGGGCGACACCCTTGTGCAGGCCGAGGCCGGCCACCGCGCCCTTGTTGGCGTGCTTGTACTCCTTCTGCGGGAAGCCGCGCATGCCGGACACCACGTTGTCGCCGAGCACCTTGGCCTGGCGCAGCGCGTGCTGGGCGTTCGGCGGGCACCAGGCGCCGGGACCGGAGGCCAGGTCGGGGACCTGGGCGTTGTCACCGGCGGACCAGATGTAGTCGGTGCCCTGGACCTGGAGCGTCGGGGCGGTGTCCACGTGGCCGCGCGGGCCGAGCGGGAGGCCGTACCGGGCGAGCGCCGGGTTGGGCTTGACGCCCGCGGTCCACACGATGGTGGAGGCGTCGACCTCCAGGCCGTTGGCGAGCACCACGTGCTTGTCGACGCAGGAGCTCATGGAGGTGCCGAGGTAGACCTCGATGCCACGCTCGCGCAGGTGCTCCAGACCCCAGGTGCCCAGCTCCGGGCCGACCTCGGGGAGGATCTTGTCGGCGGCGTCGACGAGGATGAAGCGCATGTCCTCGCGCTTGACGTTGGTGTAGTACTTGGCCGCGTCGCGGGCCATGTCCTCGACCTCGCCGATCGTCTCGGCGCCGGCGAAGCCGCCGCCCACGAAGACGAAGGTGAGCGCCTTGCGGCGGACGTCCTCGTCGTTGGTGGAGTCGGCCTTGTCGAGCTGCTCCAGCACGTGGTTGCGCAGGCCGATGGCCTCCTCGACGCCCTTCATGCCGATGCCGTGCTCGGCGAGGCCGGGGATCGGGAAGGTGCGGGAGACGGCGCCGAGGGCGACCACCAGGTAGTCGAAGGGCAGTTCGTAGGTCTCGCCCACGAGCGGCTCGACGACCGCGACCTTGCGGTCCTGGTCGATGGTGGTGACCCGGCCGGTGAGGACCTCCGCCTTGGGGAGCACGCGGCGCAGCGGCACCACGACGTGGCGGGGGGAGATGCTGCCGGCGGCGGCCTCCGGCAGGAACGGCTGGTACGTCATGTACGAGCGCGGGTCGACGACGGTCACCGTCGCTTCCGCGTAACGCATCTTCTTGAGGATGCGCCGCGCCGCGTACAGGCCGACGTACCCTCCGCCTACTACGAGGATCCTGGGACGCTCCGTGGTGCTCATGCTTCGAGTATTCACCACGCCCCAGGGGGTACCTCGTGAGCCCCTTCACAAGGTTTGCGGTGCCCTCTGCTACACTGCGCCGCTTCGTGACCAGGGCCACAGCGCCCAGGGGGAACCCGGTGGGCGGCGCGGGCGTTGAGCGCCCCGTCCGACCAGCGGCGATCGGCATCCGGGGGCACCCCGCCACCGTCCCGCAACACCGCCGAAACACGGGCGCACCAAGGGTTTTGGAGGGTTCGCGGGGTCCCGGTCCCGGAAAGTTGGGCCGTCCGGCGGGAACTTTCATGTGAAGAAATTCACGAACTTTGTGGGGCGGGCGTGTCACGCCCGCCCCCAAGGCCCGCTCAGTTGGAAAAGGCCCTGCTCAGGCGATGCTCCAGGCGATCCCGTCGAGGATGTCGTGTTCGGAGACCACGACCTCCCGGGCACCCGTACGCTCCATGATCCGCAGCAGTACCAGGGCACCCGCGCCGATCACGTCGACCCGTCCCGGGTGCATCACCGGGATCGCGGCGCGTTCGGCGTGCGTGGCGGCCAGCAGGCGCGCGCTGATCTCCCGCACCGTCCCGACCGGGACGCGGGAGTGGTGGATGGCGGCCCAGTCGTACTCGGGCAGGTCCAGCGCGATCGCGGCGACCGTGGTGACGGACCCGGCCAGGCCGACGAGGGTGCGGGCCTCGCGCAGCGGGACGGTCCGTTCGGCGAGGTCGAGGGCGGCGTCGATGTCCCGCGTCATGGCGGCGATCTGCGCGGCGGTGGGCGGGTCGGTGACCACGCCGTCGCGGACCAGGTGACGCTCGGTCATCCGCACGCAGCCGACGTCGACCGAACGCGCGGCCGTGACGTGGCGGTCGCCGACGACGAACTCGGTGGAGCCGCCGCCGATGTCCACGACCAGGAAGGGCCGTTCCAGGTCCGTACGTCCGGCCAGCTCCGCGGTGGCGCCGGTGAAGGAGAACTCCGCCTCCTGGTCGCCGGTGATCACCTCGGGCTCCACGCCGAGGATGTCCACCACCCCGCGCACGAAGTCGTCCCGGTTGGAGGCGTCACGGGAGGCGGAGGTGGCCACGAAACGGACCTTGCGCGCCCCCAGTTCCTCGATCACGCCCGCGTACTCGCGGCAGGCCGCGAAGGTGCGCTCCAGGGCCTCGGGGGCGAGCCGGCCGGTGCGGTCCACGTCCTGGCCGAGCCGGACGATGGTCATCCGGCGGTCCAGGTCCTTGATCTCACCGGTCGCGGGGTCCGCGTCCGCGACGAGCAGGCGGATGGAGTTGGTACCGCAGTCGATGGCTGCCACCCGGGTCACCGGTCCTCGCCCTCCTCCTGCCCGGCGGCGCCGCACGGGCTCACGCACGGGCCCTTGCGCCACCACTCGGGCAGCATCGCGATCGTCTCGTCGCCCAGCGGGTTCACCCCGGGGCCGGCCGCGAGGGAGTGGCCCACCAGGACGTGCAGGCACTTCACCCGGTCCGGCATGCCGCCGGCGCTGGGGAAGCCCTGCAGGACCTCGATGGCGTCCCGGCGGGCGACGTAGTCCTCGTGCGCGGCGCGGTAGGCGGCGGCCAGCTCCTCGTCCTGCGCGAGGCGGGCCGTCATCTCCTTCATGACGCCCTCGGCCTCGAGGGTGCCGATCGCCGAGGCGGCGCGCGGGCAGGTCAGGTAGTACAGCGTCGGGAACGGCGTCCCGTCCTCCAGGCGCGGCGCCGTCTCCACCACGTCGGGGTTGCCGCAGGGGCAGCGGTGCGCGATGGCCCGCAGGCCGCGCGGCGGGCGGCCGAGCTGCTCCTTGAAGGCGGCGATGTCCGCCTCGGTGGGCGGGGCGTGCTCGGTCTGCGGCGGGGGCTTTTCCATGCCTGGGCGTGTCTCTCTCAGGGGCTTGCGTCAACGATGTGCTGCGGTGGCGGCGGCGTCCGCGTGGTCGACGCCGTCCCACAGGTTCGCGTACCAGGGGCGGCGGGCCGCGCTGTCGCTGCGGCGGGCGCCGGAGTCCTCGGGAGCCGCGGCCCCGGTGGGCTCCACCACCGTATACGCCGTCTCGCCCGGCAGTACGTAGTGCAGCCGGGCCCGGGCCTGCGCCTTGACGTACTCCGGGTCCTGCCAGCGGGCCTTCTCCTCCCGCAGCTCGTCCACCCGCTTGCGTGCCTGCTCGGCCTGCTTGCGCTGGTCGGCGATCTGCGAGCGCTGCGCCACGTACTGACGCATGGGGTAGGCGAGGGCGACGACCAGGGCGCAGACGACCAGCGCCAGCAGCGCGGCCCGGCCGGTCAGCCGGTTGCGGCCACGGGGCAGCGCGGGCCGCGGGCGGCCGGCCGCGCGATAGACGCGGGCCTGCGCCTGTGCCCCGAGGGCACGGATGCGTGTCGCGGTGGAGAAGCGATCCGGCACGTGCACCTCCGGTGGGTTCGGGTGGCCCTTGCTGGCGCACGGTGCCGCCCGCCGCGGACGCGGCGGGCGGCACCGGACGAGGTCAGCCCTTGAAGCGGGGGAACGCGGAGCGGCCGGCGTACACCGCGGCGTCGTCGAGGATCTCCTCGATGCGCAGCAGCTGGTTGTACTTGGCGACGCGCTCGCTGCGCGCGGGGGCGCCGGTCTTGATCTGGCCGCAGTTGGTGGCGACGGCGAGGTCGGCGATGGTGACGTCCTCGGTCTCGCCGGAGCGGTGCGACATCATGCACTTGTAGCCGTTGCGCTGGGCCAGCTCGACCGCGTCGAGGGTCTCGGTCAGCGAGCCGATCTGGTTGACCTTGACCAGGAGCGCGTTGGCGGTGTCGCTGTCGATGCCGCGCTGCAGACGCTCGGGGTTGGTGACGAACAGGTCGTCGCCGACCAGCTGGACCTTGTCACCGAGCTCCTCGGTGATGGTCTTCCAGCCGTCCCAGTCCTCCTCGTTCAGCGGGTCCTCGATGGAGACCAGCGGGTACGCCGCCACCAGCTCGGCGTAGTACGCGGTCATCTCGGCCGCCGACAGGGACTTGCCCTCGAAGGAGTAGCTGCCGTCCTTGTAGAACTCGGAGGCGGCCACGTCGAGCGCGAGCGCGATGTCCTGGCCGGGCTGGTAGCCGGCCTTCTTGATGGCCTCGACGATCAGGTCGAGGGCGTCGCGGTTGCTCGGCAGGTTCGGCGCGAAGCCGCCCTCGTCGCCGAGGCCGGTGGACAGGCCGCGCTCCTTCAGGACCCCCTTGAGGGTGTGGTAGACCTCGGCGCCCCAGCGCAGGGCCTCGGAGAAGGACTCCGCGCCCACGGGTGCGATCATGAACTCCTGGATGTCCACGTTGGAGTCGGCGTGCGAGCCGCCGTTCAGGATGTTCATCATCGGGACCGGCAGCACGTGGGCGTTCGGGCCGCCCAGGTAGCGGAAGAGCGGCAGGTCGGAGGCCTCGGAGGCGGCGTGGGCCACGGCCAGCGAGACGCCGAGGATGGCGTTGGCGCCCAGCGAGGACTTGTCCGGGGTGGCGTCCAGGTCGAACATCGCCTGGTCGATCAGCCGCTGCTCGGTCGCGTCGTAGCCGACCAGCTCCGGGCCGATCTGCTCGATGACGGCCAGCACGGCCTTCTCCACGCCCTTGCCCTGGTAACGGCTCTTGTCACCGTCGCGGAGCTCGAGGGCCTCGAACGCACCGGTGGACGCACCGGAGGGGACGGCTGCACGGCCCGTGCTGCCGTCGTCGAGGCCGACCTCGACCTCGACGGTGGGGTTGCCTCGCGAGTCGAGGATTTCCCGGGCTACGACGACGTCGATGGACGGCACGTGGGTCTCCTTCTGGATGTCTCTTCGTTTCGGCATGAGCCTAACCGACCCGAAAAGCCCCGGCCGGGCACGCTCGGGGGATGGACGCGCCCGTGCGCGGAACGGAGGAGAAAGTTCAGCCCGATGTCAGCCGGTGTCCGCCGGGCGGGGGTGGACTCCCGGCCCGGCGGCGCACGGGGGACTCAGCGGCCGAGGTCCAGGTACGAGCCGGGGCTGATCACGTTCGGGTCGTCGCCGATGACGTCGCGGTTCGCGTCGTACAGGCCGCGCCAGCCGCCGCCGACGTGCTGCTCCATGGCGATCTCGCAGAGCGAGTCGCCCTCCTGCACCAGGTAGCGGCTGCCGGTGGTGGTCTTGGCGCTGGTGCCGCTGTCCCGGCCGGTGTCGGCCTTCTTGGTCTCCGCGCGCGTGTCGGTGGTGAGCGGGACGACGCCCCAGGCGGCCTCCCCCTCCACGAAGTGGGCCGGCAGGCCGGCGGGGTCGCCGTTCGGGGTACCGGTCGAACCCGCGGTGTTCCCGGTGGCGGTGCCGTCGGTGGCGGTTCCGGCCTCCGGCTTGCGGTGCTTGCCGGTGCCCTTGCCCTCGCCCTTGTCGTCGGCGGAGGGGGTCGCGGAGACGCCGGGGCCCTCGGTCGCGTCGGCGTCCGGGGTGGCGGTGGTGTCCTCGTCGGTGCCCGGCGAGGTGGTGCCCGTGCTGTCGTCGCCGGAGGTGGCGCCGTCCCCGTCGGTGTCCTGGTCGCCGGAGCCGGTGGAGTCGCCCGTTCCCTGACCGTCCTGGTCCCGGCCGCCGTGCAGCAGGTCGTCGAGGGCGTCGGTGAGCCCGGAGGAGTCGGCGCAGCCGGACCACGCGTCCGGGCCGAGCTCCGCGAGCATCTTCTCGGCCACGGATATCTGCTCGTTGCGGCTGGCGAGGTCCGGACGCTCGGCGTACTGGGCGCCGCCGTACTGCTCCCAGGTCTCCTCGGTGATCTGCAGGCCGCCGAAGAACCCGTTGCCGGTGTTGGAGCTCCACAGACCGCCGCTCTCGCACATGGCGACCGCGTTCCAGGTGCTGTTGGCGTCGGCGGCGCTGGCGCCGCTCGCTGCGAAGAGGGGGAGCGTGAGGCCCGCCCCGGTCGCCGCGACCGCGACCATGGCGGTCGGGGCTTGACGCGGCTTGCGGTGTCGGCCGTTCCCGGACTTCAGCATTGCGGCATCGCCTTTCACATTCGAATACTGCGATGGCGCCCGACGGTAGTGGTCTTGGCCCATGCATCACAAGTCGGTGTCTCACGGATCACGCGAAGATCACGTTCTGACGTCCTGTCAGTCACGTTCCGGTGAGAAGGCGACCGGCAGGGTCCGCAAACCCCGCATGATCAGGCCGCCGCGCCACCTCAGGTCGGCCGGCTCGGCGGCCAGTCGCAGGTCCGGCAGCCGGGTCAGCAACGTCGCCAGGGCGGACTGCGCCTCCAGCCGCGCGAGGGGGGCGCCCAGGCAGTAGTGGATGCCGTGGCCGTACCCCAAGTGCTGGTTGTCGCGGCGCGACAGGTCCAGGGTGTCCGGGTCGGCGAAGCGCTCCGGATCGCGGTCGGCGGCCGCCAGCACGACCAGCACCGGATCGCCGGTGGCGACGGACTGCCCGCCGACCGTGAGGGGTTCGGTCGCGAACCGCCAGGTCGCCAGCTCCACCGGCCCGTCGTAGCGCAGCAGTTCCTCGACGGCGGTGGCGAGCGGCTCGCGCTCGCCGCGGGCGAGGGAGTCCTGGAGCCGCCGCCGCTGCTCCGGGTGGCGCAGCAGGGTGTAGGTGCCGTTGCCGATGAGGTTGACGGTCGTCTCGAAGCCCGCGAAGAGCAGGATGAAGGCCATCGCGGCGGCCTCGTTCTCGGTCAGGTGCTCGCCGTGGTCGCTCGCCCGGATCAGCCCGGAGATCAGGTCGTCGCCGAGCTCCGAGCGCTTGCGGTGGATCAGTTCCAGCAGGTAGGCCCGCATCTTCTTCACCGAGCGGGCCACACCCCCGCGCGGCCCGCCGCCGTGCCGGATCATCATGCCCGCCCAGTCGCGGAAGTCGTCCTGGTCCTCGGCGGGGACGCCCAGCAGGTCGCAGATGGCGTAGATCGGCAGCGGGAACGCGAACTCATGGATGAGATCCGCCTCGCCCTTGGCGGCGAAACCGTCGATCAGCCGGTCGGTGAGCTCCTGCACCCGCGGCGCGAACTCCGCCACCCGGCGCGGGGTGAAGGCCTTGGAGACCAGCCGCCGCAGCCGGGTGTGGTCGGGCGGATCGATGTTGAGCAGGTGCGTCATCAGGTCGGCGCTGCGCTCGCCCGGGATGCCCACCTTGCCCTTGGCGTGGGCGCGTTCGGAGTGGTGGACGGGGTTCTTGCTGAGCCGTACGTCGGCCAGCGCCTGCTTGGCGTCCGCGTACCGGGTGACCAGCCAGGCCTCCACCCCGCTGGGCAGGGTCGTGCGGTGCACCGGGGAGTGCTCGCGCAGCCAGGCGTACGCGGGGTACGGATCGGTCGCGAACTGCCAGGTGAACAGCTCGGGGGCGGCCGGGATGCCCGGGTCGGGGGTCACGCTCTCATGCACCCCATGACGTTAGCCGGTCGCGGCTGAGCCGGTCGGCGAGCCTGGTCGTCTCCGGGAGGCGGTAGGAGGGGGCCAGGGCGAGCACATGGCGGCAGGCGGTGTCCAGGTCGACACCGTGGCCGGTCGAGACGTAGACCGGCTTCACCCCGGCCTGGGTCCGCAGCACCCGTCCCACCGTCTCCCCCGCGTCCACCAGCGGCGCGGTCGATCCCCGGGCGTCACCGAGCGCGGCGGGGTCCCAGGTGCCGACGAAGGGCGTCTTCGCCACCCCCGCCGCCGGCAGGCCGGTGACCACGCCCAGGTGGCAGGCGAGCCCGAAGCGCCGCGGGTGCGCCAGCCCCTGGCCGTCGCAGAGCAGCAGGTCGGGCGTGACGGAGAGCTTCTCCAGCGCGTCGATCAGCACGGGCAGTTCGCGGAAGGCGAAGAGCCCGGGGACGTACGGGAACGTGGCCCGGGCGGTCGCCGTGACCTGCTCGACGGGGGCCAGCGTCGCGGTGTCGAGCACGACGACGGCGGCGGCGACGGTGTCGCCCTCGACACCGTGACCGCCGCCGTAGGCGACGTCCAGTCCGGCCACGTACCGCGGTCGCTGCGGGCCGGGCCCGCGGTGGTCCGCCAGCGGACGGAGCCGGTCCTGCAGGGCCCGGGCCTCCGCCTCGTCGCGCGGCCACGCGTGCCTTACGTCGATGCGCATGGCCGCCAGCCTAGAGCGGCCACGGCCGGGCCCGGTGGCCGCGGCTCAGTGCTCTTCCTTGCCGCCTTCCTCCTGTCCCGGACCGGAACGGGTCGGTGCGCCTCGGGGAGCGCCGCCCGGGGACCCGCCCGCGGTGCCCGCGGGACTGCGGGTGCCACCCTCGGGGCTACGGCTGCCCGCGGGGCCGCGGGTGGCGCCCTCGGGACCGGGCACGCCGTGGGAGCCCCAGTTGCCGAAACCCTTGAGGGAGTGCGGGAGGCGCCGGACGCCGTCCTGCGGCCATTCGTCCGGCTCCCGCCATTCGGTGAGCGTGTGCCGCTCACCGTCCTGGTGGCCGGGGCCGTGGTCGGCCGGGGTCTCCCGGCCGTACTCCTGGCGGGTGTGCCACGCCCCGCCACGAGGCTGCGGTTTCTGCTCGGGGGGCGGTTCCTTGCCCCGGGCCCACATCCCGATCGACACCGCGCCGACGAGGATCCCGACCAGGAAAATGCCCACTACCAGCGGCGCGATGCCGACGATGTAATCGTGCGGCACGGCCAGCTGGATCTGTTCCAGTGCTCGCATCATATGACCCATTTACCCGCTCTGTCCCAACTCACTCGGGACAGCGGGGAAGACCCGGAGCGGAGGGTCAGGCCTGCTTCTCGGCCTCCAGGATCGCGTCCCGGTAACGGCGTGCGGCGGCCCGCAAGGCGGACTCCGGGTCGATGCCGGCCTCCTGGGCGGCGAGCGCGAGCGCCAGCAGGCGCTCACCGGTGTCGGCGGCGTCCTGGCCGGGGACGGCCACGGACAGGCCCGCCTGGCGGGCCCGGGAGCCGAGCTTGGCGGCGAGGGCGAGCGCGGGCTGGCCGAGGGGGATGCCCTCGGTGACCGAGCCGCGCCGCTTCTCCTCCGCCTTGGTGCGCAGCCAGTGCTCGCGGACGTCCTCCGGCGTCTCGGCGACCTCGTCGCCGAAGACGTGCGGGTGCCGGTGGATCAGCTTCTCCACGATGGTGGCGGCGACGTCGTCGATCGAGAACGGCTCCTCCGGGTCGTCCTGGGCGATCCGCGCGTGGAAGACGACCTGCAGCAGCACGTCGCCGAGTTCCTCGCGCAGGGCCTCCCGGTCGCCCTCCTCGGCCGCCTCGGCGAGCTCGTAGACCTCCTCGATGCCGTACTTCACCAGTTCCCGGGTGGTACGGACGCTGCTCCAGGGGCACTCGCGGCGGATCCGGTCCATCACCTGCACCAGGTCGAGCAGCCGCGCGCCCGGCAGGTCGTAGGACCCGGGCAGCAGCTCCAGGTCCGGCATGCGGACCCGGCCGGAGCCGCCGAGCCGGGCGAGCTCGTCGGTGACGGCGCGGTCGCCCTCGCCGCCGGCCAGGTAGACCACGGTGCGGCCGCCCTCCGTGAGGTCGACCAGCTCCCGCCCGCTGGGCGCGGACGGCTCGACGGCGACCCCGGCCTCGCGCAGGTACGGCAGCTGCGGGTGCCCCGGGTCGGGGCAGACGACCAGGTCGGCGGCGCGCAGCAGCTCCCAGGCGGGCCAGGAGAGCAGGCCGGGGGCGACCCGGTGGGTGGTGGTCAGCAGTACCAGGCGGCCCGGGCGGGCGGAGTCATCGGAGTGGTCCACCCGACGAAACTACCTCGCCGCGCAACGGCGCCGGGGCCGGGTCCGAGGTCGGACCCGGCCCCGGTTCCGGTGCATCAGGCCTGGGCGGCGCGGCGGCTCACCTCGGTCAGCCACGGGTCCTTGGTGGCGTCCAGGTCGAGCTTGTCGGAGTTCCACTTGCCGTAGCGCGGGTTGACGTCGATGTTCAGCTTCTTCGACGTGTCGCGCAGCACCTTGATCAGCGCCGTCTGGCCCTCGGGGGTCTGCACGTCGGCGCCGTAGTGGGCGGCGACCTTCTGCATCAGCAGGTCGGTGCGGATGCTCTCGTCGATGTCGGCGGGCACCATCGCGTAGGTCTGCAGCAGCTGGGCCTCCAGCGCCGCCTTGCCGCCCGCCTGCTTCTCGGTGTCCCCGCGGGCTTCCTGGAGCTCGTTGCGGGTGACGGAGACGCCCACGTCCTGCGCCGCCTCCTCGATCACCTCGTTCTGCACCAGCCGGTGCACGACGTTGCGCTGGAGGTCGCTGCTGGCCTCGATGAGCTGGGCGGCCTGCGGGGTCTTCTCCTGCGCGGCGCGCACCGCGGCGACCTTCGCCTGGACCGTCTCCACGGTGATCTGCCGGCCGTCCACGACGGCCGCGGCACCCGCGTGCGGCGTGCCGCAGGAGGTCAGCAGTGGCGCTGCGAGCAGCACGGCTGCGGCGGCGGTGGCGGAGAGAGCAGTCCTGCGGCGGAGCATTTTTGCCTCCCGGCAAGGGATCGAGCGACGGTGCACGACCTGGCAGTGATGCAGTGATCGAGGATATTGAGCAGGGCACCGGGATATCCAGCGATCCGCACAACACAGTGCACAAACGATCCGCGGCACCTCAGGTGTCGCAGGCGACCCCGTCGCCGTCGCGGTCCAGCGCCCGGGAGTAGCCGGGGTCGCCGCGGTGCAGCGGGGCCGCGCCGGCGTCGCGGGCCGCGGCGCAGTTCGCGTACGAGGCACCCGGCGAGGGGGCGGTGCCCTCCTTCCCGTCGCCCGAACCGGAGCCGCCGCTGTCGCCGCCGTTCCCGCCGCCGGACGTCACCGGCCTGCCGGCGTCCGGCAGGGGCTCGTCGGGGCAGGTGTCCAGCACCTTCTCCATGGCGGCCTTCTCGGCCCCGGTGACCCACAGCCCGTACTTCTTCTTCACCGCCACCTGGCGGGCCACGTACGGGCAGCGGAAGGCCCTGTCCGGCGGCAGCCAGGTCGCGGCGTCGCCGTCGCCCTTCCCGCGGTTGGTCGGGCCGTCGACGGCGAGGAGGTTCAGCGGGTCGTTGGCGATCTGCTTGCGCTTGTCGCGGGACCAGTACTTGGCGCCCTTCTGCCAGGCGTCGCTGAGCGCCACGACGTGGTCGATGTCGACCGTGCTGCGGCCGCGCGTGAAGTCGATCCGCTTCCCGGTGTAGGGGTCGTCGAGGGTGCCCGAGGCGACGACGCAGTCCCCGCCCCGGTCGGCGCGGAAGGAGGTCCCGGTGAGGTCCCGGCGGAGTATGTCGTCGCGGGTGTCACAGCCGTTGTGGTCGGTGTCCACCCAGGCCGCGCCGAACTCGTCCCGCGCGTAGCCCGTCTTGGGCGCCCGGCCCTTCACCGCCAGGTCGCCGACCGCCTTGAGCGCGCCGCCCTTCGGCGCCCCGTCGCTCCCGGCCCCGCTGCCCGTGCCGCTGCCGAGGCCCTCGCCCGTGCACCCGGCCAGACCCACGCCGAGCAGCACGGCGACGGCTGCCGCTGCCGTTCCCGCCCTGGTTGTACGCACCTTGGCACTCTAGGGGGTGGGAGGTGGGGCCCGGCAGGGGGCGTACGGCGCCCGAACGGTCAGTGCACGACGGCGGTTCGGCGCAGCTCGTCCACAAGGGAGAGGAAGAGGAGGAAGTTCGGGATGTCCTTGACCTTCTTGGACGACCAGGACAGGGACTTGCCGGCCTTCTTCAGCACGAGCACGCCGTCGGCGACCCGGACGCCCTCGATCTCCTGCCAGGTGACGGCCCCGCGCCTCGGCGTCGCGACGCCGGAGCGGTTGACCGAGATGTCCCCGAAGGTCAGCGTCCGCCCCTCCGCCAGCATCCGCAGCATTCCCGGCAGCTGGAACCCGGCGACCTCCTGCTGGATGAACGGCCCCCACCGCTCCGGCTCCGCGTAGAAGTTGAGGATCTTGCGGACCGTGCCGTCCGGCTTGTGCAGCGTGTAGCGGTAACCGGTGGCGACGTGGACGCCGTTGACGTAGGACTCGGTGATCTCCTGCAGCACCGTCATCGAGTCCCAGCGGAAGGCGGCGGGGACGCCGGCGTGGTCGATCTCGACCAGCCCGAACTCGAAGAAGTGGAGGCGCCGGGCGGCGGCCTTGCGGGAGAAGTTGGGGGTGCGCAGGGCATGGTGGAGGAACCAGAGCCCGGGCAGCACGAAGCAGGCCAGCCCCACGAGGATCATGAACACGAAGTTGCACGTCATCAGGAAGCCGTGCCGTTTCGGCATGATCGTGAGGCGGTGCCGCCCGAGGCCCTCGGCCGCGGCGAGGGCGGCGATGTCGTCGGGTATCCGGTCTTCCATGGTGCGTTCCGCCGTTCTCGGGAAGGGGACGGCCCTGGCGCGGCGCGCGCCAGGGCCCGGGGATCGTAGCCGGTGGCTCAGCCGGCGAGCTTGTCGATGTCGACGGTGTCCTTGGCCGCCGGGGCGGTGATCGCGGCCGACTCGTCGAAGTCGGAGAAGAGCATCGTGCCGGGCTCCTTGCCGCCCTTGACGACCACCTTCAGCACGTACGGCTTGCCTTCGGTGGCCACGTAGGCGGTGGTCGTCTCGGCCCCGTCCTTGCTGGTGATCGGCACGGCGGGCGTGCCCGCCACGGTGGTGGGCTCGCCCTTCTTCCCGCCCAGCTCGCCGTCCGAGTCCTTCTCCACCTCGGCGAGGAACGCGTTCAGGTCGCAGGCCTCCACGAGGTCCTTGTTGTCCGGCGTGTCGGCCTTGGTCTTCATCCACCGGCCGGCGAGGAGGTCCTTCATCGCGGCGCCGTCGGAGCCCTGGGACTTCCAGAAGGCGTCGTCGCCCTTCATGTAGAGCGAGGGGCCCGCCTTGACGAGCTGGACGGTGCCGCCCTCGGCGGTGACCTCGCCCTTGCAGTCGCCGGTCCTGGTCATCGTCATGCGGAACTTCATCCGCTCGCCGTCGGAGATGCCGTCGAGGTCGACGGTCATCGCCGGGGCGGACTTCATGGCGGCCACGGCCTTCTTCTCGATGGTGGTGGCCGGCTGGTCGGCGAGGCCGGTGGACGCCGGTTCCGCCGCGCCACCGAGCGGGCCGCAGGCGGCCATCGTGAGGGCGGCGGTGCCGCAGCCGAGCGCGGTGAGCGCTCCGCGAGTGGTGGTCATGAGGGTCGTCCCCCTTGTTGGACAGCGTGTGGATGACGGTTGCGGGCCGGCGGAGCGCCCGGGCTTCGTGAACCGATGGGTCAATCACAGCATGAGCTGTGAACCGAGTCAACATAAAATCTCGATTCACATGAGTTCACGCGTGAAGGTCCGGATCTTTCGTTCACCGGTATGCTCGGGGCCACAACCGCACCCCCGCCGCGGGAAGGGAGCCAGCCAGGTGCCGGAGAACGCAAGCGAGGTGACCGCAGCCGGGATCGCACGGCTGGCCGGGGTGGGGCGGGCGGCCGTCAGCAACTGGCGCCGCAGGCACGCCGACTTCCCCAAGCCGGTGGGGGGCACCGACACCAGCCCGGCCTTCGCGCTGTCGGAGGTCGAGAGCTGGCTCCGCGCCCAGGGCAAACTCGCCGAGGTCCCGCTGCGTGAACGGGTCTGGCAGCGGGCCGAGTCCCATCCCTCGGGCACCGCGGCCGCGCTCCGGCAGGCCGGCGCCGTCTGCCTGCTGGTCCGTGAACACCCCGCCGACGGGCCCCGGATGGAGCGCGCCGAGGCCGAGGACGCCGTACGGGACCTCTTCGAGCGGCACTTCGGCGGACGGTTCGCCCTCGGTACCCCCGTCGACGCCGAACTGCTGCGCGGCGCCGCCGAGCTCGCCGCCGGGATGGGCCCGCGCCAGGCCTACGAGTTCCTGCTCGGACGCCACCTGGACGCCAACCCCCGGCAGTACACGCTGACCCCGGCCGCGCCCGCCGAGCTGATGGCCGCGCTCGCCGGTCCCGCCCGTACCGTGCTGGACCCCGCCTGCGGCACCGGCGCCCTGCTGCGTGCCGTCGAGGCCCCGCACGAGGTGTACGGCCAGGAGGCCGACCCGGACCTGGCCGCGCTGGCGGCGCTGCGGCTGGCGTTGCACGCCGACCCCGCCGCGGTGGTGCGGGTGGCCGGCGGCGACAGCCTGCGCGCCGACGCCTTCCCCGGGCTCGCCGCCGACGCGGTGCTGTGCCACCCGCCGTTCAACGAGCGCAACTGGGGCCACGAGGACCTCGCCTACGACCCCCGCTGGGAGTACGGCTTCCCGGCCCGCACCGAGTCCGAACTCGCCTGGGTGCAGCACTGCCTGGCCCGGGTCCGGGAGGGCGGGACCGTCGTGCTGCTGATGCCGCCCGCCGCCGCCTCGCGCCGCTCCGGCCGCCGGATCCGGGCCGACCTGCTGCGGCGCGGCGCCCTGCGCGCGGTGGTCGCGCTCCCGGCCGGCGCCGCGCCCCCGTACGGCATCCCGCTCCACCTGTGGGTGCTGCGCAGGCCGGGCGCCGGCACGGCGGCCTCCCCGCACCTGCTGCTGGTCGACACCGCGGGGTCGCAGGACGCCGCCCCCGGCGGCGAGAAGGTGCCCTGGCAGTCGGTGCGCGCCACCGTGCTGGACGCCTGGCACTCCTTCGACCGGCACGGCACCACGGAGGAGCGGCCCGGCGTGAGCCGCGCCCTGAAGGTCATCGACCTGCTCGACGACGACGTGGACCTGGCCCCCGCCCGCCACCTGCCGCCGCCCGCCGCGGGCGGCGGGGCGGCCGAACTCGCCGGGGTGCGCGACCGGTTGGCCGCCACCCTGCTGCGCACCTCCGAACTCACCCCCGCCCCCGCCGGGGCGGCCGAGCCCGCCCGCTGGCCGCTCACCACGGTCGGCGAACTGGCCCGTGCCGGGGCGCTGGTGCTGCGCGCGGGCGGCACCGGGAGCGCCCGCCCCGACGGCGGTCCCGCCGTGCTCACCGAGCACGACGTCCTCGGCGGTGGCGCGCCGAGCGGCAGCCTGCCCGAGGGGCCGCCCGGGGAGGAGCCGGTCCTGACGCGGGAGGGCGACGTGGTCGTCCCGGTGCTCGGCCGGGGTTCGGCCGCCCGCGTCGTCGACGCCGCCACCGCCGGGGCGGCCCTCGGCCGCAACCTCCACCTGCTGCGCCCCGACCCGGCCGCCCTGGACCCCTGGTTCCTCGCCGGCTTCCTGCGCGGCACCGCCAACAACCGCCAGGCCAGCAGCTACGCCTCCACCGCGACCCGGCTGGACGTCCGCCGGCTCCAGGTGCCGCGGCTGCCGCCGGCCGACCAGCGCCGGTACGGGGAACGCTTCCGCACCCTGGCCGCCTTCGAGGAGACCCTGCGGCTGGCGGGACAGCTGGGTGAGCAGTTGGTGCAGGGGCTCTACGACGGGCTGACCGACGGCACGGTGCGTCCCGAATAGTTACGGGATCGGGTGACAGCCCGTCGGCGACGGCGGATACTCTCGCGATACCACCCGCAGCTGTCCTCCGCACTGATGTCCAGGGAGTACGAGAGCAGTGATGAACGGCCCCGGCCCGGTCCCGCCGTACCCACCCGCTCAGTCCAAGGCCACGGCGATCACGCTCCGTGTCATCTTCCTCACGATCACCGCGATCAGCTGCGGCTTCCTGTCCGGCCTCCCGCTGCTGCACCTGGCCATCCAGCGGCGCCGGACCATGGACTGGGTGTTCTTCTGGATCTGCACCGCGGTGAGCATCGCCTCCTTCGCGACCGTCGGCACGCTGCCGGAGGAGAGCCCCTGGACCGACGTGGCGATGCTCACCGCCATCGCCCTCGTCCCCCTGGTCGGCGTCCACTACCTGGTGGCCGACCTGGCGCTGCACCGGGCGGCCGCGGTGCCCGGCTACCCGTCGTACGCCACGACCGTGCCGTACCCCCCGCCGCACCAGCAGGCGCCGCCGCAACCGCCGGTGGACTACAACCCCTACCGCACGACCCCGCCCCCGCCCGCCGCGCCGCAGGCCCCCGTGCCGCCGCAGTCGCCCGCGCCCCCGCACCCGCACCCGCCGCGGATCAACCAGGTGCGGGCCGAACTGGACGAGCTGAGCGACCTGCTGCGCAAGCAGGAGGGCGGTCAGTGAACGGACGGATCGTCGCCGGCCGTTACGAGCTGGCCACGGTCCTCGGTCAGGGCGGCATGGGCCAGGTGTGGACCGCGTACGACCGGCGGCTGGACCGGCGGGTGGCCGTGAAGCTGCTGCGCCCGGACAAGGTGGCCGGCGGCGCCGACGCCGAGGAGCTGCGCCGGCGCTTCGAGCGGGAGTGCCGGGTCACCGCCCAGGTCGACCATCCGGGGCTGGTCACCGTCCACGACGCGGGCAGCGACGCGGACGAGCTGTACTTCGTCATGCAGTACGTGGAGGGCGCCGACCTCGCCGACCACCTCGCCGAGCACGACCCCTACCCCTGGCCGTGGGCGGTCGCCGTGGCCGCGCAGTTGTGCGCCGTGCTGTCGGCGGTGCACGCGGTGCCGATCGTGCACCGCGACCTCAAGCCCCGCAACGTGATGGTGCGTCCGGACGGCACCATGGTCGTCCTCGACCTCGGCGTCGCCTCCGTGCTCGACACCGACACGACGCGGCTCACCCACACCGGCACACCCATCGGGACGCCCGCGTACATGGCGCCCGAGCAGGCGATGAGCGGCGCCGTCGGGCCCCGCACCGACTTGTACGCACTCGGGGTGCTGCTGCACGAACTGGTCAGCGGCACGGTCCCGTTCGCGGGCGCCACGGCGCTCGGCGTGCTGCACCGGCATCTGTACGAGCAGCCCGTGCCGCTGCGGCAGGTGCGCCCGGAGGTGCCGGAACCGCTGGAGGCGCTCGTGCTGCAACTGCTGGCGAAGGACCCGCAGCACCGCCCGGCCGACGCCCAGGAGACCTACCGCCGGCTGGCGCCGCTGCTGCCGGTGCCCGGCGTCGTCCACCGCTCCCTCGGGCCGATGGACCCCACCCGCCCCTTCCTCCGTCCGCTCGCGCCCTGGCCCGACCGGCCGGCCGCCCCTTCGCAGCCCACTCCCGCCCCGGGCGCGACCGGGGCCCCCGCCGGCCACGGCATCGCGGAGGCCGTCGACGAGGTGAAGCGGCTGCTCGACGCCGGACGCATCACGCAGGCGGTCGACATCCTGGGCGGCGTGCTGCCGGCCGCCGCGGAGAAGCACGGCGAGCAGTCACCGGTGGTGCGGATGCTGCGCAAGCAGTACGCGGCCACGCTGATGGAGGACGGCCAGTACCGCCGCGCCCTGCCGGAGCTGCGCCGGCTCGCGGACGAACCGGCCGCCGAGTCGGGGCCGCTGGGCCGCCAGTCGCTGCAGTACCGCTACGAGGCCGCGCAGTGCCTGGAGCAGTTGGGCGAGGCCCCGGCGGCGCTCGCCGAGTACCGGGCGCTGCTGCCCTCCTTCGAGCAGTACCGCGCCACCGACCCGGAGCTGCCGCTGGAGGTGCGGCGCCGCATCGGCCACCTGCTGCTGTCGGTGGGCGACCGCATGGCCGCCCACGACGTGCTGTCCCGCCTGCTGTACGACTCCGACCGGGTGCACGGCCCGCACCACCCCTTCTCGCTGGAGGTACGGCGGACGCTGACCTGGCTGGGGCAGGTCGGGCGTTAGCGGCTAACGGCGGGACCGGAGGCGGCGGGCCACGCGCGCCATGCGGCGCACGGTGGTGTTGCCGCGCAGCCGCTGGGCGGCGCTGAGCGGGCCGCCGCCGGGCAGCCCGAGCGAGGTGAGGCGGCGGCGCCGGAAGTAGTACTCGGTGTCCGGGCCGAGGTGGTCCCGCAGCCACGCCGCGGTCTCCTCGCGCAGCCCGGGGTGCATCCTGGGCTGCATGCAGAAGCCCACGGCCCGCACGAGCGGGGCGAGTTCCGCGGCGGCCCCGCCCTGGGCACCCGGGCCGGCGACGTCGGGCACGAGGTGGTCGACGATGGTCAGCGGGACGCGGTTGCTGTTCTGGTACGGCGTGAGCCGGTCCAGCACCAGACGGGTCCCGGCCCGCGCGATCGCGACGTCGTAGTAGGCGCTCGCGGTGAGCATCGCGGTGGAGAAGCAGCCGACGACCAGCTCCGGCCGGCAGACCTCGTACAGCGTCTCGGCCAGCAGCGGGCCGTCCAGGACGCGCAGCCGCGCGCCCTCGGCCGCCGCGGCCTCCTCCATCGCCTTGGAGTAGCCGGCCGGCGCCGTGGGGTGGGGCTTGAAGACGATCGAGCGGTGACCCGCGGCGATCGCGCCGCGCACCATGGTGACGTGGAGCTCCTCCTCCTCCTGCGGGGTGAGGATGCGCAGGGCGGCGAGGTACTGGCCGAGCAGCACCGCGGTCGGCGGGTCCTGGGCGAGGGCGGTGAGCCGGGGGTCGTCCGCCGCCTCGACGGCGATCTCCTTGAGCACGGCCCTGAAGGCGTCGTCGGGGACGAGTTCGGGCTCCGCGCCGGTCTCCGCCAGCAGCAGCGGACGCAGTCCGGGGACCAGGTCGAGGTGGAGGACCCGCTGGACGCGGTTGCCGAGGGGGCCCGGCAGCTTCTCACGGGTGGGCCCGTAGCTCATCAGGCCGTCCGCGTACACGTGGACGGCGCTCTCGGCGAAGATCGTGGCGAGCGCGCGTGCCGGGTTGACCTGGATGGACTCCACCACGAGCTCGACGGGGACGTCACCCAGGCCCCAGGAGTGCCGGAACAGCCGCTGCCAGATGGAGCTCTCGTCCTCCAACGGGGCCCACTTGGAGGGCCGGTGCGGGTGGATCACCTCGTTCCACGAGACGACCTCGTCGAAGCGGGTGACGATCCGCTGGTACCCGTGCATGTCTGAGAGCTGGACGACCGTCTCGGGGACCGGGGCGTTGTTGCTCACCAGCAGGATGCGCCGGGTCCCGGTACGGGGCCCGAAGGCGCCTGCGTCCAGGGCGGCGGCGAGGGTCGCGGCGCCGTAGAGGGTCGAGACCTCGAAGATCTGGGCCCGGTCGTGGTTCATGCTCTCCTCAGCCCGTTCGGCCGTCGGCAGGGTCATCGTCAGGCCGCCTTCCGCGCGTCGGCGCGCAGCCGCTGGAGCACGTGCGCGCGCTGGACGTCCATCTCGGCGAGGGTCCGGTCCAGCACTTCCTGCGGCATGCGGGCCAGGGCCACGGCGGACTGCCGCTTGAGCTGCCTGCCGGTCCCGGCGTCGTAGCGCCGCACGTTGGACATGTGGAAGGCGATCAGCGCGCAGTAGGTGCGGACGATCTTGGGCAGGAAGCGCTCGGCCTCGCGGTCGGCGAGCACGTCGTCGAGTATCGCGTCGTGGGCGGGTATGAAGTCCAGCTGCCGGCCGTCGCTGATCTGGGTGAGCGAGTCGCTGACCCCGCGCCGGTAGAAGACCCCGACCGGGCGGATCACCGCGAAGGACCGGGCCGTCAGGTGCAGCCGCCAGACCCACTCGCGGTCCTCCGCGGTCCGCAGGCTGGTGCTGTAGCGCATGCCGCCGTCCTCGAAGAGCCGGCGGTGGTAGATCCCGGCCCAGACGAAGGGGTAGTCGACCATGGTCGACACGTGCGAGGGCGTGATCGCGTCGCGCGGGTCGAGCACGGCGTCCCAGCGCCTGGCAGGGGGGCGGTGCACGACCCGCTCGGTGCCGGTGGTCTTGACGTGCCCGGTGCGCACGAAGTCGCAGTCCAGCCGCTCGATGCCGGCGACGAGCTCGTCGAGGTAGCCACGGGCGTACCAGTCGTCGCCGTCCAGGAAGGTCACGTACGTCCCGCCGGCCGCGTCCAGTCCGCTGTTGCGGGACTGGGCGACGCCCTTGTTCTGCTCGTGCCGGATCACCCTCATGCCCGGCAGCCGGCGCTCCCAGTGGGCCAGGATCTCCGGGGTGCCGTCCGTCGAGTGATCGTCGACGAGGATGAACTCGGTGTCCGCCCCCGCGTTGTTGGCCAGCCCGCACAACATGTCGTGCGCGTACGGCTGAATATTGCGGAAGGGGACGATTACCGAAAGTTTGGGCACCTGGGAATCCAGACGATCTCGACGCGGGCCACGGACTCCGGCCCCCCGGACGGTGCCGGAGGACAAGCGTATCGGACTAGATCCAGACGGGGCGTCGGGAATGCTTCGGCAAGGTGAACGCAAGGAATACGGACTACGAACTCCCGATTTTCCCCGTGCCGCCCGCGACGCCTCCCGACCGCCGCCTTCCCCGTTCGCATCCGCTTAGATCCTCGTTCACTTGAACGTCATATCCACTCCCTATGGTGATCTCCTCCGCCCCATGTGCCGTACGCGTGTCCATGTGCGTCGAGGTGCCCGGGCGGCGTCTGTTGATCCGCGCGGGAAACCCATGCAGTTCTCCCCAGCGGCCGTGTCATTGTTGGGAGCAGCATGGTCAAGTTCCGGGCTGGATGGCTCGAGAAAAGATTGGACAACTCCGCGGGCGCGGATATTCCGATCGCTTCGGTTTCCGTGGCCGAGTGCGTCCGGTCCTGTGCCGTCCACGGCGGCAAGCTCGCCAAGAACCTGGACTGGAAAAAGGGCCAGCTCGCCGAGGCGATCCGGGAACTGCTGGCCCGGTACGCCGCCGCGATGACCGATCCGGGTGACGCCGCCGCGCTCACCGGCGGGAAGAGCACCTGGCCGAAGTCGAACCCCGAGGTCTTCGACGCCCTGCTCGAGGTGGGCAACAAGGCCGTGGACGTGCGGGGCGCCGACGAGCTGCGGCTCGCGATGCGCATCACCGAGACGGTCCTCGGCGTCCGCAAGCAGTCCCGGGCCGGCTGGCGCCTGCGGGCGCGCCTGATGGACGCGATCGGCGACGACGCCGCCACCATCGCCGCGTACGAGCGCTTCCTGGCGCTGACCCCCAAGGACGACCTCAACGTCGCGGGCCGCATCACCAAGCTGCAGGAGAGCGGCGAGCGCCTCGCGCAGACGCTCCAGCTGCTCCAGAAGGAGTCCCCCGGCTCCCGTGAGTTCGCGGGCGTCCCGGAGACCGAGCTGTGGGCGGAGGGCCTGGCCCTCAAGGACGCCGGCGACTGGGAGCGCGCCGAGCCCCGGCTCGTGGCCGCGCTCGTCGGGATGAGCGAGCAGGACGATTCCGCCACCTCGGTGCGCGCGGCGCTGACCGACTACGTGAACCTCCGTCTGGAGCGGGACCGCGGCCGGCTGGCCGGCTCGACCCGGCTGCTCGAGCTGTACGCCGACGACCGCCGGCTGCGCGACCTGGACCCGATCCCGGACCCGGCGCTGACCGGTTCCGAGATGGTCGGCCTCAGCGACTTCCGCAACCTGATCGCGGGGAAGACGATCTGCCTGGTCGCCAACTCCCAGCGGGTGGGCTCCAGCACGATGGGTCAGGAGATCGACTCCTACGACCTCGTCGTCCGCTTCAACTCGTACCGGATCGAGGCGGCCGCCACCGGCACCAAGACCGACATCCACGCGACGATCCACCTGCACAACTTCAACTGGGACAAGAAGGTCCAGACGCGACTGGTCTTCAGCGGCAGCCACCACCAGTGGCGCAACTCGGTCCGCCGCCGTCTGGTCCCCGGGGCCCAGCGCTACGTCGGCGACCGCACGCTGCGCTGGCCGGTGCGCGAGATCGGCAGGATCGGCGAGGACGTGATGCCGTCCATCCCCACCAGCGGTTTCAACATGCTGTGGCTGCTGGACTTCCTGGACGTCAACCCGAAGATCGACCTCATCGGGTTCGACTTCTACGACAGCGGTGCCTACCGCCTGCAGGAAGCGATGAAGCTCCCGATCGCCACCGCGCACGGTTACGCGGACGAGAAGGACTGGGTCATGGCCCGCGCCCAGGACGTCACTGAAATGAGGATATCGCTCCGATGACCGCCTCTGTCCCGGTTCCGGCACCCCGGAGCGAAACGCTCACCGGCAAGCGCCGCGTCGCCTTCGCGTCGTACGTCGACGAGAACTACCTGCCCGGCTTCCTCGCCCTGCTGCGCAGCCTGGCCCTGACCAACCCCGGCCTCTGCGAGGACTTCGTCGTCCTCTACGACGACCTGCAGCCGGCCTCGGTCACCGAGATCCGCAAGCTGCACCCGCGCGTCGTCATGCGCCGTGTCGTCCCCGAGCGCTACGACGACTTCGTCAAGGGCGACCCGGAGAACTACCTGATCCGCAAGGCGTACTTCATCCTCGACGTCTTCCGGATCCGCGACTACGACACGGTCATCACGCTCGACACCGACATGGTCGTCCTCGGCGACCTGGGCGAGCTGCTGCGGATGCGGCACGGCGTCGGCGCGGTCCCGCAGTTCCTGCTGGACCAGTCGAAGCTCAACAGCGGTCTGCTGGTCATCCAGAAGGAGTACCTCACCGACGAGTTCTGCGCGCAGATCGACACCGTCGGCACCTCCGGCACGTACGAGCTCGACAAGCACGACCAGGGCATCCTCAACGCCCTGCTCGCGGGCAAGTTCGTCAAGATCGACCCGCGCTACAACTTCGTCAAGCGGCGGCTGTCCGGCGACCGTTCCCCCGACGAGGAAGACGTCGTCATCCTGCACTTCACCGGCCGTCACAAGCCGTGGAACGGCGGCGAGCACGGCTACTCGGGCGCCGAGGCCGCGTGGAAGAAGTACGACCTCACCCACGCGGACTTCGTCGAGCGCTTCCTGGCCCTGGGGGGCGAGAAGCACCCGGACCTGCTGATCCACTTCGGCCGCCACCTCGTGGCGAGCGAGGGCCGGCACGACGGCGTCCGCGAGGTCGCCGAGGCGTACCTGGCCAAGGGCCGGTACGAGGACGCGGTGGAGATCCTCGGCCGCTCCCCCATCCCCGCCGACGAGAGCCGTTCCCACGAGCTGCTCGGCCAGGCCCTGGCCGCGACCTCCCGCTATGAGGAGGCCACGGCGCACCTGCTGCTCTCCACCGCCCACGCCCCGGCCGCCGCCCGCCCCTTCGGCCGGCTGGCGAACATGGCGTGGATCCTGGGCGACAACACGGCCTCCCGCGAGTACGCCCTGGCCGGCCTCAACGCGGACGTCAGCGACCGCGCCTGCCGGATCTCGTACGAGCGCGCGGAGGCGATCGCCGCCCGCCCGGCCGAGACCGGCGCCCCCTCCGAGCAGCTGGCGCACGTGGCGTTCTACATGGAGCGCCAGGGCAACGCGGGCGACAAGATCCTGCCCGAGACGGTCCGGCTCTGCTTCGGCCCGGACACCGGTGACCGCGGCTGGCACTCCATCCACGCGCACAAGCTGTTCGACGAGGCGGCCCTGGAGCGGGTGAACTCCCGCCGCGGCCTGGTCATCGGCGGCGGCGGCCTGTTCATCCCGGACACCTCGCCGAACGGCAACAGCGCCTGGCAGTGGAACGTGCCGGACCGGCTGCTGGAGAAGATCGACGTCCCGCTGGCGGTCTTCGCGGTGGGCTACAACGCCTTCGACGGCCAGTCGTACACGCGCCGCCGTTTCGAGGAGAGCCTGCGGCTGCTGGTCTCCAAGTCGGCGTTCTTCGGTCTGCGCAACCACGGCTCGGTGGAGAAGGTCCGTGCGCTGCTCCCCGCGGAGCTGCAGGACCGGGTGCTCTTCCAGCCCTGCCCGACCACCGTCTCCCGCCAGCTGGTGCCCGGCTGGCAGGACCCGGTGGAGCGGGACGACACGGTGCTGATCAACTGCGCCTACGACCGCGCCGGGCTGCGCTTCGGCCACGACTACGACCACTTCCTCCGGGAGATGGCCACCGCGGTCCGTGCCATCGGCAAGCACGCCGAGGTGCGCTACGCCGCCCACGCGCTGGACGACGAGCGCTTCGTCTTCGACCTGAGGCGTGAGTACGGCATCTCGCTGCCGGTCGAGCCGATGTACGACTTCGACACCGACCAGCTGCGCACCGCCTTCGCGCGCACCAAGCTGGTGATCGGCATGCGCGGCCACGCGGGCATGATCCCGTTCGGCTGCGGCACGCCCATCATCAGCCTCATCTCCCACCCGAAGATGGCGTACTTCCTGTCCGACATCGAGCGCCCGGAGTGGGGCGTCTCGGTCCACGACCGGAACCTCGGCGCGATTCTCGCGGAGCGCTCCATCGGCATCCTGGACAACCTGTCGGCGACCGTCGCCGACGTCCACGGGCGCCAGGAGGCGCTGTGGAAGGTGACGCAGGACAACGTGGCGAAGCTGAAGACCGTCCTCGGCTGAGCCTCCCCGGGGAACCGGTCCTTCAGGAGGGGCGCCGTGTCAGCGACACGGCGCCCCTCCGTCATGTGCTCCGGTGCCCCCGGGGGTCAGCCCAGCCAGCGGTTGAGCCGCAGGAGCGTCCACAGCAGGCTGGCGGCGAAGGAGAGCACCACGGTCCCCGTCACGAGCAGCGTGATCATGAGGACGGCGCCCGGCCAGCCAGCGTCGGCGGAGACGAGGTGCGGGGCGAGCGCCCGCAGGAACATCAGGTGCACCAGGTAGGCGCCGAAGGCCGCACCGCCGAGCCGGGACACCAGCGGGCGCAAGCGCTCCGGGATGCTGATCCGGTTGAGGGCCATCACCAGCGCGCCCCCCAGGAACGGCACGGCGAGGCCCGCGTAGGGCGAGGGGTAGTGCACCCAGTGCTCGTACGCGACCACCGCCGCCCACGCGCAGACCCCTGCCGCCAGCCACCTCAGCCGCCGGCGGCGGCCGGTGGTGGCCGCGAGCGGCAGCGCGAGCAGCGCGGACCCGGCGGCGGCGTACGCGACCTGGTACGGGGACAGGTTCCACTCGAAGTCGGGCAGGTTCACGTGGAGGACCTTGCCGAGGTCGCCCATGAAGGTCGGCGCGACGGCCAGCAGGACGAGCAGCACGCCCAGGCCCCAGGGCCGCTTCCCCGCCTTGATCAGCGCGGCGAGCGAGAGCAGCAGGATCACCGGCACGTAGGCGTACAGGTACCAGAGGTGGTACGCGGGCTGGATCGAGCCGAACAGCGACTCGAAGGCCAGCCGCTGCGTGGGACGGGAGTTGGTGTCCCGGATCCAGTCCCAGGCGAGGTACGCGGCGGTCCACACGCCCATCGGCACCACGATGCGGGTCAGCCGTCCGCGGACCTGCGTGCCGTCCCGGGGGGTCGCGCCGACCAGCACGACCCAGCCGGCGATCGCGAAGAACAGCGGCACCGCGCACCGGGTCAGCCCGTCCGAGACGAGCCCGGTCCAGTAGACGGGCCGGCCGCCGGAGGGCTCGCGGCCCACGGCGTTGAGGAGCTGGCCGGCGGCGTGGCAGACGATGACACCGATGGAGCACAGGACGCGCAGCAGGTCGATGTCGTATCTGTGCTCACGCGGCCGGGCGGCGGGCGCGGTGGGCGCCTCGCCCGTCCCGGTCGCGTGACCGGTGGTGAGGGCGGGGGCGGCGGTGGTCGTCTGGGCGGAGATCGGCGGTCACTCCCGGGTGCGCTCGCGGAGCTCGGCCAGGGTCCGGTCGAGCTCCAGGATCGGATGGTTGCGGAGTACACGGGCACCGTAGGCGAGGGCGTCCGCGGTCCGGCCCGCGCCGGCCAGTTTCCTGACGTGCGCGAGGTGGGCGGCGGGGGTCCGGTCCGTCATCGCGGGCACGGTGGGCAGCGGATCACCGGGCGGGGCGGCCGGGCCGTCCGTGCCCGTCAGCCCCAACGCGAGGTCCATCCGCTCTCCGAACCGGGTGATGTCGAACAGTTCCTGGACCTCCGTGTACCCCGTTTCCTCGACTTCGTCGCCGAGCACGTCGGCGATCGCCGCGAGGGCCGATTCCGGCGTGTACTCGGGGAAACCGCGGTAGCCGCGCACGCCGGAGAGGATCTCGTGCGTGCCGATGCCGTGGTGGCTGACGACCCGCAGGCGCTGCTGCACGGCCTCGACGGCGGCGAGCGGCATGGGGTCGTCCTCGCTGGACAGGAAGAGCACGTCCGACTCGGCCAGCTCCTCGCGGATTCGCCGGCGCGGCAGGGCACCTCGCCAGTCGACGTGGGAGGACAGGAGCGTACGGTCCGACATCGCGCCCATGCGGTGGCCCAGCCAGCTGAAGCGCCAGGGCAGGCCCAGGAGCGCGGCGCGCTCGGCCACCCGTGAGAAGAGGTCGGCGCCCTTGCGGTCCTGCACGGTGCCGACCATGACGATGCGGGGCTCGGCGGACACCTCCGGGCGGGCACGGCGCACCCCGGGGTCGCGGGGGACGGTGTTGTAGACCACCACGGGGTCCACGGCGCCCTGCTTGCGGTAGTAGTCCGCCTGCGCCCGGGACACGCACAGCAGCCGCAGCCGCGGCAGCAGCTCCAGCAGTCCCTGGTGGCGCTCGGCGTGCTCGACGGCCTCCTTCTCGAAGATGTACTGCGTCACGTGGACGTAGACGGACACCTCCGTGCCGCTGTCGAGCAGCGCGCGGACCACCCGGTTGCCGAGCCAGTGCCGCCAGAAGAAGCCGAAGCTGTTGATCATGACCCGCTCGGCGCCCTTGAGGGCGTTCAGTATCTCGCCGACGTTGGCGAACGCCCCTATGTCGAGGTAGCGCACGTCGACCGGGCCGCGCGAGACCAGGTCCTGGGTGTAGGTCAGGACGGGCAGCGCCACTCCCGTGACGTAGCCGAAATCGGTGCCGAGGACGGCGAGGGAGCGCGGGCGCCACATGCGGGTCCTGATGTCCGCCAGCGCCCGGTCGGCGACGCTCTCCCGGCGGGGGGCGGGGATCGGCGCACCGCCCGCGCGCGCCTCCCGGGGCGCCACGGGCACGGCCTCCACCACGGCGCTCAGGACGCGCCCGGCCGAGTCGTCACCCAGGTAGAGGAAGTGCTCCACCGGCTCACCCGTGGGGTTGCCCGCGAAGACGCCGTCCACCTTCAGCCGCGTCGCGACCTGCAGGACCTCCTCGACGGAGGCGGTGTTCCGCACCAGGGGGTGCTTGACCGCGGGCAGCAGCCGGTTCTGCTCCCCGGGCATGTGGTGGACGAGCGCCACGCCGGCGCGCAGCACGGCCGGCCAGACGGGCTCGCGGGCGGCGACCACGAGGTCGTAGCCGGACAGCCGTCCGGGTTCCGGCAGCTCGGCGTACTCGTCGACCTCACCGTGGGAGCGCAGCGCCTCGGCAACGTCCGCCAGTCCGTCCAGGACCAGCATCCGCAAGGCCGATCCGGGGGCGCCGGCCCGGCGGCCCGCCTTCACGGTGTGCGCGACACGCAGCAGCTGGGGGTCGTCGCTCAACCCGGGGGCACCGGTGACCACGGCGGGGATGTCGTGCGCCCAGGTGCGGTGGACCAGGGCGCGGCGGGTGGCGGGACCGTGCACACAGACGGTGGACAGTCCGCTGTTCCCCCAGGCCAGCGCGGGCTCGCGGCGGGCCGCGGCCAGGTCGCGGTACCGGAAGTCCAGCGGGCGGTCCTGCACGAGGACGACGGGCAGACGGCCGCTCAGGGCGCGGACCACCTGGGCGCCGCCCGGCGTCCGGTCGTCCAGCAGCACGATCCGGTCGACGCCGCCCTCCTCCGCGAACCGCCGCATGCGCTCACCGGTCTCGTACGGCAGGTCGGCGGCTCCCACCGGCTCCCCGGCGCGGAACAGCCGGTGCGGCGGCGTGCCGCCGTCGGTGTCCGCCCATCCGGCCCGGCCGGCGCCCTCCGACAGGACGATGGTGACGAGGTGCTCCCCGGAGGAGTCGGCGCCGCGCAGCGCGGCGGCGAGGCCGGCGGCCGCGGGGGCCTCGGCGAAGACGGCGATGTGCATGGATCCATTCCGGTTGATGTCCGATATCACCTGCCCGGGCAGACTATGGGACACCGTGGGAGCCGGGGGGTGCGAACCGGATGAACATCGGCCACCTCGGGATGGCGTCCAGGTGAATCCGATGTGGAGGCGCGGTCGCGTCGCAGGTCACCGGGGGTGTCGTGGATCATGCACGACTCGTCCCGGCGGTGTCCGCCGCCCGGATGTAGTCGCCGACCAGTGCGCCGAGCAGGGCACCGGCGAGGAGGTCGTCCCGAAGGTGGTCGGCGGTGTAGAGCCGGGCGTGCACCACCTGGACCTGCATCCAGCGGTACTCGGCGGCGCGCCGCGGGGCCAGGGCGGTGAGGACGGCGACCGCCGCGGAGGAGAGGGCCGCGGGCGCCGCCGGGTAGGCGCAGGCGCAATCGGCGGCCGGGGTGGGCTTACGGGCCGGGCCCAAGGCGGGATCGAGGGCGGAGGGACGGGACCGCCGGTAGTGCCCGGCGAGCCGGCCGCTGATCGTGCCGGCCAGCTCCAGCGCCGCGTCCAGGCGGGCCCGGGCGGCCTCGCCCTCGGCGCGGGGCATCAGTTCGCGCCGGTCGTCCAGGTACAGGCGCCAGATGTCCCGCTCCCCGTGGACGGCGAGCCACGCGGCGGCCGTCCGGCCGGCGGCGGTGCGCGTACGGGCGAGACGGCGGACCTGCCCGAGTCCGGCGGCGCGTACGGCTTCGGCGGGCGGATCGGGCACCTGGTCCGCCGCCCAGCGGACGAACGCCGGGTCGTCGCGGGCGGTGCCATGCCCCGACCGCCACCGGGCGTAGAGCGCGTCGGCGGCCCGCTGCTGCGCGTCGAGCCGCGTGGTCCAGCCGCGCAGTTCGGCGTCCGGGAACAGCGGGGGCGGCGGGTCCTGCTCGATCCGCCGCACCGCGCCGCCCGCCCCGGGGTCCGCGGGGGCGGTGACGTGGGTGCCGATCAGGCCGAGGACCGCCGCGGCCACGGCGGCCACGGCGACGGCCGGGTACCGGCGGCCCGTACGGGGGGCCCGGGGGCGGGCGGGCGCCCTGCGGTGGGCCGTGCTCACCACGCGGGTCCGGCCGGGACGGGGACCCGGGCCGCCGGTTCGGCGCGCGCGGGGGCGTGGAAGCAGTGCCGCACCAGGCGGCGCACGTCGTTGCCGGGCAGGCCCGGGACGAGCAGGGCCTGTCCCACCACGTACTTGCTGAGCGGCAGCGGCCGTACCCCCAGGCCCATCAGCAGCCGGTCGGCGGTGCCCGGACGGGGACCGCCCTTGGTCTCGACGAGGACGAAGCCGTGGTTCAGCGCCGCCGTCGCCCGGCCGCGGTGGCAGGTGAGCCGGCCGTCGAAGGTGACCCGGCTACCGGCCGCCAGGTCGGCCAGGGCCGCGCGGACGTAGCGGATCTCCCCGGCGGGGGACAGCAGCCCGGAGCGGACCGGGACCCCGGCGGCGCCGAGCACCTCGTCGACGAAGGCGGCCGCCCCGGCGCCGATGAGGCCGTACTCCCGGGCGGCCAGGGTGCGGGCGTGCTTGACCGTGGCGCCGCGGCCGTCCTTGGTCTTGACCTCGACGCGGCACAGCCCGTCCTCGACGTAGAGCCGGGTGCGGACCTTCCAACGGCGCCTGCGCCCCTGCACATGCGCGTACCAGGCGCCGAGCCCGGCGGTGTCGAAGTACGTGCTGCGGTACCCGGTGGTGCGGCGGCCGCCGACGTCCAGCACGTGGTGCGTCGGCGCCAGGGCGGCGACCAGGCAGCGCGCGGACAGGGCCGGCAGCAGGTACTTGCGGTCGACCCGGTGCTGCAGTGCCGCGGCGGCGTCGACCTCGGCGAGGGTCGCCCCGCGCAGCCGGGCCAGTCCGAGCGCCTCGGCGAAGCCCTCCGGGCCGGTCACACGAGCCTGCTCTCGAGCAGGCTGTCCTGGCCGCCCCGTCCGGCGGCCGGCCCCGCAGCGTCGTCCGGCAGCCCCCAGCCCAGGGGCGAGTCGCCGCGGTAGCGGACCGAGACCCGGGTCGTCTCGCGCACGAAGTCGACCTCGTCCACGAGCACCGCCAGCGGTTCCTGGCCGAACCGCAGCACGACCTCCCGGTGGATCGCCGCGGGGTCCGCGTACAGGCGGTCCAGGGTGAGGCGCACCACCCGGGTCGGCCGGTGGGCGTGCGGGTCGTCGACGACCAGGACGGCCGCGAGCAGCAGCACGTCCAGCGCCACGACGAACCAGATCTCGCGCTGCGGCAGGCCCCCGCACAGGGCGATCACCAGCGCCGTGAAGGTGTACGCGACATCCCGGGCGGTGAAGGCGGTGCTGCGCAGCCGGACCAGGGAGAGCATCCCGAACAGCCCGAAGCCCACCCCGGCCGGGAACGAGCCCGCGCCCATCGCGCTCATCGCCGCGAACAGGCCGACGTTGAGGGCCGTCAGCACCAGCGGCATCTGCGGGGCCGGGCAGCCGCGCCGGTAGAGCAGGCCCACCAGCGCCATGAGGGACAGGACGTCCAGTCCCCCGCGGGCGAGCAGGTCCCAGGGTCCGTGCGTCATGCGCGGCGCCGGGCGGGCGGGTGTGGTCCGGGCACGTGTTCCTCCGGGGGCTGGGTGGTGAGCCCGGGTCCCGGGGATCCGTCCATGGAAAGGGGGATGGGACGGCGGATCCCCGGGCCCGGGAGTCATCGGCGCGCGGGACGGACACCCCGGCGTGGGCGGGCGCCCCGGCGCCGTCCATCCACGCCGGACAATCCGTCCAGCGATGCCGGACGCTAGCCCCGCGCCCCGCACCGGGCAAGCCGCCCTCCGGCACCTCCGGACGCCGGACCGGGAGGGAAACACCAGGCGGGACGAGGGGACCCGGCGTCACTCACGCGTTCCGGCCATCGGACAATGACACCCGAAGGGGTGAGGGAAAGCCCGCTCCGATGACGCCGGACGAACCCCCCACCACATCAGGGCGAATCACGGGTGAACGGGCATACCGCCGCGGCCACCGGGCCGCCCGCCGGACCGAGACCGTTCCGATACCGCCAGGACCCGGGGAGTTGGGCGACCGTTCGGTTCCACGACACCCCTGTGCCCGATCATCACGCGGTGTCGAATGAAACAGCCGTGCGACTGCCGTTGCAGCGCAGTTCCGCTTCCCCCGGACACTCCGCCGACGCGCGGGAACACCGCTACGACATCGACCTGATGCGGTTGCTGTGCTCCGCCACCGTCATGCTGGGGCACGTGGGCTCCCAGTTCATCCGCTCCACCGGGAACGACGCGTCGCACGGGGCCGCGACGTACTGGGCGGGGCACGTGGCCGAGGCGGTCAACCCCTTCGCGGTGCCCATGTACTTCGCCATCGCCGGATGGGCGGTGCTGGTCGGCGCCCCGCCGCGGGACAGCGCCCGGATGTGGCAGAGGATCGTCCGCAACACCGTCCCGCTCTTCGCGTGGACGGCGGTCTACCTGGTGTGGGCCTGGCTGCGGGACCGCAACGAGCGGCCCATGACCGAGCTCGCGAGGGACTCGCTCCTCGGCTCCGTGCAGCCCGCCTACCACCTGTGGTTCATGTACAACTACATCCCGATCATCGTGCTGCTCGCCTTCGCGATGCTGATCAAGGACGGCAAGCGGCCCTGGGGGCTGGGGGCGGCGCTGCTGGGCATCGCGGTCCTGCCGAGCGTCATCGCCCTGGTCTCGGACCTGACCCACACCGACCTGCCCCCCGTGGCCTGGGGCTTCGGCACCTACTCCCTGGTGTACGCGGTCGGCGGCGCCATGCTCTTCGCCCTGCCGGCCGGCGCCGTCCCGTGGCGCCGGTGGCTGGCCGTGCTGCTGCCGCTCACCATGGCCGCGTGCCTCTGGTACAACACGCGGGTCCACTACGTGATCCCCAACGCCCACCTGTTCGTGGCCGCGATGAGCGTCTGCGTCCTGCTGCTGGTCAGCCGGATCCGCGTCCCGGAGCGTTTCCGGCCGCGCCTGAAGCACCTGGCCGGCGCGGCGCTGGGCGCGTACATGGTGCACGTGCTCTTCGTCGAGGAACTCGTCCACCGCGTGGTCTCGCCGGACCTGAGCGGACCGGTGGCCGCGGTGCTGCTGGTCGGGCTGGTCCTGGCGGTCATGGTGCTGTCGTTCTCCACCAGCCTGCTGTGGGGCCGGCTGAACCTGCGGCGCCTGCTGGGCTGAGCCGCGGGAAGCCTCCGGGGCGACAGGGCCCCGTCCGCGCATCTCGACCTCGCGCGGACGGGGCCCTTTCGCGTCCCCCGAGGCTTCAGTTGTCCAGGACCGCGGTCAGCAACTCCGCCGTCCACGCGAGCAGTTCCCGGCCGACCACCGGCTTGCCGCCGATCCGCGCCGTGGTGGGGCGCGGCACCAGGATCTGCTTGGCCGCCTGCTTCACGACCGTGCGGGGGTAGAGGCGGTTCAGCCGCAGCTCCTGCGACTCGCGCAACTCGACCGGCGAGAAGCGCACGTTGTTGCCCTGCAGGGTGATGTCGCAGACCCCCAGACGGCGGGCCAGCAGCCGCAGCCCGGCGACCAGCAGCAGGTTCTCCACCGGCTCCGGGAGCTTGCCGTAGCGGTCGGTGAGCTCCTCGCGGACGGCCTTGATGTCCTCCTCGGAGTTCACCGCGGCGATCGACCGGTACGCCTGCAGACGCAGCCGCTCGCCGGGCGCGTAGTCATGCGGGACGTGCGCGTCGACCGGCAGCTCGACCTTCACCTCCAGCGGGGCCTCCTCGACCTCTCCGCCGCCCGCCTCCAGGCCGGCCCGGTAGTCGGCGACGGCCTCGCCGACCATGCGGATGTACAGGTCGAAGCCGACGCCCGCGATGTGCCCGGACTGCTCGCCGCCGAGCAGGTTGCCCGCGCCGCGGATCTCCAGGTCCTTCATGGCCACGTACATGCCGGCGCCCATCTCGGTGTGCTGGGCGATCGTCGCCAGCCGCTCGTGGGCGGTCTCGGTGAGCGGCTTCTCCGGCGGGTACAGGAAGTAGGCGTAACCGCGCTCGCGGCTGCGGCCGACCCGGCCCCGCAGCTGGTGCAGCTGGGAGAGGCCGAAGTTGTCGCCCCGCTCGACGATGAGGGTGTTGGCGTTGGAGATGTCGATGCCCGACTCGACGATCGTCGTGGAGACCAGCACGTCGAACTTCTTCTCCCAGAAGTCCACCACGACCTGCTCCAGCGCCGACTCGCCCATCTGCCCGTGCGCGGTGGCGATCCGCGCCTCGGGGACCAGGTCGCGCAGCCGCGCGGCGGCCTTGTCGATGCTCTCCACCCGGTTGTGGATGTAGAAGGCCTGGCCCTCGCGCAGCAGTTCGCGGCGGACCGCGGCGGCGATCTGCTTCTCCTCGTACGGGCCGACGAAGGTCAGCACCGGGTGCCGCTCCTCCGGCGGGGTGGTGATCGTCGACATCTCGCGGATGCCCGTGACCGCCATCTCCAGGGTGCGCGGGATGGGCGTGGCGGACATGGTCAGCACGTCGACGTTGGCGCGGAGCTTCTTCAGCTGCTCCTTGTGCTCCACGCCGAAGCGCTGCTCCTCGTCGACGATGACCAGGCCCAGGTCCTTGAACTTGGTCTCCGACGAGAACAGGCGGTGGGTGCCGATGACGACGTCCACGGACCCCTCGCGCAGGCCCTCCAGGACCGCCTTGGCCTCGCTGTCGCTCTGGAAGCGGGACAGCGCCTTCACCACGACCGGGAACTGCGAGTAGCGCTCGGAGAAGGTGCCGAAGTGCTGCTGCACCAGCAGCGTGGTGGGCACCAGGACGGCGACCTGCTTGCCGTCCTGCACCGCCTTGAAGGCCGCCCGCACCGCGATCTCGGTCTTGCCGTAGCCGACGTCGCCGCAGATCAGCCGGTCCATCGGGACCGACTTCTCCATGTCCTCCTTGACCTCGGCGATCGTGGTGAGCTGGTCCGGGGTCTCCGCGTACGGGAACGCGTCCTCCAGCTCCCGCTGCCAGGGGGTGTCCGGCGCGAAGGTGTGGCCGGGCGCCGCCATGCGGGCGGAGTACAGCCGGATCAGGTCCGCGGCGATCTCCTTGACCGCCTTCTTGGCGCGCGCCTTGGTCTTCGTCCAGTCCGCGCCGCCGAGGCGGTGCAGCGAGGGCGCCTCGCCGCCGACGTACTTGGTGATCTGCTCCAGCTGGTCGGTCGGCACGAACAGCCGGTCCCCCGGCTGGCCCTTCTTCGCCGGGGCGTACTCGACCACCAGGTACTCACGGGTGGCGCCCTGGACGGTGCGCTGCACCATCTCCACGTAGCGGCCGACGCCGTGCTGCTCGTGCACGATGAAGTCGCCCGCCTGCAGCGTCAACGGGTCGATGGTCTTGCGGCGCCGGGACGGCATGCGGCCCATGTCCTTGGTGGAGGACTTCTGGCCGGACAGGTCGGTCTCGGTGAGCACCGCGATCTTCAGGGCGGGGTCGACGAAGCCGCTCTCCAGCGAGCCGCAGGCCACATGGACCACGGAGGGCTCGACCGGCCCGTCGAGACCCGTGTCGAGGCGCGCGGCGATGCCCTCGTTGCCCAGCACCTCCACGATGCGGGCGGCGGGACCGTGGCCCTCGGTGACGTAGACCGCGCGCCAGCCTTCGGCGAGCCAGCCCTTGGTGTCGGCCAGCGCCCGGGCGGTGTCGCCCCGGTAGACCTCGGGGGCGTGCATGCCGAGCTTGAGGGTGTCCGCGTCCAGCTCGTCATCGGCCGCGAACGGGCTCACCGACCACCAGGGGACGCCCAGCTCACGGGCCCGGTCGCGCACGTCGGCGATGCTCCACAGCGAGGCCGCGCCCAGGTCGATCGGCGCCTCGCCGCCCCCTGCGGAGGCCGCCCAGGAGGCCTCCAGGAACTCCCGGCTGGTCGCCACGAGGTCGGCGGCCCGGGTACGGACCCGCTCCGGGTCGCAGACCACGGTCATCGACCCGGCCGGCAGCACGTCCAGCAGCAGCTCCATGTCGTCCACCAGCACCGGGGCGAGGGACTCCATGCCCTCCACGGCGATGCCCTGGGCGATCTTGTCCAGCAGTTCGCGCAGCTGCGGGTGCTCCTCGGCCAGCTCGGCGGCGCGCGCCCGCACCTCGTCGGTGAGCAGCAGCTCCCGGCAGGGCGGCGCCCACAGGCCGTGCTCGGCGACCTCCAGCGAGCGCTGGTCGGCCACCTTGAAGTAGCGGATCTCCTCGACGTCGTCGCCCCAGAACTCCACCCGGAGCGGATGCTCCTCGGTGGGCGGGAAGACGTCCAGGATCCCGCCGCGCACGGCGAACTCGCCGCGCTTCTCCACCAGCTCCACCCGGGCGTACGCGGCGGCCGCCAAGGCGTCCACGACGTCGTTCAGATCGGCGGTCGTCCCGGTGCGCAGGGCCACCGGGACCAGATCGCCCAGGCCCTTGACCTGCGGCTGCAGCACGGAGCGGATCGGCGCGACCACGACGCGTACCGGGCCGGCGGTCGGGTCGTCCTTGCTGGGGTGCGCCAGCCGGCGCAGCACGGCCAGGCGGCGGCCCACGGTGTCCGAGCGGGGCGACAGCCGCTCGTGCGGCAGCGTCTCCCAGGCCGGGTACTCCACGACGGAGTCCTCGGGCAGCAGCGACTGCAGGGCCGCGACCAGGTCCTCGGCCTCGCGGCCGGTCGCCGTCACCGCCAGCAGGGTGCGGCCGGCGCGGGCCGCGAGCGCGGCCAGGGCCAGCGGGCGGGCGGCGGGCGGACCCACCAGGTCGACGTGCGGGCGGTTGCCGTCCGCGGCACCGCGGACCGCCTCCGCGAGCGCGGGGTCGTCCACGACGACGTCGAGCAGACCGTTCAGGCTCATGTGGCTTTCCGTCCCAGAGGCAGACAGGCGGGGCAACGCGAACAGCCCGACGCGTCGAACGAGCCGGGGTGTCCCAGCGTACGACGCTCCGCGGACACCCGGCGCCGCAACCTGTGCGGGGTCGTTTGCGCGCGGCCCCCCGGGGTGGCCGTGGGGGGTGCTCCCACCCGGGGCGGTCAGTGCGAGTCTTCGCGCCTGCGGGTGGCCGCGCCGGGCTGCCCGGTGGTCGTGTGCGGGTCGTTCGCGCCTGCGGCGGGCATCCCCCACCGCAACAAACGCGGCGCCGCACACGACGGCGGCCCCGGGCACGCAAGGCGCGTACCCGGGGCCGCAGCGCGCTCCGCGCGCTACTCCGTCGCGATCGCGCCCAGCACGTTCATCCGCCCCGCCCGGAACGCGGGCACCAGCGCCGCGGCGAGTCCGACGAAGGCCGAGCCGATGAAGACGGTGATGATCGTCGGCCAGGGGATCTCCAGGATCCCGAGCCCCTGGAGCGCCAGCAGCTGCTGGGCCGAGGCGCCCCAGCCCATGCCGAGGCCGAGGCCGAGCACCGCGCCGAAGAGGGCGATGACGATCGACTCCAGGCGGATCATGCGCCGCAGCTGCCGCCGCGACATGCCGATCGCCCGCATGAGGCCGATCTCCCGGGTGCGCTCCACCACCGACAGGGCCAGGGTGTTCACGACGCCCAGGATCGCGACGATGATCGCCAGGGCCAGCAGGCCGTAGATCAGGTTGAGCAGCTGGCCGATCTGGTCCTTGAGCAGCTGCTTGTAGTCGGCCTGGTTGCGGACCTGGACCTGCGGGAAGTCGTGCAGCGCCTTCTTGAGCCCGGCGTACGCCGCGTCCTGCTGCCCGTCCTTGGCGGCGGCGAACATGATGTCGTTGATCGGCATCCGGTCGGCCGGCACGTAGCGCGCCGCGGTCGTGATGTTGGTGTACATCGCGCCCTGGTCGAAGACGGTGTCCGCGGAGGTGATGGCGGCGACCGTCAGCGTGGCGGTCTCGCCGTGCGCGAAGCGGACGGCGAGCTCGTCCCCGAGCTTGACCTTGTGCTTGTCGGCGAAGTTCTCGCCGACCGACATCGCGTTGGCGCCGTAGGCGGCCGACAGCTCGCCGGCGACCGTCTTGACCTGGAGGTCCTGGGCGTACGTCGGGTCCGCGGCGGACAGGGAGGTGTCGGACACCGACCCGTCGGGGGCGGTGAGCTTGACGTCGAGGGACTTGTAGTCGGTGACGTGGGCGAGGTGCGGCGCGGCCTTGATGGCCTGCTCGATCTGCGGGGTGATCGGCTGGCCGCTGTCGGAGGCGATGATGAAGTCCGCGCCCACCGACTTGTCGAGCTGGTCGGTCGCCGAGGCCACCATGGAGGAGCCGACCACCGACAGGCCGGCGACGAGCGCGAGGCCGATCATGAGGGCGGCGGCGGTGGCGCCGGTGCGCCGGGGGTTGCGCAGCGCGTTGCGCTCGGCGAGGCGGCCGACCGGGCCGAAGACCCGCAGGACGCCCGCGCTGATCACCCGGACGACGACGCCGGCGAGCAGCGGCCCGACGACCACGAAGCCGACCAGGGTGAGCAGGATGCCGAGGCCGAGGAACATCGAGCCGTCCGCGGCCTTGGTGGCCTGCACGGCGGCGACGAGGGCGGCGGCGCCCGCGAGGGTGAGGACGACGCCGATCGAGGCGCGCACCCTGCCGGCGCGGGCGTCGGCGGGGGTGCCGGCGTCGCGCAGCGCGGCCATCGGGGAGACCTTGCCGGCCCGCCGGGCGGGCAGGTAGGCGGCGAGGACGGTCACCACGACGCCGAGGACCAGCCCGATGACCGGGGTGGAGGCCTTGATCGTCAGGGAGGAGGTGTCGAGGTTCATGCCCGCGCTGCCCATGAGGTTCATGAGCAGGACGGCGAGCCCGACGCCGCCGCCGATGCCGAGCACGGAGCCCACCACGCCGAGCAGCAGCGCCTCGACCAGCACCGAGCGGTTGACCTGGCGGCGGCTGGCGCCGATGGCCCGCATCAGGCCGATCTCCCGGGTGCGCTGGGCGACCAGCATCGAGAAGGTGTTGACGATGAGGAAGACGCCGACGAGGACGGCGATCCCGGCGAAGCCGAGCATCGCGTACTTGATGACGTCGAGGAAGCCGGCGATGTCGTTCTGGTTCTCGGCGGTCCACTCGGCCTGGGTCTGCACCTTGTAGCCGGCGGTGGAGCCGAGGGCGGCGGTGACGTTCTTCTTCAGCTGCTCGTCACTGACCCCGGGCTTCGCGGTCAGCCCGACGCTGCTGAAGACGTCCTTGGCGCCGAGCAGCTTGGTCTGGGTGGTGGCGGTGTCGAAGTAGAAGATCGCCGCACCGGGGTTGGTGACCTTGAAGGTGGCGATGCCGCTGATCCGGGCCCGGAACTCGCCGGGGATGGCGATCACGCGCAGTTCGTCGCCCAGTTCGAGGTGCTTCTTGTCGGCGGTGTCGGCGTCGACCATCACCTCGGTGGGGCCGCGCGGGGCGTGGCCGGAGGTGACGTCGACCGAACGCAGCTCGGTGGAGTCCCAGTTGGTGCCGATGGTGGGAGCACCGGAGGTCGGGCCGAGGTTCTCCCCGGCGGCGTCGGTGACGGTCAGGGTCTGGCTGTTGGCCTCGCCCGACGCGGACTTGACGCCGTCGACCTCCTTCAGCCGCGCGACGGTGGCGGCGGGCACGGTGGCCGCCTTGGCGGTCATCTGCATCTCGTCGTTGCCGGGCGCGCCCTTGGGCGTGACCGTGACGTCCGAGGCGGTGGCGGCGAAGAGCTTGTCGAAGGTGGACGTCATGGTGTCGGTGAAGACGAGCGTGCCGCAGACGAAGCCCACCGACAGGAGGACGGCGATGGCGGACAGCGCCATGCGTCCCTTGTGCGCGACGAAGTTGCGCATCGAGGTCTTGACGACGGTCACGACGTCCTCCCGCGGGCGTCGAAGTCCTTCATGCGCTCCAGGACGGAGTCGGCGGTCGGGTCGCGCATCTCGTCGACGATCCGCCCGTCGGCGAGGTAGAGGACGCGGTCGGCGTACGAGGCGGCGACCGGGTCGTGCGTCACCATGACGATGGTCTGGCCGAGTTCGTCGACCGAGCGGCGCAGGAAGCCGAGGATCTCGGCGCCGGCGCGCGAGTCGAGGTTGCCGGTCGGCTCGTCACCGAAGATGATCTCCGGCCGGGCCGCGAGGGCACGGGCCACGGCGACGCGCTGCTGCTGACCGCCGGAGAGCTGGCCGGGCCGGTGCTTGAGGCGGCCGGCCAGGCCTACAGTCTCCACGACCCGCTGCAGCCACTGGGGGTCGGCCTTGCGGCCGGCGATGTCCATGGGCAGCGTGATGTTCTCGGCCGCGTTCAGGGTCGGCAGCAGGTTGAAGGCCTGGAAGATGAAGCCGATCTTGTCCCGCCGCAGCTGGGTGAGCTTCTTGTCCTTCAGCTTGGTGATCTCGGTCTCACCGACCCAGATCCGGCCGTCGGTCACGGTGTCGAGACCGGCGAGGCAGTGCATCAGGGTCGACTTGCCGGAGCCGGAGGGCCCCATGATCGCGGTGAAGCGGCCGCGGTCGATGTCGACGTCGACCGCGTCCAGGGCCACGACCCGGGTCTCGCCCGAGCCGTACGCCTTGGTGACCTGACGGGCCCGGGCGGCCACGGCCGTACGTTCTCCGCTGCCCCCGGACTTGGGAATCGATACTGCCGTTGTCACGTGGATGCTCCTGTTCGAGTGGTGCGCCGCCGTTTCCGGGCGTGCTGCGTCGCGTACCAAGACTGGCTTCGGGGAGGGGGCCGGAACGATGGTGCGGGTCTCCGTATCGGCCCGGGGGTTACCCCCACCAGAAGGCTAGGGAGCCCAGGAGGGCTCCCTCGTCCTCCGCCGGTACGAACCGGGGGTAGGAGAAAGTTCGGTGGGACCCCTAGGGGGACTGCACCTTTCGGCGGACCCGGCTCGGGGTCGAGCCTGCACCCTCCGGTCGCGGGAGGTTCAAGCCCCGCCGTCCGGCCTGCGGGAACCCCCTGTGCGCACGGGGGGCCGGCATGAAATCGTGTGTCGTACACACAACCAGGGGGTCCCGTGGAGCGCACCGAGCAGACCGCGACCGCAGCCGCCACCGCTTCCGGGAAGGCGCCGCAGCGGCGCGGCCCGGTGGTCGCCGCGCTGATGATGGCCATGGCGCTGGCGGCGATGGACTCCACGATCATCTCCACCGCGGTGCCGCAGATCGTCGGCGAGCTGGGCGGCTTCTCCGTCTTCTCCTGGCTCTTCTCCGGCTACCTGCTCGCGGTCACGGTGACCCTCCCGGTCTACGGCAAGCTCGCCGACACCTTCGGCCGCAAGCCCGTGCTGCTGACCGGCATCGGGATCTTCCTGCTCGGTTCCGTGCTGTGCGCCGGGGCGTGGAACATGGCCGGACTGATCGCCTTCCGCATCGTGCAGGGGCTCGGCGGCGGCGCCATCCAGGGGACCGTGCAGACGATCGCCGGCGACCTGTACCCGCTGAGGGAGCGCGGCCGCATCCAGGCGGCGATCTCCACGGTCTGGGCGGTCTCCGCCGTCCTCGGGCCGCTGTGCGGCGGGCTGTTCGCCGGGTACGCCAGCTGGCGCTGGATCTTCCTGATCAACCTGCCCGTCGGGGCGGTCGCGCTCCTGCTCATCTCCCGTCATCTGCGCGAGCGGGTCGGCGAGCGAACCCGGCACCGCGTCGACTGGCCCGGCGCGCTGCTGCTCTTCCTCTCCGGCGGGCTGCTGATCACCGGCCTCGTCCAGGGCGGGCCCGCCCGGTGGTGGCTGCTCGGCGGCAGCCTCGTCCTGGGCGCCCTCACCGTGTGGGCCGAGCGCCGGGCCGCCGAGCCGATCATCCCCGGCTGGGTCTGGCGGCGCCGGGTGATCGTCGCCGTCAACCTGGCCCTGGGCATGCTCGGCGTCCTCATGGTGGCGCCGACGGTCTTCCTCCCCACGTACGCCCAGACCGTGCTCGGGCTCGGGCCGATCGCGGCGGGCTTCGTGCTGTCGGTGATGACGCTCAGCTGGCCGCTGTCCGCCGCCCTCAGCAACCGCGTCTACCTGCGCATCGGCTTCCGCAACACCGCCGCCCTGGGCATGGCGGCCGCCACCGTCGTGCTCGTCGTCCTGGTGCTGCTCCCGTACGCCGGCCCCGCCTGGCAGCCCACCCTGGTGATGCTGCTGCTCGGTGCCGCCCTCGGGCTCTTCCAGCTCCCCCTGATCGTCGGCGTGCAGTCCACCGTCCCGTGGAGCGAACGGGCCACCGCCACCTCGTCGATCCTCTTCTGCCGCCAGGTCGGCCAGAGCGTCGGCGCGGCCGTCTTCGGCGCCGTCGCCAACGCCACCCTCGCCTCCCGCCTGCACGGCTCCGGCACCGACCTCGACTCCATCGCCGGCGCCGCGCACATCGACGACCACGTGCGCCGCGCCGTCGCGGCGGCGGTCAACCACGTCTACGCCGGCGCGGCCGTCGCGGCGGTCCTGTCCCTGGCCGCCGTCCTCCTGGTGGCCCCCCGCCGCTTCCCGGTCCTGGAGGAGGACCCGGCGGTACGGTGAGCCCATGGAGGCGAAGACCTACGCGCGCATGCGGGTCATCGCCGACGAGTTGAGGGAGCGCGAGGACACCTGGGCGGTGGAGATCGGCGAGGGCGTCATCACGTTGACGATGTCGCCCGTCAACCGGCATGAGCCGATCGCCCTGCGGCTGCGGCGGCACAGCGGGGAGCTCCCCGCCTACGACGGTTCCTGATCGTCCCCGGGTGAGGGGGAGGGCACGTCGGGGGAGGCGGGGCCCGGTTCCTCCTCGGCGTCGGGGGTCTCGCGGCCGGTGAGGGCGGCGAGGCTGCCGCGGACGTGGGCGAGGTGCTCGCGGATCTCCTCCCGGCGGACCTCGTGCTCGCGCAGTTCTCGTTCGGCGGCGAGACGGATGCGCTCCTCCCGCACCCGGGCCTGGGCGAGGAGTTCCGCGGCGGTGGCGTCGGCCTCCTCCTGGCGGCGCCGCGCGGCCTCCTCCGTCTCCGCCAGGGCCCGGCGGGCGTCGTCCACCATGGCCTCGGCGTAGGAGGTGAGTTCGGCGAGGCGCGAATCGACCCCGGCCTCGCCCTCCGCGAGTTCGTGCTCCTGGGTGTCGAAGCGCTCGCGGTGCTCCTTCTCCAGTTCGGCGAGCGCCTGTTCGCCCTCCCGCCGCGCGGCGTCGAGCTCCCGGGCGACCTCGTCCCGCAGCAGGCCGGTCTCCTCGCGGGCGTCGCCGAGCACGCGCCCGGCGTCGGCGCGGGCCTGCTCCAGCACCTGCTCGGCCTGCTCGTCGGCGGTGCCGCGGCGGGCGTGGGCGGCCGCGCGGGCCTCGTCCATGAGCGTGCGGCGGGCGGCCGCGGCCGCGTCGTGCGCGTGCCGGGCCTCCTCCTCGGCCTGCTCACGTACGGAGGTGGCCTCCTCCTCGACCAGCCGCAGCAGGTCCAGCGCGCCCTTCCCGAGGGATTCGTACGTGGGCGGCGAGAGCGTGGAGACCGCCTCGCGCAGCGCGGCGCACTCCGCGGTCATCTCGTTGGCCAGGACGGTGAGCCGCGCGGCACGCTCCCAGGCAGCGTCGCGGTCCTCGGACAGCTCCTCCAGGAAGCGGTCGACCTGTTCGGTGCGGTACCCGCGGCCACGGACGGTGGCGAAGCCGTGGCCGCCGCGGGGGTGTGCCGTGCTCATACCCCTATTCTCGGGGATTTGCCGGATTTACCCATAACGCGACACTCCGACCGGCCCGCAGACCGGCCGGAGCGACGCCGTACGGGGACCTAGAGCATCCCGTCCCACATCTGCTCGATCAGCACCGGCCACCAGTGCTCGGGCGACGCCACCGCCGCCGGGTCGAGCGCGGCCAGCTGGTTCTGGAAGTCGACCGTCCAGCGGCCCGCCTGCTCGGGTGTCAGGCCCAGCCGCCAGCGCCACATCTTCCCGAGCAGTGCCAGGCAGCGGACGAACTCCGGGAGGCTGGAGTTGACGAACTGCGGCACGGGAGCCGCACCGCCCGGCCCGGCCTCCAGCGGCACCGCGACGATGTGCGCCGTGCCGTACTGCACGCACAGCTGGCGGCCGAAGTCATTGCCCATCACCAGGTACGAGCCCGCGTCGGGGGCCGGCTGCACGCCGCGCTCGGCCGCCAGCTCCGCCAGGGTCGGCACCGGCCGCCCCGGCTGGGCCTGGGCCCAGAAGAACGGCCCGAAGTCCACCGGCAGCCCGGACCAGGTGAGCGTCTGCGCGACGAGGTCCGGCACGCCCTGGCGGGCGACCGCCCGCTGGTCGAAGCGGAACACGCCCTGCGGCCCGAAGGACTGCGCCAGTTCCTGCCCGATCGCGTCCAGCGGGATCGGGGGGACCCGCTGGACCTGGTGCGGCTCGGGCAGCGGCACCCGGTGCGGGTGCGCGTGCGCCGGGGCACTGGCCACCTGGTGCAGCTCGCCGAGGTGCGTCAGCAGGTGCTGCACGCCCGCGCGACGGCTCGCGTGGTCCTTGCCGTAGGGGGCGGTACTGCTGATCCGCACCTGGGGCCAGGTCTCGCGGATCATCCGGGCGCAGTAGCCGCCCGGCAGGTCGCACGACTCCAGCTCCGTGTGCAGCTCCAGCACCGCCTGCGGCGGCACGCCGAGGGCGCGCAGCTCGTGCAGGATCTGCCACTCCGGGTGCGGCGTGCCGGGTGCGGAGCGGCGCATCAGCTGCTGTTCCGAGCCGTCCTGCGCGCGGTAGCGGAGCACGGCCAGGTAGCCGGGGCCGACCGTGGGCACCCCGGTGGGCGGCTGTGGCTGGGCCTGCTGGGGGTAGCCGTACGCCGGGGGCTGCGGCGGCGCCGCGACGGGACCGGGCGGCGGAGGGGGCGGGGGCGGTGCCGACGCACCGGCGGGGCCGTCAGGACGGGACAGCATCGTCGCGGCCTGGTGCACGTCCCCGGCCGCCGGCTGCGGCGGTGCGGGCGGACCGGGCCGGTCGTTCGCGGGGAGCTGCTGCACCAGCTGCGTGGGCACGTACCCGGCGGCAGGGGTGCCGGGCACGCCCGGACCGGGCGGCGGCGCAGGCGGACCGGGCGGACCGGCCTTCGAGGTCTCGGCGGCGGACACGTCGGCGGCGCCGCGGCCGGGACCGGGCGGCGGCGGGGGCGGGGGAGGCGGGCCGTCCGGGCGGGACAGCATCGTCGCGGCGTGGTGCACGTCCCCGGGAGCGGGCCTGGCGGGGGTGGACGGCGCGGGCGGCGGCGGGGGCGGGCCCTGCTGGGCCACCGGCGGCGGGGGCGGCGGGGCCACGGCCGGACCGCCGAACGGGGAGGGCGGGGGCCCCGGCGGCGGGGGCGTGGACGAGCCGCCCGGGTAACCGTAGGCGCCGGGCCCGGGAGCCGGTGGGGGCGGCGGAGGCGGGGGCGGTGTGCCGCCTCCGGCGCCGGGGTAGCCGTAACCGCCCTGTGCCTGGGGCCGCGGCAGCGGCGTCCCGGCCTCCGCCACACCGGGCAGCCGCTCGGTGCTGGCGTCGGCGCTCGTCATCGGCGGCGGGGTGTGGGCGTCGTCCGAGTCGCTGATCGGCGGCGCGTAGACGGTCGCCGGCGGCGGCACGGACGCCCCCGCGCCCTGGCTGTCGTTGGCGTCCCGCCACGCCGCGGGCGGCGGGGTGGGCGCGCCGCCGTACGGCATCGGCATCGGCGGGGTCGGGGTCGGGACGTACGGCTGGGTGGGCGTGGCGGGACCGGGCGTGGTGACCGGGGCCGGGGCGCGCGGCGGTGTGGGGACGGTGTCGCCCAGGGCGCCGTCCGGAACGTCACGACGGTCGGGGATGCCGAGCCGGTCGGCCGCGTCCTGCAGCCACTGCGGCGGGCTCAGCAGGAAGGACGTCGCCTCCAGGTCGATCCGCCGGGGCCGCTCCGGCACGGCGTCCGCGACCGCGCCGGCCGCGGCGCCGTAGATCTCCTCCCAGCGGCGGATGATCTCGCCCACGGGCAGCGCGGGCCAGAGCGTGGCGTCGCCGCTGTCCCGGGCGATGACGATGCGGGTCTCCCCGTCGTCCGAGGTCGGACCGCCGTCCCTCGGCTCGGACCAGACCACGAAGCCCCGGTCGAACTCCCGCACCTGCACCTCACGCGCGAGGTAGGCCGGGACGTCGGCGTTGATCCACCGCTCGGCGCGTTCCTGCGCCTCCGCGAACGTGACCATGTGCTGCCTCACCCCTCCACCGGGACGGCGCGGGCGAAGCCGCCGTCCACCATCAGGTTCGCCACCGTCTCCAGCTCCGGCGGGTCGCCGGCGAGCGCGGCCAGGAAGGCGTCGAAGTCCTCGCCGCAGGGCAGCAGCAGCCCGGTGACCCGCTCCTCGGTGGAGCCGAAGGCGCCGTCGGCGTCCCGCACGTCGTCGTACGGGCACAGCCACATGGAACCCAGGTCGGCGCCGCGCGCCTTCACGGCGAGCACACCGCCCTGGACGTAGGAAATCGCCAGGTAGTCCTTGGTGAGGTGGTCCCGCAGGCACTTGTTGACGTAGCCGAGGTCGTTGGCCGCCGCCTCGTCCCGCACGGTGAAGAAGGGCTGGTCGACGAGGAGTCCCAGCATGGGCAGCAGGGCGACGCCGCGCGGTGCGCTGCCGCCCGCCGCCTTGAGGAAGGTGCGGTACGCGCCGGGCAGCCGGTAGCCGAGCTCCTCCTCGACGTCCCGGACCTGCTGCTCGGTGACGGCGACCCCGTCCTTGCGCACGCCGAAGTGGACCGGCCGGGTCTCCTGGAGCGGCCGGGTGCCGCGCTTGTCGTGGTCGGCGGAGGCGGTGGTGGCCAGGCCCCCGTGGTGCCGCAGCAACGACTTGACCTCGGCGGGGATCAGCTCCAGACGGCGGCTGCCGGCGACGTGGTGCCAGCTCCACCCGTGCGGCGTGGCGACGGGGGACAGGCTGCCCCACAGCTCGTGACCGGCGGCGTGCTGCGCGGCGTTGGCCGACACGTAGTCGGTCAGCCGGAGTTCGTCGATGCCGAAGCCGTCCGGCGGTTCGGCGATCTCGGCCGCCGCGCGGGCGTACGCCGAGAAGTCGGGGAAGCCGCGCTCGTCCACGCGTACGCCCTGCGGGTGGCGGGCGCGCCGTACCGGGTCCGGGAAGTGCACGATCTGACCGGCGTAAGCCGCGTTCGGTGGCGCGGCCCGATACCCGGGCCGACCTGTCGTCATTGCCGATGCCCCCATGCTGGATCCGGTGTTGGGCACAGCCTATGGGGTGTGGCAAGAGGCGCTTGAGCTGGTTCCGGTCACGGGTGTACGGCGGCCGCGGCGAGTTTCCCGTGCTGGGCGCGCGCGACGGCGAGGGGCGGTCCCCCGGGGTCTCCGGACGGCTTGACCGTGACGTAGGTGGCCGTGCTGCCCCCGGTGCGCACGACGGTGACGGTGGCGGTGCCCCTCGTGGCGTCGGCGGTGTCGGTCATCACGTAGGCGACCGCCTCGTCGCCCACCGCGGGGGCCCGCACGGGACGGACGGCGAAGTGCCGGGTGCGCCCCTCCCCGTCCGTCGTCCCGAAGGAACGGCACTGCCTCAGGGCGGCGGTGATGCCGCCGACGACCTCGCCCGCCTCGCCGGGCCGGTGGGCGGCGAGCAGCAGCAGGTCCAGCCCGCCGTCACCGCCGAGCGCCCCGCGCGTGGTGACGGCGGCCGTCACCTGGGCCGTGCGCGGCCGGGCGGGCCGGCTGCTCACGGGGTCGGACAGGGGTCGGCACCCGGGCCGGTCCGCGGTCAGCGACTCCTCGGGACCCGGCACGCCGCCCGCGCCGCCCGTCACCACGTAGCCGGGCACATCGGCGGAGGTGATCAACGCCGCCTCCAACCGGGCCGCGGTGAGCGTGCGTTGTGCCCCTCCCGTGGAGGCCGTGGTCGAATCCCGGCCGTTCTCCGTGGGCTTGGCCCCGCTCCCGTCCGACCCGGCGCTACTATCCGTACAACCACTGGCCAACGCAAGGAGCACCACTGCGGCAGCACACCGGACGACGATACGCATCTCCCCACAGTGCCGTGACATCCGGCACAAAGTAAACCTCTCACCTCACAACCGACTTCCGTAACGCCTTGTCCGTTTGGCAGTCTTACGCACATAGGGGGACGTCCTCGACGCGAGGACGGATCGGAGGGCCGTACGAAGATGCTGACGAGAGACGCCGCGGATCCGCGGCTCAACTGGGGAGCCGACGAAGCGCCCGCGCCACCGGCGCTGCGCCACCGGCGCGACGGGATCCTGCCGGCGGTCGCCGCCGCGCTGTCCGTCAGGGACGAGGTCCTCACCTGCACCGGCGTGAAGGCGGACCAGCCGCCCCCGCTCCACCCGCTCGTCCAGGACGTCCTCGACGCCCTCCCCGTCGCGCAGCGTGAGCGCTTCACCGGGCGATGTCCCGAGCCGGTGCTGCTGTCCCGCCACCTCACCACCGTCGACGGCGCCCGCAGCAAGCGCGCCGCGCGCAAGCCGCTCACGAACGGCGAGGCCCGCAAGGCCCTCAAGGGCGCCAAGCTCACCGCCCGCCGCATACGCGAGGACGGCGACCCCGCCCACGGCACCTACGCCCCGCCCTGCCGCTCCTGCGAGGCACTGCTCGCGCACTTCGGCGTCCGCGCCTTCGACCCGGGAGCCGACGCCGAATGAACTCGACCCGCTTCCCCGTCGGCGTCGACGTGGCCCTGCACGCCGCCGGCTGGCAGCCCGGCCGCTGGGACATCCGCCAGGCCGAGGTCTGGGCCGACACGCTCCGCGCCTACGTCTCCCCCGGCGGCCACCGCCACAGCGTCTTCCCCGCCGCCGTCGAAGCCTGGGCCGAGTTCGGCGGCCTCACCGTGCCGGCCGTCACCTCCCCCGGCCGCCACGTCGCACCCAGCACGGTCCGCGTCGACCCGCTCCACGGGCTGCACCTCGCGCGCACCCTCGGCGACCTCGGCAGCGCGCTCGACACGGAGGTCGCCCCGCTCGGGGAGGAGTCCGCGGGCCACGGGCAGCTCGCGATCGACGCCGAGGGACGCGTCTACTGCCTCGACCACACCGGCGACTACTATCTGGGCCCGACCATCGACGCGGCCCTGGGCGCCCTCACGACGGGCTCCCGCCCCCACCGCCTCACGACCTGACGGCGCCCGCCCTGTCCTTGCCGTTGGGGGTGCCCCTTGCGGCCTGTGGTTGTGTGCGGCGCCGTTGTGGTTGCGGTTGGGGGTTTCCCCGCCGCCCTCCCGATTGCCCGGCGCGGTCAGTGACCGCCTCGCTGCGTACGTTGGGGGTCGGTGCCGCGCCGGGGTACACCCCCAGCCTTCGGCCGGGGGGACCCCCACCTCGGCGCTCGCGGCGCTGCCCTACGTCATTCGGCGCCCCGTGCTCCGCTCGTCTCCCCCAGCCTTCGGCTGGGGGGACCCCCATGGGCACACCCCGCCACACCCCCTCCAGTCGTATAGGCGGCTGACGTCCGGACGGGGTTCAGAGAGCGGTCCGGGGTGGCCGCAGGTGCCCTACTCACCCCCCACCGGCCGTCATGCGCCCACACATCGGGAGGGGGTGTGGCGGGGTGCGCCCGGAAGCGACGAGCGGTGGACCCGGGCGCCGAACGATGTCGGGGTAAACCGCGAGCGCTGTGGGGGTCCCCCCGGCCGAAGGCTGGGGGAGTGCGCCGGCGCGGCCCCGACCCAGGCACACGGTGCGAGACCCGCACTGACCGCGCCGGGCAATCGGGAGGGCGGTGGGGGATGCCCGCCGCAGGCGCAAACAACCCGCACACAACCCACCGGGCAGCCCGACGCAGCCGCCCGCAGGCGCAACCAACCCGCACACGACAACCGGCCGCAACCACAACCCCGGGCACTCGCTACGCGGGAAGCATGGCGGAGACGCGGAACCCACCCTCGTGGGTCGTGCCGGCGGCGAACCCCCCGCCGAGCGCCGTGACGCGCTCCTTCATGCCGACCAGCCCGTTGCCCCCGCTGGGCAGCACCAGCGCGGGCGCTCCGTCGGAGGGCCCGTTCTGCACCAGGACCGCGACCTCCGCCTCGCGGTAGGCGAGGCGGATGCGGGCCCACGCGCCGGGCGCGTGCTTGTGGACGTTGGTGAGCGCCTCCTGCACGACGCGGTAGACCGTGGCCTCGACCCGCGCCGCCAGCGGACGCTCCTCCCCCTCCACCGTGAGCTCGACGTCCATCCCGGTGGCCCGCGACTCGTCGAGCAGCCGCCTGAGCTCGGCCAGGCACGGCCCCTGCTCGTCCTCCGTCTCGGCATCCCCGGCCGCGGCCGGAACCGGGGCGGGCGCAATCGTTTCCGCAGCGGCCACGACACGGACCGCCGCACCCGCCGACGCCGCCCGTGCCGCCGTCACCGGCTCCGCCCGCAGGACGCCCAGCATCTCGCGCAGTTCGTTGAGCGCCTGCCGTCCCATGTCCCCGAGGAGCTGCGCGCTGGCCGAGGCCTTCTCGGGGTCCTTGACGGCGATCGCCTGCAGCGCGGCCGCGTGCACGACCATGAGGCTCACCCGGTGTGCGACCACGTCGTGCATCTCGCGCGCGATGCGGGTGCGCTCCTCCATACGGGCACGCTCCGCGGAGCTCGTGGCCGTCTCGGCCAGCAGGGACAGCTCCCGCTCCAGGCCGTCCGCCCGTTCCCGCAGGCTCTCCACGAGCCGGCGACGTGCGCCGACGTACAGGCCCAGCAGCACCGGCGGCGCGGTGACGCCGACCGCCGCGAGCACGGAGGTGAGGACGACCACGGCCAGCGGCGCGTGGTACGCCGCGCCGCCGAGGTCACCGTGCATCTCCAGGAAGGTGACGATCAGCATGCCGAGCATGGTCATCCCCGACAGCACCGCGATGATCCGCCGCGGTACGTCGGAGGCGGCCAGGGTGTAGAGGCCCACGATGCTCAGCAGGATGCCCATCTGGGCCGGCGTGACGGCGATGGAGACCAGGACGACCAGGACCGGCCAGCGCCTGCGGAGCACCAGCACCGAGCCGACCAGCAGGCCGAACAGACCCGTGACGACCGGCGAGACCCCGGACTTCTCGGCGAAGGCCGCGCCTTCCAGGAGGCATTCCACGGCCGAGACGAAGGCCAGGGACACGTCGAGCACCATGCTGCGCCGCCTGGGCCACCACCACGGCCCGGCGACCACCCGGCTTCGTCCGCCGGCCCCGTCCGGTACGTACTCCCCCGTCGTACTCATACGGACCAGCCTAGACGCGACGGTGTCCGCCTGGCGGTCAGCCCCGGTCCGGGGGGCGGCCCCGACCTATCCTTGTGCCGTCGGACAGCGCGGTCCGGACAATGCCGCCGACCATTCCACTGCACGAGGAGCCGCACCTGTGAGCAGCGCCGACAACACCACCGGCAGCGCCCCCCTCCGCGCGGACATCCGCCGCCTGGGGGACCTCCTCGGCGGGACGCTCGTCCGGCAGGAGGGCCCGGAGCTCCTCGACCTCGTCGAGAGGGTGCGGGCGCTGACCCGCAGCGACGGCGAGGCCGCCGCCGCCCTGCTCGGCGAGACCGATCTGGAGACCGCGGCCAAGCTGGTACGGGCGTTCTCCACCTACTTCCACCTCGCCAACGTCACCGAGCAGGTGCACCGGGGCCGTGAGCTGCGTTCCCGCAGGGCGGCCGACGGCGGGCTGCTGGCCCGTACGGCCGACCTGCTCAAGGACGCCGACCCGGAGCACCTGCGCCAGACGGTCCGCAACCTCAACGTGCGTCCGGTCTTCACCGCCCACCCGACCGAGGCGGCCCGCCGCAGCGTGCTGAACAAGCTGCGGGTGATCGCCGCGCTGCTGGACGAGTCCGGTGAGGCGGGCGGGGACCGCCGCCGCAGCGACCTGCGTCTGGCGGAGAACATCGACCTGCTCTGGCAGACCGACGAACTGCGCGTCGTGCGCCCCGAGCCCGCCGACGAGGCGCGCAACGCCATCTACTACCTGGACGAGCTGCACGCGGGCGCGGTCGGCGACGTGCTGGAGGACCTGGCGGTCGAGCTGGAGCGGGTCGGTGTGCCGCTGCCCGCGGAGACCCGCCCGCTGACCTTCGGCACCTGGATCGGCGGCGACCGGGACGGCAACCCCAACGTCACCCCGCAGGTCACCTGGGACGTGCTGATCCTGCAGCACGAGCACGGCATCACCGACGCCCTGGAGCTGGTCGACGACCTGCGGGCGGCGCTGTCCAACTCGATCCGCAACTCGGGCGCCTCGCCCGAGCTGCTGGCCGACCTGGAGCAGGACCTGCAGCGCCTCCCGGAGATCAGCCCCCGCTACAAGCGGCTGAACGCGGAGGAGCCCTACCGCCTCAAGGCCACCTGCATCCGGCAGAAGCTGCTCAACACCCGGGAGCGGCTGGCCGGCGGCACGCCGCACGTGCCCGGCCGCGACTACCTCGGCACCGGCGGCCTCCTGGCCGACCTGCGTCTGGTGCAGGACTCGCTGCGCGCCAACCGCGGTGAGCTGATCGCGGACGGCCGTCTGGACCGCACCATCCGCACGCTGGCCGCCTTCGGCCTGCAGCTGGCCACGATGGACGTCCGCGAGCACGCCGACGCCCACCACCACGCCCTCGGCCAGCTCTTCGACCGGCTCGGCGAGGAGTCCTGGCGGTACGCGGACATGCCGCGGGACTACCGGCGCAGGCTGCTCGCCAAGGAGTTGCGCTCGCGGCGGCCGCTGGCGCCGTCCCCGGCGCCGCTCGACGCGGCGGGGGCGAAGACGCTGGGCGTCTTCGACACCGTGCGGGAGTCCTTCGAGCGGTTCGGGCCGGAGGTGATCGAGTCGTACATCATCTCGATGTGCCTGGGCTCCGACGACGTCTTCGCGGCGGCGGTGCTGGCCCGCGAGGCCGGGCTGATCGACCTGCACGCGGGGATCGCCAAGATCGGGATCGTGCCGCTGCTGGAGACCACCGACGAGCTGAAGGTCGCCGACAGGCTGCTCGACGAGATGCTCTCCGACCCCTCGTACCGCAAGCTCGTCTCGCTCCGCGGCGACGTGCAGGAGGTCATGCTCGGCTACAGCGACAGCTCCAAGTTCGGCGGCATCACCACCTCGCAGTGGGAGATCCACCGGGCGCAGCGGAGCCTGCGCGACGTGGCGCACCGCCACGGCGTGCGGCTGCGGCTCTTCCACGGCCGCGGCGGCACCGTCGGCCGGGGCGGCGGCCCGACGCACGACGCGATCCTGGCGCAGCCGTGGGGCACGCTGGAGGGCGAGATCAAGGTGACCGAGCAGGGCGAGGTCATCTCCGACAAGTACCTGATCCCGTCCCTGGCGAGGGAGAACCTGGAGCTGACGGTCGCGGCCACGCTGCAGGCCTCGGCGCTGCACACCGCGCCCCGCCAGTCCGAGGAGGCGCTGTCCCGCTGGGACGCGGCCATGGACGTGGTCTCCGACGCCGCGCACTCCGCCTACCGGCGGCTGGTGGAGGACCCGGACCTGCCCGCGTACTTCTTCGCCTCCACCCCCGTGGACCAGCTGGCCGAGCTGCACCTGGGCTCGCGCCCCTCGCGCCGCCCGGACAGCGGGGCGGGCCTGGACGGGCTGCGGGCCATCCCGTGGGTGTTCGGCTGGACGCAGTCGCGGCAGATCGTGCCGGGCTGGTTCGGCGTCGGCTCGGGCCTGAAGGCCGCCCGCGAGGCGGGCCGGGAGACGGACATCGCCGAGGCGTACGAGCAGTGGCACTTCTTCCGGAACTTCCTGTCCAACGTCGAGATGACGCTGGCCAAGACGGACCTGCGGATCGCCGAGCACTACGTCGGCACCCTGGTGCCCGGCGAACTCAAGCACGTCTTCGACGTCATCAAGGCCGAGCACGAGCTGACGGTCGCCGAGGTGCTGCGGATCACCGGTGAGGCGAAGCTGCTGGACGCGCAGCCGGTGCTCCAGCAGACCTTCCGGATCCGGGACGCCTACCTCGACCCGATCTCCTACCTCCAGGTGGCGCTGCTGCACCGGCAGCGCGAGGCCGCCGCCCGCGGCGAGGAGCCCGACCCGCTGCTCGCCCGCGCGCTGCTGCTGACGGTGAACGGCGTGGCGGCCGGCCTGCGCAACACCGGCTGACCACCCACCGCAGGACAGGACGAAGGGCGGTGCCTCCCCGCGGGGAGGCACCGCCCTTCGTCCTGTGCGTGCGGAGCGGGGCGCGGCGTCAGTTCTTGCGGTGGCCGATCAGCCGCGGCCGGGGTTCGAGCCCGGACAGGCCGTTCCAGGAGAGGTTCACCAGGTGCGCGGCGACCTCCGCCTTCTTGGGCTTCTGGGCGTCCAGCCACCACTGCCCGGTGAGCGCCACCATCCCGACCAGCGCCTGCGCGTAGAGCGGGGCGAGCTTGGCGTCGAAGCCGCGCTGCTTGAACTCCATGCCCAGGATGTCCTCCACCTGGGTGGCGATGTCGCTGATCAGTGAGGCGAAGGTGCCGGTGGACTGGGCGACGGGCGAGTCCCGCACGAGGATCCGGAAGCCGTCGGTGTACTGCTCGATGTAGTCCAGCAGCGCGAAGGCCGCCTGTTCCAGCAGTTCGCGCGGATGGCCACCGGTGAGGGCACCGGTGACCATGTCGAGCAGGCACCGCATCTCGCGGTCCACGACGACGGCGTAGAGGCCCTCCTTGCCGCCGAAGTGCTCGTACACGACGGGCTTGGAGACGCCCGCCTTGTGCGCGATCTCCTCGACGGAGGTGCCCTCGAAACCGCGTTCGGCGAAGAGCGTGCGCCCCACGTCGAGGAGTTGCTCGCGGCGCTCCTTGCCCGTCATGCGGACCCGCCGGGTACGCCGCGACGGCGTACCCTCGCTGCCCCTGCTGCTGCTTCTGCCGTCGCTCACCCGTCAATCATGCCGCTTCGCTGACGCTCTCCTTACGGCGGGCGGCGATCCGGTCAGCGGTCGGCCACCGTACGTCACTGGCCCACCCGAGCAGTTCGAACCAGCGGATGATGCGGGCGCTGGAGTCGATCTGGCCGCGAAGCACGCCGTGCCGGGCGGAGGTGGGGTCGGCGTGGTGGAGGTTGTGCCAGGACTCGCCGCAGGACAGCACGGCCAGCCACCAGACGTTGCCGGACTTGTCGCGGGAGCGGAAGGGCCGCTTGCCGACCGCGTGGCAGATCGAGTTGATCGACCAGGTGACGTGGTGCAGCAGGGCCACACGGACCAGGGAGCCCCAGAAGAAGGCGGTGGCGGCGCCGGTCCACGACATCGTCGCCAGGCCGCCGATCAGCGGCGGGAGCAGCAGCGAGACGGACGTCCAGAGCCAGAAGTCACGGCTGATCCGGCGGATCGCCGGGTCCTTGATCAGATCGGGGGCGTACTTGTGCTGGGGGGTCTGCTCCTCGTCGAACAACCAGCCCATGTGGGCCCACCACAGGCCCTTCATCAGGGCGGGGACGGTCTCGCCGTAGCGCCAGGGGCTGTGCGGGTCGCCGTCGGCGTCGGAGAACCTGTGGTGCTTGCGGTGGTCGGCGACCCACCGCACGACCGGTCCCTCGACGGCCATCGACCCGGCGATGGCCAGGGCGATCTTCAGCGGGCGGTTGGCCTTGAAGGAGCCGTGGGTGAAGTGGCGGTGGAAGCCGATGGTGATGCCGTGACAGCCGAGGTAGTACATCCCCACCATCAGGCCGAGGTCGAGCCAGCTCAGGCCCCATCCCCACGCGAGCGGGATCGCCGCGACGAGGGCGAGGAAGGGGATGCCGATGAAGAGTCCGAGGGTGATCTGCTCGAGTGACTGCTTCTTGTCACCACCGAGCGTGGCGCGGGGAAGCGGGGCCCCGGAGCCGGCCCCGGGTTCCGGGGACTCGGTGATCACGTCGGTCTGTGTGGTCATGGTGGTCCCTCAATGAAGGTCGGGGGCTACGCCACCGTAACTTACGGCTTCGTAAGTATGGCAGGGCTAAGTAAAGGCCGAACAGAGCACGCGTGTCGGCGGGAATACGGCTCTTGGCACATGTACCCATGTTTGGCGAGGGGAAGTACCGATCTTTCTCGTCGCATTGGAGGCGGTCGGTGCGGCATAGTGGTGGAGGCCAGACGGGCACCCTGACCGGATGTCCTGTTCGGCCGGGGTTTCCTTCCGCTGTGGTGTAACGGCAGCACTGAGGGTTTTGGTCCCTTAAGTCCGGGTTCGAATCCTGGCAGCGGAGCACTGACCGAGGGGTCGCGGCAACCGTCGCGACCCTTCCGCGTTCACCGCCCGAAACGCCCCGGTATCCTTCGGGTGACCTTCACCCGACGTCGAGGAGTCCGTTCCGTGAGCGCCCACCGCCCGGCCGCCGTCATCGTCCTTGCCGCGGGTGAGGGCACCCGTATGAAGTCGGCGACCCCCAAAGTCCTGCACACGATCAGCGGCCGCTCCCTGGTCGGACACGTCGTGGCCGCGGCCCGCGCCCTGGAGCCCGAGCACCTGCTGGTCGTGGTCGGCCACGCCCGCGAGCAGGTGACCGCCCACCTGGCCGGGACCGACGCCGCGGTCCGCACCGCCGTGCAGTACGAGCAGAACGGCACCGGCCACGCGGTCCGGGCGGGCCTGGCGGAACTCCCGGAGCTGACCGGCACGGTGGTCATCACCGCCGGCGACACCCCGCTGCTCACCCCGGACACCCTGCGCGCGCTGGTCGAGGCCCACGCCGCCGACGGCAACGCCGTCACCGTGCTGACCGCCGAGGTCCCCGACCCGACCGGCTACGGCCGCATCGTGCGCGACGCCGACGGCTCGGTGCTGGCGATCGTCGAGCAGAAGGACGCCACCGACGAGCAGCGGGCCATCCCCGAGATCAACTCCGGGGTGTTCGCCTTCGACGCGGCGCTGCTGACCGACGCGCTGGCCAAGGTGACCACCGACAACGCCCAGGGCGAGGAGTACCTCACCGACACCCTCGGCATCCTGCGCGAGGCCGGCCACCGCGTCGGCGCCTCGGTCGCCGAGGACCACCGCGAGATCGCCGGCATCAACAACCGCGTGCAGCTCGCCGAGGCCCGCCGCATCCTCAACGACCGCCTGCTGCACAGGGCGATGCTGGAGGGCGCGACGATCATGGACCCGGCGTCGACCTGGCTGGACGTCACGGTGGAGTTCGAGCCCGACACCCTGGTGCTGCCGAACACCCAGCTGTACGGCGCGACCCGGCTCGCCTCCGGCGCCCAGGTCGGCCCCAACTGCACGCTGACCGACACCCTGGTCGGACCAGGCGCCACGGTGAGCAACACCGTGGCCGTCAGCGCGGAGATCGGCGAGGCCGCCTCGGTCGGCCCGTACGCCTACCTGCGCCCGGGCGCCAAACTCGGCCCCAAGGCGAAGGCCGGCACCTACGTCGAGATGAAGAACGCCACCCTCGGCGAGGGCACCAAGGTGCCGCACCTGTCCTACGTCGGTGACGCGACGATCGGCGATTACACGAACATCGGCGCCGCCAGCGTCTTCGTCAACTACGACGGGCAGGCCAAGCACCACACCACGATCGGCTCCCACTGCCGCACCGGCTCCGACAACATGTTCGTGGCCCCCGTCACAGTCGGGGACGGCGCCTACACCGCCGCGGGCTCCGTGATCACCAAGGACGTGCCGGCCGGTTCGCTCGCCGTCGCGCGCGGCCAGCAGCGCAACATCGAGGGCTGGGTGGCCAGGAAGCGGCCCGGCAGTGCGGCGGCCCACGCCGCCGAACAGGCCCAGCAGGCCGCGCCGGAGGCCTGACCGGCGGGGGAGCGCGTGCGGGGTGGCCTTCCCCACGTGCGCGGTCGCGCCACGCAGCGCGTACCGTGTGAGGTGCACACAATTCCGCCAGCTCCCTCACCGAGGGCGAAGCTGCGTTGAACACCAAGGAGACGGTGCAGTGACCGGGATCAAGACGACCGGTGAGAAGAAGCTGATGCTCTTCTCCGGCCGCGCACACCCCGAGCTCGCGGAGGAGGTGGCACGTGAGCTGGGCGTCAACCTTGTGCCGACGAAGGCCTTCGACTTCGCGAACGGTGAGATCTACGTCCGCTTCGAGGAGTCGGCCCGCGGCTCGGACGCTTTCGTCATCCAGAGCCACACCGCTCCCATCAACAAGTGGATCATGGAGCAGCTGATCATGATCGACGCGCTGAAGCGGGCCTCCGCCAAGCGCATCACCGTGGTCGTGCCGTTCTACGGTTACGCCCGCCAGGACAAGAAGCACCGCGGCCGCGAGCCGATCTCGGCCCGCCTCGTGGCCGACCTGATGAAGACCGCGGGCGCCGACCGGATCCTCACGGTCGACCTGCACACCGACCAGATCCAGGGCTTCTTCGACGGCCCGGTCGACCACCTGTTCGCGCTGCCCATACTGGCGGACTACGTGGGCGCCAAGGTCGACCGCTCGAAGCTGACCGTCGTCTCCCCCGACGCCGGCCGGGTGCGCGTGGCCGACCGCTGGTGCGACCGCCTGGGCGCGCCGCTGGCCATCGTCCACAAGCGGCGCGACCCGGACGTCGCCAACCAGGTCACCGTGCACGAGGTGGTCGGTGACGTGCGCGGCCGCATCTGCGTCCTGGTGGACGACATGATCGACACCGGTGGCACCATCTGCGCCGCGGCGGACGCCCTGTTCGCCAACGGCGCGGAGGACGTCATCGTGACCGCCACCCACGGCGTCCTGTCCGGCCCGGCCGCGGACCGGCTGAAGAACTCCAAGGTGAGCGAGTTCGTCTTCACCGACACCCTGCCGACGCCGGGTGAACTGGACCTGGACAAGATCACGGTGCTGTCGATCGCGCCGACGATCGCCAACGCGGTCCGCGAGGTCTTCGAGGACGGCTCCGTGACGAGCCTCTTCGAGGACGCGCACTGATCACCGTCTGATCGATTTCCGGGGCGGCCTCCCCGCCGGGTAGACTCTGCGAGTTGCTCGGCGAGGGAGGCCGTTCCCGTTTCGACGGCGGACTCCGTTATCGACGCGCTCCTCGTAAGTGGAACGGCCCGTCGTGGGCTGGGCGACCGACCGAAGTCCCGTCGTCATCACGAGGAGTGTGATCCCCATGTCCGAGGTGAAGATCTCCGCGCAGCTGCGCACCGAGTTCGGCAAGGGCGCCGCCCGCCGCATCCGCCGCTCGCACCAGGTCCCCGGTGTCATCTACGGCCACGGCCAGGACCCCAAGCACGTCGCCCTGCCGGGCCACGACCTGCTGCTCGCCCTGCGCACCCCGAACGTCCTGATCAGCCTGGACATCGAGGGTGACGGCACCGAGCTGGTCATCCCCAAGGCCGTGCAGCGCGACCCGCTGAAGGGCTTCCTGGAGCACGTCGACCTCCTCTCGGTCAAGCGCGGCGAGAAGGTCACCGTCGAGATCGTGGTCAGCACCGAGGGCGAGCTCGCCCCCGGCGGCAACCTGCTGGAGCACGTGCTCAACGCGCTGCCGGTCGAGGCCGAGGCGACCCACATCCCCGACGGCGTCACCGTCTCCGTCGAGGGCCTGGAGGCCGGTACCTCCATCCTCGCCAAGGACATCCCGCTCCCCCAGGGCACCACCCTGGCCGTCGACGAGGACACCGTCGTCCTGCAGGTCGTCGCCGCCCAGGCCGAGGCTCCCGCCGAGGGCGAGGGTGAGGGCGCCGAGGGTGAGGGCGCCGAGGCCGCTGCCGAGTAAGTACGGCAGCACCCGCAGTTCCCCGGCCGCCGTCCCGCTCCGCAAGGAGCGGGACGGCGGTCCTGTTGAATGGACGACATGAGCATGAGCGCAGCGGAAAGCGCCCCCGAGGGGCCCTGGCTGGTGGCCGGTCTGGGCAACCCCGGACCGGAGTACGCCGGCAACCGGCACAACATCGGCTTCATGGTCGCCGACCTGCTCGCCGACCGGATCGGCGGGCGCTTCAAGACCCACAAGAGCCGGTCCCAGGTCGTCGAGGGGCGCATCGGCGGCCGCCGTGTCGTACTGGCCAAGCCGATGACGTACATGAACCTCTCCGGAGGCCCGGTGACGGCGCTGCGCGACTTCTACAAGGTGCCGCTCGGCAACCTCGTCGCGGTCCACGACGAGTTGGACATCGACTACGCCACCCTGCGTCTGAAGAAGGGCGGCGGCGACAACGGCCACAACGGCCTGAAGTCGATCACCAAGTCCCTCGGCCCCGACTACCTGCGGGTCCGCTGCGGCATCGGCCGCCCCCCGGGGCGGATGCAGGTCGCGGACTTCGTCCTGAAGGACTTCTCCTCCACCGAGCGCAAGGAGCTCGAGTGGTTCGTGGACCGGGCGGCCGACGCGGTCGAGTCGCTCGTCTGCGAGGGGCTGGAGAGGGCGCAGGGCACCTACAACGGTTGACCATCGAAAGGTTGACCGAGTGCCATGCAATGGCCAAGGATCGCCCGCATGGTCAAACGGAGTCTCGCCCGCCGCACCGCCGAGAGCGCCTGGGGGCTGCTGCTGGTCGGCCGCATCGTGCTGCTGAGCGCGCTGGTCCTGCTCATGCTGGCGGCCGGGGTGTGGACCTCGTGGAAGACCGCCCAGCACGTCATGCTCACCAAGGGCCGCGAGCAGGGCACGATGACGGTCTCCACCTGCGCCGCCGACACCTGCACCGGCCCCTTCGTGCCGGAGGGTCTCGGTTCACTCCGCGGGAAGGTGACGATCGACAAGGCGGTCACCCACCGCACCGGCGAGCGGATACCGGTCGCGGTCAAGCCCGGCACCGACGACGTGGTGCGCACCGGACTCGCCGGTGTGCTGCACGCCTGGGTCCCGCTGGGCGGCGCCCTGCTCCTCGCCTCCCTGGTCCTGGCCGGGGGGCTGCGCTGGCCCCGCACCGCCTGGACCGCCGCCCTGGCCGGCGCCGCACTCCTGGGAGCGGCCTTCCTCACGCTGTGACGGCTGTGCCGCCCGGAGGCGCCGGGCCCCGCGGAGGGGCGGCGCCGCCGGGGTGTCACACGGCGTCGACGGGCTCCAGGAACTCCAGACGGTTGCCGAACGGGTCGTCGGTGTGGAAACGGCGATGGCCCGGCAGGTCACCGTCCCAGACGACCGCGGCCCCGCGGGACTCCAGCCGGTCCGCGTAGGCCCCGATGCCGCTCACGCGTAAGCCCGGATGGGCCTTGCGGGCGGGGCGGAAGTCCTCCTCCACGCCGATGTGCAGCTCGACCGGGCCCGCGGCGAACCAGCAGCCGCCACGGGCGGCGAGCACCGGCGGCTTGGGGACCTCGCTCATCCCCAGGACCCCCGCGTAGAAGGCGCGCAGGATCTCCTCGGAGCCGGGCGGGGCGGCGAGCTGGACGTGGTCGAGGGCGGTGATCATCGGGATCACCCCGCTTTCCGTGCGACGGCGAAGATCCGCCGGAAGGGGAAGACGGTGCCGTGCGGCCCCGCCGGGTAGGCCTTGCGCAGCAGGTCGCGGTACTGGCCGAGGAACTCCCCGGTGGCCTCCGGGTCGTCCTCGAGGGCGGTCAGTACCGGGCGCAGCGCCGTTCCCTTCGTCCATTCGAGCACCGCGTCCTCGCCCTGCAGGAGCTGTACGTACGTGGTCTCCCAGACGTCGACGTCCACCTCGACGTCGGGGATCTCGATGAGGCGCTCCAGGTAGCCGGGGGGCTGGAGGATGTGGACGTAGCGGCGGCCGTGGCCCTCGCCGAGGCGGTCGCGCCAGGCCGGGGAGTCGCAGAGGTCGCCGAGCAGCGCGTGACTGGGCGAGGTGAAGTTGCCGGGGACCTGGAAGGCGAGGACGCCGCCGGGAGCGAGGTGCTCGACCCAGAGGGGGAACCGCTCGGCGTGGCCCTCGACCCACTGGAGGGCGGCGTTGGAGACGATCAGGTCGTAGGTGCCGTCGGGGACCCAGTGGCCGGCGTCGGCGGGGCGGAAGGTGAGGCTGCCGCCCCCGGCGGTGGGGCCCTCGTAGGCCCGGGCGGCCTCCAGCATCTCGGCGGAGCTGTCGAGACCGGTGATCCGGGCATCGGGCCAGCGCTGCGCGAGCAGGGCGGTCACGTTGCCGGGGCCGCAGCCGACGTCCGCGATCCGCGGGCTCGCGCCGGGCAGCTCCGGTATCCGGGCCAGCAGGTCGTGGAAGGGGCGGGTGCGGTGGGTGGAGTGGCGGAGATACTGCTGGGGATCCCAGGCTGCTGCGGGCATGTTTCGAACTCCCTGGCGAGAGATGGATCTCTTCCTGCCGCCGACCTTGCCCACAAGGTTCCAGAGCTAATCTCTTGATGTCAAGAGACTTCATGTCGACACAACCCTTACACTGATCTCCATGGAGGACGAGGTCGATCGGCTGGTCGCTGCGTGGCGCAGGGAGCGCCCTGACCTCGACGTCGAACCGCTCGAGGTGCTCAGCCGGGTCAGCCGGCTGGCGAGGCATCTGGACCGGGCCCGTCGGCTGGCGTTCTCCGAGCACGGTCTGGAGCCCTGGGAGTTCGACGTGCTGACCTCCCTGCGCCGCGCGGGCGCGCCCTACCAGCTCTCCCCCGGACAGCTGCTGACCCAGACGCTGGTCACCTCGGGGACGATGACCAACCGGATCGACCGGCTCACCACGAAGGGGCTCGTGGAGCGGCTGCCCGACCCCTCGGACCGGCGCGGCGTCCTCGTACGGCTCACCCCGGAGGGGCGGGACCGGGCGGACCAGGCCCTGGCGGGCCTGCTGGCCCAGGAGCGGGCCATCCTCGGCGAGCTCTCCGGCCGCCAGCGGGGGGAACTCGCGAACCTGCTCCGACAGTTGACCGCGCCCTTCGACAACGTCCCCGGTTGACGCTGATTACCCGGCGTAACCGCCAGGGAATGATCACAAACGGCCACGCTCCGCCACCGGTTGCGCACACAAAGTGGCGCACTTAGCGTGATGTCCGTGAACGCCGCTTAAAGGCTCAAATGGCCACTTTTGCGGCTGCCGGCGCACCACATTCCGACAACGTCAAGTGGAAGGCAGTCGGGGCGCGTCCGGCTTCCATTTCCCTGGACCCCGCCGGGTCCCGCTCCACCTTGGAGATGCAGATGACTCTGCACACCCGCGCAAGCAAGATAGCCGCAACCGCGGTGACCGGCGCCTTGGCCGGCACCCTCGCCATCGGCACCATGGGCACCGCCTTCGCCACCGACGGCCGGCCTGCCGCCGGGGTGCCTGCCGCTCCTGGACCGGACGGCCAAAGTGAACTCGTTTCCCCTTCGGAGCGCCTCCGGGACCTGTCCCGTGAAGTAGCGGTGAAGTCCGCACGCTCCCCCAACGCGGCCCTGTTCCAGGGCCGCGTCGTCGCCCGTACGGGTCTGCGCGTCCGCAGCGGACCGGGCGTCCAATTCGCCAGCGTCGGCGTCATCCCCTTCAACGCCCTGGTGGCCATCGTCTGCAAGTCCGTGGGCAGCCCCATCAGCGGCAACCCCCGCTGGTACCAGCTCAGCGGCAACCTCTGGGCCTGGTCCTCGGCCCGCTTCGTCGCCAACGTCGGCCCCGCGCCCGGCTGGTGCAGCGGCACCGGTGGGGTTGGCGGCGTCGGCGGGGTCGGCGGGGTCGGCGGCGTCGGTGGTATCGGCGGCGTCGGTGGTATCGGCGGCGTCGGCGGAGTCGGCGGAGTCGGCGGAGTCGGCGGAGTCGGCGGCATCGGCGTCCCCGGCTTCGTCGGTGGTATCGGCGGCATCGGCATCTGCCGCAACAACGGGCGCGGCGGCCGCGAGCACGGCCGCGGCGACGAGCGCTTCAACGGCGTGGACGACCCGTTCCGCGAGGACAGCCGCGCCGAGGAACCCCTGGACAGCGTCGCCCTCGCCAAGCGCAGCGACGGCCCCGGCGGTCGCGGCGGCCCCGGCTTCGTAGGCGGTGTCGGCGGAGTCGGCGGTATCGGCGGAGTCGGCGGAGTCGGCGGTGTTGGCGGAGTCGGCGGTGTTGGCGGAGTCGGTGGAGTCGGCGGCATCAGTGGCGTCGGCGGTCCGGGCTTCGTCGGCGGCCCCGGTGGTATCGGTGGTATCGGCGGAGTCGGTGGCGTTGGCGGAGTCGGCGGTATCGGCGGAGTCGGTGGCGTCGGCGGTATCGGTGGCGTCGGCGGGCCGGGCTTCGTCGGCGGAGTCGGCGGAGTCGGTGGAGTCGGTGGAGTCGGCGGTCCGGGCTTCGTCGGCGGAGTCGGCGGAGTCGGCGGAGTCGGCGGTATCGGCGGTATCGCCGGTCCCGGCTTCGTGGGCGGCCCCGGCTTCAACGGTGGCTTCAACTGCCGTGACAACGGCCGGGGCGGCAACCGTGGTGACAACGGCCGCGGGGACAACGGCCGCGGCGACAACCGCGGCGACAACGGCCGCGGCGGTAACGGTCGGGGCGACAACGGCCGGGGCGACAACCGCGGCGACAACAACCGCGACCCCTTCGACGACGCGGGTGACAACAACCGTGGCGACAACAACGGCCGCGACCCGTTCGACGGCCTCAATGACCGCGGTCAGGAGAACGGTCACCGCGACCGTGCCAACGACCGTGACACCAGCCGCTCGACGCCGACCACCGGCGTCGGCGGTGACCGCCCGGCGCCGACCACCGGCGTCGGCGGTGACCGCCCGGCGCCGACCACCGGCGTCGGCGGTGAATGACCGCGGGTATCCGCGGTGACCCGGCGGGTCGCTCTCCCCGGTCACGGGGAGGGCGATCCGCCGCGCTCCATGCCGTCAGACGTGCTGCACCGGGGCCGCGGAACCCACCCGGCCGCCCTCTCCGTCGGCCGGTGGCACCCCGGCCCGCCGGGCCAGCGCCACGGCGGCCAGCGTCGAATGCACGCCCAGCTTGCCCAGCACGTTCTGCATGTGGGTGCGGACGGTGTGCGGCGACAGGTACAGCCGCTCGGCGACCGCCTTGCGGCCCAGGCCGGCCACCATGCAGCGCAGCACCTCCTGCTCGCGCGGGGTGAGCGACTCCACCAGCCGCTCGCTCTCCGTCCGGTGCCGGCGCGCGGCGGTCAACTCCCGCAGCACGCCGGTGAGCAGGGCGGGCGGCAGATGCGTCTCGTCCCGCAGGACGCCGCGCATCACGGCCAGCAGCCGGGACAGCGAGCAGTCCTTGGCGACCCAGCCGGAGGCGCCGGCCTGCAGGGCCCGGGCGGCTCGGCGCGCGTCGTCCCGCTCGGCGAGCACGACCGTCCGGGTGGCGGGGTGTTCGGACCGTACGCGTTCCACCAGGGCGATGCCGTCGAGTCCGGTCTGGGCGCCGCCGTCGGCGGCGCCGAGCGGGGCGGCCCTGGGCGCGCCCATCACCCGGACCCCCACGGCGGACGTCGTCCCCAGGTCGGCGTCGACCAGCAGCACGTCGTAGCGGCGGCCGTCGGAGGCCGCGCGTTCCAGGCAGCGCTGGGCAGCCGCCCCGCTCCCGGCGGCCGAGACGTCGACATCGGGCTCGGCCGCGAGGGCGGCCGCGAGCGATTCGGCGAAGATGCGGTGGTCGTCGACGACGAGAACGCGGATTCGTCCCACGGGCCCCACTCCCGGCATTCGGCACTTCCCCCCACGGACGAGGTCGATGTGCACGGAGGCCCGGCACCTGGAGCGGACGCCGCACGCCGCCGGGCTAGCAGCCGTCCCCAACCAGGTGCCGAACCCTTGTGTCTCGCCCCCTGATGCCGCCGGCCCCCACCGGCGCTGCCAAAAAGCGTAGGGGCAGGAGCAGACAAAGGCGCCCGAATGGAAAAACTTGCGGGACGGAGTTCCCCCGGGACGTGCCGAACCGTGGCCCACGGTGCGGTTTTCCACAGCGGTGGACGGAGAAAGGCGTGCCGAGCCGCGGCAGCGCCGGTGGGGGCGTCCGGCACCGCCGATCACCCGTTGCTCGCGTCGATGCGCGGCACGGACGCGGACCGTGAACTCCCCGTCGTCGTCCACGCGGTGCCCGACCACCCGCCGGGCGTGACGGACTTCCTGCCGGCCAGGCGTCCCACGGCAGGGAGCCGGCCCTGAGGCCCGGGCCGGCTCCCTCCCTCCGCAACGGGTCAGACCAGCCGGCGGGCCCCCGCGGACGGCACCGCGGTGAAGACCCGCGGCTCGCGGTGGCCGGCCGTGGCGAAGGCCCCGACGATCGCCTCGGCGGTCTTCTCCGCGGCGGACTCCTCCACCAGCACGATCGCCGAACCGCCGAAGCCGCCGCCGGTCATGCGCGCGCCGAGGGCGCCCGCCTCCACACCGGCCGACACCACCAGGTCGAGTTCCGGGCAGGAGACCTTGAAGTCGTCGCGCAGCGAGGCGTGGCCCTCGGTCAGCACCGGCCCGATGGCACGGGCGTCGCCCGTCTCCAGCAGTTCGACGACCCGCTCGACCCGGCGGTCCTCGGTGACCACGTGCCGTACCAGCGGCCGCAGTTCGGGGTCCTCGACGCGGGCGAGGGCCTCGTCGAGCCCGTCGTACGGGATGTCCCGCAGCGCGTCCACGCCGAGCAGCGCCGCCGCCTCCTCGCAGCCCGCCCGTCGCTTGCCGTACTCGCCCTCGCTGTGGGCGTGGGTGACCCGGGTGTCGACGACGAGCAGCCGCAGGCCCTGGGAGGCCATGTCGAAGGGGATCTGGCGCTGCGACAGGTCACGGGTGTCGAGCCACAGGGCGTTCCCCTCGGTGCAGCACGCCGAGGCGGTCTGGTCCATGATCCCGGTGGGGGCGCCCACGTAGACGTTCTCCGCGCGCTGGCAGAGCCGGGCGATCCGCCACCGCTCCAGGCCCAGGCCGTAGAGGTCGCCCAGGGCGACGGCGGTGACGACCTCGAGGGCGGCCGAGGACGACAGGCCGGCGCCGGTCGGGACGGTGCTCTCGAAGTGGATGTCGGCGCCGGTGATCTCGTGCCCGGCGTCGCGCAGCGCCCAGATGACGCCCGCGGGGTAGTCGGCCCAGCCGGCACCGCCGCCGGGCGCGAGTTCGTCGACGTGCAGTTCGACGACGCCGGCGGGGACGTCCGGCGAGCCGCTGTGCAGCCGCAGCCGGCCGTCGGCGCGGCGGGCGACCGCGGCGACGGTGGTGTGCGGCAGCGCGAACGGCATCACGAAGCCGTCGTTGTAGTCGGTGTGCTCGCCGATCAGGTTCACCCGGCCGGGGGCGGCCCAGACCCCTTCGGGGCCGGTGCCGTACGTGGCGCGGAAGCCGTCCTCGCTCACTTGGCGCCCTCCCGGTCCCGCAGGTCCTGCGCGAAGGTCCAGGCGTCGCGGACGATCTCGGCGAGGTCGGTGCGCGAGGGACGCCAGCCCAGGCGCTCCATGGCCCGCTCGGCGGAGGCCACCAGGACGGCCGGGTCGCCGCCGCGGCGCGGGGCGACGACCTCGGGGACGGGGTGACCGGTGACCTGGCGGACGGTCTCGATGACCTCGCGCACGGAGAAGCCGTTGCCGTTGCCGAGGTTGCAGATCAGGTGCTCGCCGAAGGCGGGCGCGTCGACGGCGAGCAGATGCGCCTCGGCCAGGTCGGCGACGTGGATGTAGTCGCGGACGCAGGTGCCGTCGGGGGTCGGGTAGTCGTCGCCGTAGACCGAGATCGCCTCCCGGCGTCCCTGGGCGACCTGCAGCACGAGCGGGATGAGGTGCGACTCGGGGTCGTGGCGCTCGCCGGACACCCCGTAGGCGCCCGCGACGTTGAAGTAGCGCAGGGAGACCGCCGCCAGGCCGTGGGCGACGGCCTCGCTGGTGATCATGTGGTCGACGGCGAGCTTGGACGCGCCGTACGGGCTGGTCGGCAGCGTCGGGTCGTCCTCGGTGATCGGGACGGACTTCGGCTCGCCGTAGGTGGCGGCGGTGGAGGAGAAGACCAGCCGCCGGACCCCGGCGTCACGCATCGCCGTGAGCAGGTCCAGCGTGCCCACGACGTTGTTGCGCCAGTACTTCTCGGGGTGGACGACGGACTCGCCGACCTGGGAGCTGGCGGCGAAGTGCAGCACGGCGTCGTAGGTGGCGTCGAGCACCTTCGCCGCGTCCTGGACGCGCCCCTCGACGAAGTCGGCGCCCTCGGGGACGCCGTCCCGGAAGCCGGTGGACAGGTCGTCCAGGACGGTGACCCGGTGCCCCGCCTCCAGCAGATGGGCCGCCACGACGCTGCCGACGTAACCGGCGCCTCCGGTGACCAGAACCTTCTTCGTGCGAGGGTCGCTCACAGGGTCACAGCCTTTCTCGGGTTCGACTCGGGGCCACGGTAGCGGCGCCGGATGAACACGCGCCGGTAGGGGGCGGGGTGACGATCATGGGTGCGCCGCTCACGGGGAGGCGACCTCCCTCAGGCGGCTCGCGGCGGTCTCCGGCGGCACGTCGTTGATGAAGACGCTCATGCCGGACTCGGAGCCCGCGAGGTACTTGAGCTTCCCCTCGGTGCGGCGGATCGTGAACAGCTCCAGGTGGAGCGCGAACTCCTCGCGCTGCGCACTGCTGAACGGCGCCTGGTGCCAGCCGGAGATGTACGGGGTGGGCGGCGCCCCCTCGGGACCGAACAGCCGGTCGAAACGGCGGAGCAGTTCCAGGTAGAGCCCGGGGAACTCGGCGCGGGCCGCCTCGTCCAGGGCCGTGAGGTCCGGCACCCTGCGGCGGGGGTAGAGGTGCACCTCGTACGGCCAGTGCGCGGAGTACGGCACGAACGCCGTCCAGTGCTCGCCATCCAGGACGACACGGCTGCCGTCCTCGCGCTCGCGCGCCACGAGGTCGTCGAAGAGGTTGCGGCCGCCGGTGGCCTCGCGGTGCCGCTCCAGCGAACGCAGCATCAGCTCGGTGCGCGGGGTGGCGTACGGGTAGCCGTAGATCTGGCCGTGCGGGTGGCCGAGGGTGACGCCGATCTCCTCGCCGCGGTTCTCGAAGCAGTAGACCTGCTCGACGCCGGGCAGCCGGGAGAGTTCGGCCGTGCGGTCGGTCCAGGCGTCGAGGACCAGCCGCGCCTGCTCGGGGGTGAGGTCGGCGAAGGACTTGTCGTGCCGGTCGGTGAAGCAGACGACCTCACAACGGCCATGTTTTCCGCTGAGCGAGGGAAAGCGGTTCTCGAAGACGGCCACGTCGTAGTGGTCTTCCGGGATCTCGCTCAACCGGCCGTCCCGGGACGGGCACAGCGGGCACTCGTCCGCGGGCGGGTGGTAGGTGCGGGCCTGGCGGTGGGAGGCGATGGCGACGAAGTCACCGAGCAGCGGGTCGTGGCGGATCTCCGAAGCGCTGGTCACCGGGTCCAGCGGGCGGCGGTCGACGGCGTCGCGGGGCTCGTCGTCGCGCAGGTCGTAGTAGATCAGCTCGCGCCCGTCGGCGAGCCGGGTCGATGTCTTCTTCACCCTGCGGGCTCCTCACACCACACCAACAAACAGAACCAAACACAATGAACCACAACGCAACAGCAACGTCAACGGAGACCCCGTTGCGGGGAGTGATCACACCATGCAGAACCTGGCAGAAGGGCTACGGCTCCCCACGAACGCGCTCGACTACTCGATCCTCGCGATCTACTTCGCCGTCGTCCTCGGCATCGGTTTCGCCGCCCGCCGCGCCGTCCGGACCAGCCTCGACTTCTTCCTGTCCGGCCGGTCGCTGCCCGCCTGGGTCACGGGTCTGGCGTTCATCGCCGCCAACCTGGGCGCCACCGAGATCCTGGGGATGGCCGCCAACGGCGCACAGTACGGGGCGTACACGGTGCACTGGTACTGGATCGGCGCCATTCCGGCCATGGTCTTCCTCGGCCTGGTGATGATGCCGTTCTACTACGGCTCCAAGGTCCGCTCCGTGCCGGAGTTCCTGCTGCACCGCTTCGGGCCGGCCTCGCACCTGCTCAGCTCGATCATCTTCGCGGTGTCCGCACTGCTGATCGCGGGGGTCAACCTCTACGCGATGGCGATCGTGCTGGAGGCGCTGATCGGCTGGCCGCAGTGGGTGGCGATCGTCGTCTCCGGCTTCTTCGTGCTCTTCTACATCACCCTCGGCGGCCTGTCCTCGGCCATCTACAACGAGGTGCTGCAGTTCTTCGTGATCCTCGCGGCGCTGATCCCGCTCACCGTCGTCGGCCTGAAGCGGGTCGGCGGCTGGTCCGGACTGACGGACTCGCTCACCGACTCCCACGGCGCCGCGTTCCTCAGCGCCTGGGACGACACCGGCATCGGCTCGCCGAACCCGCTGGGGGCGAACTGGCTGACCATCGTGCTGGGCCTCGGTTTCGTCCTCAGCTTCGGCTACTGGACGACCAACTTCGCCGAGGTGCAGCGCGCCCTGTCCGCGAAGAACCTCTCGGCCGCCCAGCGCACCCCGCTCATCGCCGCGTACCCCAAGATCTTCATCCCGCTGATCGTGGTCCTGCCGGGACTGATCGCGCTCGTCATGGAGCCGGGCATCGGCAAGCCGGGCAGCGGGCTCCAGTACAACGACGCGATCCCGGTGCTCATGCGCGACCTGCTGCCCAACGGCGTCCTCGGCATCGCGATCACCGGGCTGCTCGCCGCCTTCATGGCCGGCATGGCGGCCAACGTCTCGTCCTTCAACACCGTCTTCACGTACGACATCTGGGGCGCCTACGTACGGCGCGACCGGCCCGACCGGTACTACGTCACCACCGGCCGCGTGGTGACCGCGATCGGCGTGCTGATCGGCATGGGCACGGCCTTCATCGCCTCGTCCTTCAGCAACATCATGAACTACCTGCAGACGCTGTTCTCGTTCTTCAACGTGCCGCTGTTCTGCGTCTTCATCCTCGGCATGTTCTGGAAGCGCTCCACCGCGGCGGCCGGCTTCTGGGGGCTGCTGAGCGGCACGGTCGCCGCGATGATCAACTACTTCGGGTTCTACAAGGGCGGCCTGATCTCGATCCCCAGCGACCAGGGCGCCAACTTCGTCTCCGCCATCGCCGCCTTCGTCGTCGGCGGGGTGGTGATGGTCCTCGTCTCGTGGTTCACCAAGCCCAAGCCCGTCGAATCACTGGCCGGACTCGTCTACGGGACCACCTCCCCCGGCATGGCAGAGCCGCCCGCCAAGGGCGACGACGCCTGGTACCGCAGGCCCGCACTGCTCGGCTGGGGCGCCGTCCTCCTGGCCGTGCTGTGCTACATCCCCTTCTCCCTGTGAGGTGACGCGTCGTGAGCGAGTACGGCAACGAGCCGGATTTCCAGCACCGCATCGAGGATCTGGAGCAGAAGTCGGCCTCGGCGGCACGCCTGTTCGACGTGCGCCGTGTCATCGGCGGCCTCTTCGTGGTCTACGGGGTGATCGTGACCATCGCCGGGATCACCGCGTCCGACGCGGACATCGCCAAGGCCCAGGGCATCAACATCAACCTCTGGACCGGGATCGGCATGCTGGTGCTGGGACTGCTCTTCCTCCTGTGGATGAAGCTCAGTCCCCCTCCTCCCACGCCCGCAGCGGAGGAGACGCCTGAGCCGGGATCGCACCGCCCGGGAGATGGTGACTGACCCGGTCCAGCAGCCCCGTGCGGGCCGCCAGGGCGGCGGCCTCCAGCCGGGAGCCCACCCCCAGCTTCATCAGCACCCGCTGCACGTGCGTACGGGCGGTGCTCGGCGCGATCCGCATGCCCGCAGCGATCAGCCGGGTGTCCTCGCCCTCCGCGACCCGCAGCAGCACCTCGACCTCGCGCGGGGTGAGCATCTGCAGCAGTCTGGTGCCCTCGTCGTCCGGCTCGGCCACCGGGTTGAGCAGCTCGGCGAACGCGCCCTGCAGCAGCGCGGGCGCCACGGCCACCTCGCCGGCACGCGCCTTGGCCATCGCCCGCTCGACGCCCTCGATCCGCTCGTCGTGCCGTACGTAGCCGGACGCGCCGGCGGCGAACGCGGCGGCTATCCCGCGCGGGTTGGGCACCGGCCCCAGGACCAGCACCGCGACCCCCGGCCGCTCCCGCTTGATGCGGACGACCGCGTCGAAGGCGCCCGGCTCGGCCGGCGCCGCCGTCCCGATCAGGCACACCTCGGGCGACCGGCTCAGTACGAGCTCCGCCGCGCCCGACGCGGGCGCGGCCGCCGCGAGCACCCGGTGCCCGCGCAGCTTCAGCGCCGAGGCGAGCGCCTCGGCCAGCAGACGATGGTCGTCGACGACGACGAGCCGTACGCCCATGGGCGTCCCCCTCATCCCCCCATGGACTGGTGCGGGCCTGCCCACCGAGTCCAAGCCGGTCCCCCTTCACATGCCGCGGCGAAGCCCCTCCGGCATACCGCCTGTGCCCCCGCGGCGGCCCCGGGCCATGCCCGGGAAGGTACACGCTTGTTCGACGCTTTGCGCCCCCTACTCGGCAGAAGCCTCCCTAAATCCGCATTATCTCCAAACATGGCCGACTTGCGACCGGGTGTGCTTGTTTGAGGGCCCCGCGCGCCGTCGCCCTCCCCCCTGGCCCGGTCAGCCGAAGGCGGCGATGGACCGGTCCGTCAGGTTGGCGGAGGCGGAGATGTGGTCGGAGGTCAGGAAGAAGTGGTCCTCGTACAGCCACCAGCCCGAATCGCTGTCCAGGAAGTCGTTCTCCAGGTCCTTGCCGCTCTCCGGCAGTTCCATGAAGACGGTGAACCCGCGGGTCGCGGGATCGAGCCGCAGCAGGCGGCCCGGCTTGTCGTAGGTGTTCTTCTGGTACGCGACGACCTTGCCGCCGCTGACGCCGACGATCTTGAGCTCGCGCTCCTGGTCGGGCTTGGCGAGCCACTTGGGCTTGCCGGTGGTGAGGTCGAGCGCGGCGATCTCGTTCGTCTGGGAGTAGGAGGTGCCGCTGCCCGAGTGGGTCTTGGTGGGCAGGTAGATGGTCGTGCCGTCGACGGCGACGTTGGTGCACCGGTTGTCCTCGCAGTGGATCCGGTACGTGGCGTCCGCGCCGCCCGCGCCGAGCGAGATGCGGCTCTTCATCTTGCCGCCGTCCAGGTACACGATGTCGGTCATCGACAGGCTGCCCGCCGACAGCCCCACGACCACCGGGTCCGTGGAGATGACGCTGTACACCTCACTGCCGCTCGGCACCTGCCAGGACCACTTCTTGGCGCCGCCCTCACCCAGGCCCTGCACGTACTCGTCACCGCCGAAGCCGCCGCACTCGACGACCGCGACCAGCGCGCTGCCGCCGTGGTAGCCCTTGTCGGCGCACTCCGAACCGGCCTTGGGCGTCCACAGCACGGCCCCGGTGCTGATCTTGTACGCGACCGAACCGCCGATCCAGGAGACGGCCGCCGTGTCGCCCGTGAGCGCGATCTGCGAGTAGCTGTGCGAGGTCCGGCCGTCCGGGTCGGGCAGCTTCTTCGCCCACAGCTTCTTGCCGTGGGCGATGTCGACGGCGATCACGCTGTCGCAGTCCGTGCCGTACTGCAGCACCAGGCGGTCGCCGGCCGCCGACTCCGGGCCCGGGCAGGACTCCCCCTCCAGCGGGATCGACCAGTTCTCCTTGCCGCTGTCGAGGTCGAAGGAACGCAGCGCGTCCGGCATCGTCTTCACGACGGCGTTGCCGGTGAACCAGGCTTCCGCCACCGGGGCGGTGATCTCGGACTTGGACGGCCGCACCGCCTTCTTGTCCCACAACGCGCGGGCCTTCAGCGGGCCGTCGCCGGCCGGACGGCTGCTGCCGCCGCCCTTCGCCGGGGTGTCCGAGGGCCCGTCGTCGTCGCCCGCGGCCAGGAAGACTCCCGTGCCGACGACCAGGACGGCCGCGATCGCCGCCGCCACGATCGCGGCCACCTTGCCGTTGCCGCGCTTCGGCGGCTGCGGGTACTGCGGGTACGGCTGGTAGCCGTACCCGGGGAGGGGCTGGGTCGGCGCCTGGGCGTACGGGTTGGGGCCGTACGGGCCCGGCGGCGGGGGCGGGGGCGGCGGCTGCTGTCCCTGAGGGTGGGTCGGCGGCTGGGCGTAGGGGTTGGGCTGCTGCGGCGGGTAACCGTACTGAGGCGGCTGCGGCCCGAATCCGGGCTGGTTGCCGGGGGGAGGCGGCGGCTGCGACATCGGAGGGCACCTTTCGGGCACAGGTGTGCGGAGGCGGACGGTGACCCTCTTTGTACCACCGGTGACGCACCGTTCCGCCCCCGCGCCGAAGGACCGTTACGGCACTGCTACACCTCGTCCGCCAGCTCCAGCCAGCGCATCTCCAGTTCCTCGCGCTCGGCGGCCAGCGACCGCAGCTCCATGTCGAGTTCGGCCACCTTCTCGAAGTCGGTGGCGTTCTCGGCGATGGCGGCGTGCAGCTTCGACTCCCTCTCGCCGATCTTGTCCAGCTGCCGCTCGATGCGCTGCAGTTCCTTCTTGGCCGCGCGGCTGTCACCGCCGCCCTTCGGCTTGGCCGGGGCGGGCGCGGGGGTGGCGGCCTCGACGGCCGCGCGGCGTCGCTCCAGGTACTCGTCGATGCCGCGCGGCAGCATGCGCAGCGTCGCGTCGCCGAGCAGGGCGAAGGTGCGGTCGGTGGTCCGCTCCAGGAAGTACCGGTCGTGGGAGATGACCACCATCGAACCGGGCCAGCCGTCGAGCAGGTCCTCCAGCTGGGTCAGGGTCTCGATGTCCAGGTCGTTGGTGGGCTCGTCGAGGAAGAGCACGTTGGGCTCGTCCATCAGCAGCCGCAGCAACTGCAGCCGGCGCCGCTCGCCACCGGACAGGTCACCGACCGGGGTCCACTGCTTCTCCTTGGTGAACCCGAACTTCTCGCAGAGCTGACCCGCCGTCAGCTCCCGCCCCTTGCCGAGGTCGACACGGCCGCGCACCGACTCCACCGCCTGCAGCACCCGCAGCGACGGCTCGAGTTCGGCGACCTCCTGCGACAGGTAGGCCAGCCGTACGGTCTTGCCGACCACCACCTTGCCGGCCACGGGCTGCTGCTCGCCCTCGCTGACGGCGGCGTCCGCGAGCGCCCGCAGCAGGGACGTCTTGCCCGCGCCGTTGACACCGACCAGGCCGACCCGGTCGCCGGGGCCCAGCTGCCAGGTCAGGTGCTTCAGCAGCACCTTGGGCCCGGCCTGCACGGTCACGTTCTCCAGGTCGAAGACCGTCCTGCCCAGCCGGGTCGTCGCGAACTTCATCAGCTCGGCGTTGTCACGCGGCGGCGGCACGTCGGCGATCAGCTCGTTGGCCGCCTCGATGCGGAAGCGCGGCTTGCTGGTGCGGGCGGGGGCACCGCGGCGCAGCCAGGCCAGCTCCTTGCGCATCAGGTTCTGCCGCTTGACCTCCTCGGTCGCGGCGATCCGCTCACGCTCGGCGCGGGCGAAGACGTAGTCGCTGTAACCGCCCTCGTACTCGTGGACGTCACCGCGCTGCACGTCCCACATGCGGGTGCAGACCTGGTCCAGGAACCAGCGGTCGTGGGTCACGCACACCAGGGCCGAGCGCCGTGCCCGCAGATGACCGGCCAGCCAGGAGATGCCCTCGACGTCGAGGTGGTTGGTGGGCTCGTCGAGCACGACCAGGTCCTGCTCGGCGATCAGCAGCTTCGCCAGCGCGATCCGGCGGCGTTCACCACCGGAGAGCGGCCCGATCACCGTGTCCAGCCCCTGCGGGAAGCCGGGCAGGTCCAGCCCGCCGAAGAGGCCGGTGAGCACGTCCCGGATCTTCGCGTCGCCCGCCCACTCGTGGTCCGCGCGGTCACCGACCACCTCGTGCCGGACGGTGGCCTGCGGGTCCAGGCTGTCGTGCTGCGTCAGCACGCCCAGCCGCAGGTCCGAGGTGTGCGTCACCCGCCCGGTGTCCGGCCCCTCCAGCTTCGCCAGCATCCGGATCAGGGTCGTCTTCCCGTCGCCGTTGCGGCCGACGACGCCGATGCGGTCGCCCTCCGATACGCCGAGCGAGATCCCGTCCAGCAGGGTGCGCGTTCCGTACACCTTGCTGACGGACTCGACGTTGACCAGGTTGACGGCCATGGGACTCCTGTCACTACGAAAGAACGACCTCCCAGGGTAGTGCGGCCCCCTCACCCCTCGGGTACGGCGACCGCCCCCCGGACACCCGTGCGGGTGGGCCCGCCCACCACAGGTGAATCGCCAACCGTACACAGCCGCAGGTCTGTACAGTTTTCCCATGGATATGTATCCGCTCGTGGAAGCGCGCAACCAGCTCGGGCAGCTCGTCGGCCGAGTCCGGCACGGGCATGAACACATCCTGATCAGCGAGTACGGGAAACCCGCCGCCGCGCTCATCCCGATAAGCGAACTCGAGGAACTGCAGCGGCTGCGTGATGCGGCGGACGCTGCCGAGGCGGCAGCCCGCGAATCGGCTCCCACCGGCCCCGCGATGACGCATGACGAGTTCATGGCCCGGTTGGAGGACGAGGACCGTCAGGCCGACGCCTCGTGACCCACACCGTCGTCTGGCAGCACCAGGCCATGGCCGAGTTCCGCCGCCTGCGCCTCCTCGACCCGGTGGGTGCGAAGGCGTGCGCGGCTGCCGTCCGGGATTTGGCCGGAGAACCGCACCCCCGGACGGCGCGCGCCCTGGGAGGTTCGGGGTACTGGCGGCTGTCCGTCGGCGACTGGCGTGTTCTGTACCGGCCCGACGCCGAGACCGTCACCGTGCTCGTCCTCAAGGTCGGCCGGGTGGGCTGACGCCCGGCTCAGCCCTGACGCGGCCCGCCCTTTCGACCAGGGCCCAGCCGGCGACGGCCATGAGGACGGCGGCCGGGGCCGTGACGCGGAAGGCGATCAGGGTGGCCGAGTGGCCGTCGAGGAGGCCGCCGAAGCCGACGGCGGACAGGCCGAGGACGCCCAGCAGCGCGAGGGCGACGCCGAACGCGGCACCGGGGCCGGAGAGCGGGCCCGGCGCCTGGGCGGGGCGCGGGGCCGGGGGGCGTTCGGCGCGGCGGAAGACGGCGACCAGGGCGGCGGTGAGGGCGGTCGCGGCCGCCACGCGCAGCGGCACCTGGGCCCACCAGGCGGCGGTGGCCGGGGCGGGCAGCGTGCGGCCCAGGGAGATCAGCGCGCCGTACACGGCGAGCATGGCCGTGAGGTGCCAGAGGAAGGCCGTCATCGCGATGCCGTTCGCGGCGACCACGCCGCGCCACACACGCGGGCGCGCCAGCAGGCGCGCGGCGGGGCGCCGCAGCAGTTCGACCGCGCCGACCAGCCACACGCCGTGGCAGAGCAGGGCGAGCGTGGGCGGCGCCATGTTCGAGATCCGCTCGCCGGGCATGCCCACCATGGACAGCGGGTACGGCCCGAGCGCCACCAGCGCGACCGCCCCCGCCAGCCCGCAGACGGCCGGCACCGCGGGGAGGCGCAGCCGGCCGTCCGCCCGCAGGAAGCCCAGCTGGTGCACAGCGAGCCAGACGAAGGCGAAGTTCAGGAACGGCACGTAGGGCACGTCGAGGGCGAAGCGCAGCACGTCCACCACGACCGCGCCGGCCGACAGCGCGGCGAAGGCGCCCCAGCCGTACCGCTCGTGCAGTCGCAGCAACGGCGGGGTGAAGGCCACCATGCCGAGGTAGATCCCGATGAACCACAGCGGCTGCGCCACCAGTCGCGCCGCCACGTCCGGCACGGGGAGCAGCAGCGCGCCCGCGGCCCACACCGCGACGAACAGCATCGTCGGCCCCAGCAGCCGGCGCAGCCGGGCCCGCAGGAAGGCCGCGTACCCGCCGCCGGAGCGTGCGACGGAGCGATAGGAGAGCGCATGCGAGAAGCCGCCGACGAAGAAGAACACCGGCATGATCTGCAGCACCCAGGTCAGCGGTTGCAGCGCCGGGCGCACCGCCAGCAGGTTGCCGACCTCGACGCCCCCGTCGGCCCCGGTGGTCACCGCCGCCATCAGCCAGTGCCCCAGCACGACCGTGGCCAGCGACGCCACCCGCAGGAAGTCGACGTAACGGTCCCGTGCCGCGGGCGTGGCCGCGGCGATCTCTCCGGCTGTCATCCCCATGACGGCACGATCCCGCGCCGGGGCGCCGCTCCGTCAGGCCCGCCCTACTCAACTCGCCCCGGAAGACGGTGAGTACGGGTACTCAGAGCAGGGTCGCACCCTGCGCGGGGCCGGTGGTGACCCGTACCGCGCGGCAGGTGCCGGAGGCGGCGAGGGCGCCGGCGACGGCCTGCGCGGACTCGGCGTCCTTGGCGAGGAAGGCGGTGGTGGGCCCGGAGCCGGAGACCAGGGTGGCCAGGGCGCCGGCCTCGGCGCCCGCGGCGAGGGTCGCGGCCAGCGAGGGGCGCAAGGAGAGCGCGGCCGGCTGGAGGTCGTTCGCCAGGGAGGCGGCGAGGGCCACGGCGTCACCGGTGCGCAGCGCGTCGAGCAGGGCCGGGGACGCCTCCGGCTCCGGCACGGCCACGTCGCCGCGCAGCCGGTCGCACTCGCGGTAGACCTCGGGCGTGGACAGGCCGCCGTCGGCGACGGCGAAGACCCAGTGGAAGGTGCCGCCGGTCTCCAGCGGCTCCAGCAGCTCGCCGCGGCCCCGGCCGAGGGCGGCGCCGCCCACCAGGCTGAACGGGACGTCGCTGCCGAGCCCGGCGCAGATCGCGAGCAGTTCCTCGCGGCTCGCGCCGGTGCCCCACAGCGTGTCGCAGGCGACCAGGGCGCCCGCCGCGTCGGCGCTGCCGCCGGCCATGCCGCCCGCGACGGGGATGTCCTTGGCGATGTGGATGTGGACGCGCGGCTCCAGCCCGTGCCGCGCCGCGAGCGCGATCGCGGCGCGGGCGGCGAGGTTGCTCGCGTCGGCCGGGACCTGGTCGGCGTCCGGTCCGGCGACCGTGATCCGCAGCTCTTCGGCGGGAGCGACGGTGACCTCGTCGTACAGGCCGACGGCGAGGAAGACGTTGGCCAGGTCGTGGAAGCCGTCGGGGCGCGGTCCGCCCACCGCGAGCTGGACGTTGACCTTGGCGGGGACGCGGACGGTCACGGACGCGGGTCGGCGGGTCACTTGCGCGGTTCTCCTCGGAGCGTGAGCGTGGGGCACTCGATGCGGGGCCTTCGGTGCGTGGGGCACGGCGGCGCCCCCATTGTGCCCTCTGTCACCGCAGTGAGCGGCCGCCACCGCCGTGCTCGGCGATCGCCGCGAACTGCTCCACGGTCAGCGCCTCCCCGCGCGCCTGCGGCGACACCCCCGCGGCCACCAGCGCCTCCTCGGCGGCGGCGGCCGAGCCCGCCCAGCCGGCCAGCGCGGCCCGCAGCGTCTTGCGGCGCTGCGCGAAGGCGGCGTCCACGACCGCGAAGACCTGCTCGCGGGTGGCGGTGGTGGCGAGCGGCTCCTTGCGGCGGACCAGCGAGACCAGCCCGGAGTCCACGTTCGGGGCGGGCCAGAAGACGTTGCGGCCGATGGCCCCGGCCCGCTTCACCTCGGCGTACCAGGCGGCCTTCACCGAGGGCACCCCGTACACCTTGGAGCCGGGCCCTGCGGCCAGCCGGTCGGCGACCTCGGACTGCACCATGACCAGGGAGCGCTCGATGCTCGGGAAGGTCGCGAGCATGTGCAGCAGCACCGGGACGGCCACGTTGTACGGCAGGTTGGCCACCAGCGCCGTGGGCGGCGGACCGGGCAGCTCCTCGACGCGCAGCGCGTCGCGGTGCACGAGCGCGAAGCGGCCGGCCCGGCCCGGCAGGCGGGCGGCGACGGTCGAGGGGAGGGCCTCGGCCAGCACGTCGTCGATCTCCACGGCGGTGACGTGCTCGGCCACCTCCAGCAGCGCCAGCGTGAGCGAGCCGAGCCCCGGGCCGACCTCGACGACCACGTCGTCGGGCCGGACGTCCGCGGTGCGCACGATGCGGCGCACCGTGTTCGCGTCGATGACGAAGTTCTGGCCGCGCTGCTTGGTGGGGCGGACGCCCAGCGCGGCGGCCAGCTCACGGATGTCGGCGGGGCCGAGCAGGGCGTCGTCGGCGGGACCGGAGTGGTCGGTGGTGCTCACCGCTCAAGGGTATCCGGGCCCGGCGGGACCTCCGGCGGGCCAGGGCCCGTCGTCAAGGTCCTGCCTGCCCCGCGGTGTCCGGCACGGCACTCCCCCAGCCTTCGGCCCGGGGGAGTTGTCGAATCGTCCGAGTAGCCCACTACGAGGACGACTCTCCGCCTTGCGATGCACCGCACCGGGGGCACCTCCCAGCGCAAGCTGGGGGAACCGCGGGGCCGCCCTCCGGGCGGCCGGCACCACTTTGACGACGGGCCCTAGGAGTAGAGCTTGCGGCCGCACACCGGCCAGGGGCTGGCACCGCGCTGGATGTACAGGCGCTTGGCGCGGTACGTCTGCTCCTTGGCGGAGGCGTCCTGGGGGCGGCCGTGGCCGCCCAGGTTGCGCCAGGTGCGCTGGTCGAACTGGTAGAGGCCGCCGTAGGTGCCGGAGGCGTCCACCGCGTTCGGCCGGCCGCCCGCCTCGCACCGGCCGAGGGCCTTCCAGTTGAGGTGGTCGGCGCCCTCGACGCTGTCGGGGAGCCGCTTGGTGCCGACGCGCACGACCTGCCGCACGGGCTCGCGCAGCACCTCCTCGGCGATGCGCCGCGGCTTGCGCCGGACCCCGTCGACCGTGCGGTACGCGTATGTGACGCGGCGCAGCCCGTTCCTGCCCCGGGTGTCGACGGCGGTGGTGCCCTCGAACAGCGAGGGGTCCTCCGTCCGCTCGACGGGGAAGGGCACCGGCTCCTCGTGGACCTCGTCGTGCCCCCGGATGCGCCGGACGGAGATCGTCTGGCCCTCGCGCGGGAAGCTGCCGGGGTCGGCGGAGGTGGTGTCGAGGCCGTGCAGGGCGATGCCGGCGTCACGCAGCGCCTCGCCGACGGTGGCGGCGTTGGTGCGGACCGGCCGATCGTGGCCGTCGACGAGGAAGGTCATCTGGCGTTCGGTGCGGACGTCCAGCTCCAGCCCGTGCCGCCCGATCGCCTCGCCGCGGGAGGCGGACAGGTACGCGCCGTCCGCGCGCACGCCCAGCTGGCGCAGGGCGCCGTCCACGGTGCCGGCCGTGGTCCAGATCCGCCGGGGCCGGCCGTCGAGGGTCAGCGCGACCGGGCGGCCGTAGCGGACGGCGACGGTGTCGCCGTCCTGCAGCGCCGCGTCGGGGTCGGGGGCGACGATGTCGTGGTCGCCGACCTCGATGCCCTGGCGCTGCAGCAGTTCCTCCACGCTCCCGGCGAAGGTGTGCAGGGTGCGCGGCCGGCCGTCCACGCTGAGCTGCACGGCCTTGCCGCCGGCGAGGTAGGCGGTGCTGCCGCCCGCCAGGCAGGCGACGACCAGGGCCTGGGGCAGCAGCCTGCTCAGCGCGTCCGGGCGCCGCGCGGCGCGCCTGCGCCGGGCGGCCGCGCGTCCGGGGCGCGGCTCGACGTCCTCGTCGACGGGGGCCGTGCCCGGTGTCCTGCGGTAGGGGCCGTCCGCGTAGGACCGCGTTCCGGCCCGCGTCGTGCCCGCCTTGCTCATGTTGCTCACGGCGTACCTCCGGCCCGGTCCGATCGGACCGAACCGGGACCATAGCGGAGGATTCGTCACTCTCCAAAGCCCGACGGTCACGCCGTGTCGCCGGACGAAGGGACCGCGACACCCTGCGTGACCGTGGTCGGCGCGCCCTGCGCCGCCCCCGGAGGCCCTCGGCGCGGCCGCCGGGCGTCCGGAATCGGACAACCGTGTTACGCCGACCGCGCGAACCGCGCGACGTGGTGTCAGTAGCCGAAGGCCCGGGCCGTGTTGGCCCCGACGGCCGCGGCGAGCTCGTCCTCCGCGGCGCCCCGGGCGGCGGCCATGGCCCGCACGGTGACCGGGATCAGGTACGGGGCGTTGGGGCGGCCGCGGTGCGGTACGGGGGTGAGGAAGGGCGCGTCGGTCTCGACCAGGAGGAGCTCGGCGGGGGCGACGGCGACCGCGTCGCGCAGGTCCTGGGCGGACTTGTAGGTGACATTGCCGGCGAAGGACATGTAGTAGCCCTTGTCGGCGCAGAGCTTGGCCATCTCCGCGTCGCCGGAGTAGCAGTGGAAGACGACGGTGCCGGGCGCCCCCTCCTCGTCGAGGATGCGCAGCACGTCGGCGTGGGCCTCGCGGTCATGGATGACCAGGGCCTTGCCGTGCCGTTTGGCGATGTCGATGTGGCGGCGGAAGGAGTACTGCTGGGCCTCGACGCCGTCGGGCCCGGTGCGGAAGTAGTCCAGCCCGGTCTCGCCGACGCCGCGCACCTGGGGCAGCGCGGCGAGGGCGTCGATCTCCGCCAGGGCGGCGTCCAGCGCGGGCGGCCCGCCCGCCTGCCGCGCCCCCTGCCGGCTCCAGCCGTCGGGGTCCCCGTGGACGATCCTGGGGGCCTCGTTGGGGTGCAGGGCGACCGCCGCCCACACCTGCTCGTACGCCCCGGCGGTGCGTGCCGCCCAGTGGGAGCCGTCGACGTCGCAGCCGACCTGGACCACGGTCGTCACGCCGACGGACGCCGCCTTCGCCAGCGCCTCCTCGACGCCGCCCTCCTGCATGTCGAGGTGGGTGTGCGAGTCCGCCACCGGGACCGCGAGCGGTTCGGGGAGGGGAGGGGCGGCGGACGCGTCCTTCTTCGGGCGCCGGCTCTGGCTCTGGTTCTGCTCGGGCATGCCCCAGATCCTAGGCGGGGGGCCGCGGCGGCTACCGGGCGTCCCTCCTGCGGTGCAGCAGGTTGCGGGGCGACCAGTGCCGTGCGCGGCGCTCGGCGTCCTCCACGGCGGGCGAGGCCGGCACCCGGCGCATGTCGGAGGCCGCCGGCAGGGGGCCGGCGGCCGCGGTGGCCGACCACGACCCGGCGACATCGGAGACCTGTCCGGCCCGCATGATGCGGACCTTGTGGCTCTCGCACTCCACGCACGTCGGCCGGGTCAGCGGGGACGGCACACGCTTGCCGTCCGCCATGTACCAGACGACCTCGCGACCCTGTGCGTCGACGTGGTGCTCGATCTCGTACGCCTGCTCCCATCCGCGTCCGCAGCTGATGCAGACGAAGGCGTACGCCTCACGAACCGTGCCATCGGTTCCGATGGTCTCGCTCATGGCAGCTCCTGTTGCCCTCCGGACGAGGCGTCCGGAGCGGGACTTCCCTCCATCAGCGAACGCCCGGGAAGGCGCCGGCGATAGCGGGGGTGCCCTTTCTTGAGCCAGTTTTGGGGAGTATGTGACACGGGGCCGAGCAGGCGGCCCAGGTTTTTCCCTCTCCTACGATAGGACTTTGCACCGCGCCGCGTTTAGCCGGTTGTGGGCTGGTTCGCGGCGTGCTTCGCGGACACCACGGCGTCGAAGACCTCCCGCTTGGGCAGCCCCGCCTCCGTCGCCACGGCCGCGATCGCCTCCTTGCGCCGCTCCCCCGCCTCCTCACGGACCCGGACCCGGCGCACCAGCTCGGCGGCGTCCAGTTCCTGCGGCCCGGTCTCCGGGGCGCCCTCGACGACGATCGTGATCTCCCCGCGCACCCCCTCGGCGGCCCAGGCCGCCAGTTCCTCCAGGGGACCGCGCCGCACCTCCTCGTAGGTCTTGGTCAGCTCGCGGCAGACGGCGGCCCGGCGCCCGGCGCCGAAAGCCTCGGCCATCGCCGCGAGGGTCTCGGCGAGGCGGTGCGGGGCCTCGAAGTACACCAGGGTGCGCCGCTCCCCCGCGGCCTCGCCCAGCCGGGCCCGCCGCTCGCCGGCCTTGCGGGGCGGGAAGCCCTCGAAGCAGAAGCGGTCCACGGGCAGGCCGCTGAGGGCGAGCGCGGTCAGCACGGCGGACGGTCCGGGGACGGCCGTCACCCGGATGTCGCGCTCGACGGCCGCCGCGACCAGCCGGTAGCCGGGGTCGGAGACCGAGGGCATCCCGGCGTCGGTGACGAGCAGCACCCGGGCGCCCTCCTCCAGCGCCGAGACCAGCTCCGGGGTGCGGGCCGTCTCGTTGCCCTCGAAGTAGGACACGACCCGGGCGGTGGTGGTCACGCCCAGGGACTGGGTGAGCCGGCGCAGCCGCCGGGTGTCCTCGGCGGCGATCACGTCGGCCCCGGCCAGCTCCGCGGAGAGCCGGGGCGGGGCGTCGGCGACGTCACCGATGGGGGTCCCTGCGAGCACGAGTACGCCTGCGGCCGGTCCTGCGGAGCTAGTCACCGCCCCAGTCTCCCACCCGCCGCACACCCGGCCGGGCCTGCCGCGGCACGGCGGCGTACCCCCGGTTGGCCCGGTCCTCAGCACATACACATGCGGCTTCCCTACGATGGCCCGGTGACGAGTGACACCGCGACGCATGCGCACCGGGTCGAGGACGCCCCCAAGGCCGCGGAGGAGCAGAGCCCCTGGCAGCGGCAGCTGCGCCGCTTCGGCTACGTGGACCGCCCGCGCCCCGACGTGCGCGAGCGCCTGGTCCCGCCGTTCCCCGAGCCGGGGACACGGGCGTGGGCGGCGCTCGGCGTGGGCCCGGCGACGGCGCGCCGGCTGGCCCGCTGGACGGGCTGGGGCGGGCCGCTGCTCGTGGCGTTCTTCGCGGGCCTGCTGCGGTTCTGGAACCTGGGCAGCCCGCACGCGGTGATATTCGACGAGACGTACTACGCGAAGGACGCCTGGTCGCTCCTGCAGTACGGCTACGAGGGCAGCTGGCCGGACAAGGCCAACGACCTGATCCTCGCCACCCCGCCCTCCATCCCGCTCTCCGACGCCCCCTCGTACGTGGTGCACCCGCCGGTCGGCAAGTGGGTGATCGCCTCCGGTGAGTGGATCTTCGGGCTGAACCCCTTCGGCTGGCGCTTCGCGATGGCGGTGCTCGGGACGCTGTCGGTGCTGATGCTCTGCCGGATCGGCCGCCGGTTGTTCCGCTCGACCGCGCTGGGCTGCCTCGCGGGCGGCCTGATGGCGGTCGACGGCCTGCACTTCGTGATGAGCCGCGTCGCCCTGCTCGACCTCGTCGTCATGTTCTTCGTGCTGGCCGCCTTCGGCTGCCTGCTGATCGACCGGGACCGCGCACGGGCCCGGCTCGCCGCCGCCCTGCCCGAGGGCCGCCCGGACGACCGCGTCGCCTCCTTCACGTGGCTGGGCGTCCGCCCGTGGCGGATCGCGGCCGGGCTCTGCCTGGGCCTGGCCATCGGCACCAAGTGGAACGGCCTGTACGTGCTGGCGCTGTTCGGCGTCCTCACCGTGCTGTGGGACGCCGGCGCCCGCCGCGTGGCGGGTGCCCGCTACCCCCGGCTGACGGCGTTCTGGCTGGACGGGCTGTGGGCGGGCCTGTCCATGGTCGGCGTCGCCGTCGTCACCTACCTGCTGTCCTGGCTCGGCTGGTTCACCACCGACAAGGGCTACGACCGTGACTGGGCCAAGGGCGACGGCGGTTTCCCCTCCCGGTCCTGGGCGGCGCTGCGCAGCCTGTGGCACTACGAAGCGCAGGTGTACGACTTCCACGTCAACCTGCACTCCCCGCACACCTACCAGTCCAACCCGTGGAGCTGGCTGGTCCTGGGCCGCCCGGTGTCGTACTTCTACGAGTCCCCCAAGCTCGGCGAGGACGGCTGCACCGCGGCCGGCGGCTGCGCCCGCGAGGTGCTCGCCATCGGCACCCCGCTGCTGTGGTGGGCCGGGTGCTTCGCCCTGCTGTACGTCCTGTACCGCTGGATCTTCCGCCGCGACTGGCGCGCCGGCGCGATCGCCTGCGGCATCGCGGCCGGGTACCTCCCGTGGTTCCTCTACCAGGACCGGACGATCTTCCTCTTCTACGCGGTCGTCTTCGTGCCCTTCCTCTGCCTCGCGGTCGCGATGATGCTCGGCGCGATCCTCGGACCCCCCGGCGCGAGCGAACGCCGCCGCATGTGGGGCGCGGTCGGCGCGGGCACGCTGGTGCTGCTGATCGTCTGGAACTTCATCTACTTCTTCCCGCTCTACACCGGGCAGACGATCCCCATGGACGCCTGGCGCGACCGGATGTGGCTGGACACCTGGATCTGACCCGCCCGGCCGCGGGGCCGCTGACCTGCTCGGTGACCGTTTGCAGGGGGACGACCACGGACCTAGCGTGAATCCCGAGGGAATGTCACGTATGTCCGCCCCCGATCGCAACGTGCCCGGTCAGGCGTCGGCGCTCGACAGCGTCGGCGCGGCTCTGGCGGTGGTCGACGCGGAGGGGGTCCTCGTCCGCTGGACCGAGGTCGCGCAGAGGCTGCTGGGGTACGCGGCGGCGGACGTCCTGGGCAGACCGGCCTCGATGCTGCTGGGCGGCCCGGAGGGCGGGCCGCGGGGGTTCACGTGGGAGTGGGCCGGTCCGGTCGCGTTGCGGCACCGCAACGGCGGGCGGCTGGACGTGGACCTGCGGGTGACCGGGTTGCCGGGGGCCTCGGGCACGACGGACTGGCTGGTCGCGACGGCCGGGGTGCCTGCGTCCGTGCTGGAGTCGGCCGCGGAGCTGTGCCCCTTCCCGATGGCGATCTGGGACAGCGACCTGCGCACCGCGTGGCTGAACGACGCCCTGGCCGAGGCGTTCGGCCTCTCCCGGGAGGAGCGCCTGGGCCGGCACCTGGACGAATCACCGCTCTACGCGAACACCGAGCAGGTCGAGGCCCTGTTGCGCGAGGTCCTGGAGAGCGGCGTCCCGGTGATCGACCGGGAGCTGAGCCAGCTGGACCGGCTGCGGCACCGCGCGTACGCGCTCTCCGTCTTCCGCATCGAGGACGTCCGCCACGGCCGGGCCGGAGTCTGCTCGGTCAACGTGGACGTCACCGAGAGCCGGCGGGCCAGGGACCGCATGACCGTGCTCGGCCGCGCGGCGACCAGCATCGGGACCAACCTGGACGTCCTGCAGACCGCGCAGGACCTCGCCGACCTGCTGGTGCCGCTGCTCGCCGACTACGCGACGATCGACCTCGCGGAATCGGTGCGGCTCGGTGACGCCCCGCTCACCCGGCTCGGCCCGCTGGAGGACGGCAACGTCCCCGTCTTCCACCGGGCGGGGATCGCCTCGGTCCACCACGACTTCCGGGAATCGCTCTACGCACGCGGCAGCCCCGTCTTCGTCCCCCCGCACTCGCCGTTCATCGAGGTGCTGAGCTCCGGCCGGACGTACATGGAGGCGGAGCTGGACACCGAGCCCGGCACGTGGCTGGAGGAGGACCCGCGGCGACTGGAGCGGGTCCTCGACCTCGGGATGCACAGCCTGCTGATCCTGCCGGTCGTCGCGCGGGACGAGATCCTCGGTGTCGCCGTGCTCGTCCGCAGCGAGAACCCCACGCCGTTCGACGAGAACGACCGGACGCTCGCGGAGGAGCTGGTCAGCCGGGCCGCCCTCAGCCTGGACAACGCCCGCCGCTACACGCGCGAGCACACCATGGCCCTGACGCTGCAGCGCAGCCTGCTCCCCCGCAAGCCGAGCGCCGGGTTCTCCCTGGAGACGATCTGGCGCTACCTCCCGGCGGACACACAGGACGGGGTGGGCGGCGACTGGTTCGACGTGATCCGGCTGTCCGGTGCCCGGGTGGCCCTGGTCGTCGGGGACGTCGTGGGGCACGGGCTCAACGCCGCCGCGGCCATGGGGCGGATCCGCACGGCGGTGAGCACCCTCGCCGGCCTGGACCTGCCCCCCGACCGGCTGCTGTCCGCGCTGGACGACCTCGTCGTCCGGCTGGGTTTCGAGGACTCCGACGAGCCCTCGCCCGCTGCCGGCATCCTCGGCGCCACCTGCCTGTACGCGGTCTACGACCCCACCGACGAGCGCCTGACCATCGCCCGGGCCGGGCATCCCCCGCCGGTGATCATCACCCCGGACGGCACGGCGGGCTTCCCGGAGATCCCCGCCGGCGCGCCGCTGGGCGTGGGACTGCGGTCCTTCCCGTCGGTCGACCTGGAGCTGCCCGCGGGGAGCGTGATCGCCCTGTACACCGACGGGCTCGTGGAGACCAGGGACGGTGACATCGACGACGGCCTGGAGCGCCTGCGGACCGCGCTCAGCCGGCCGCCGGGCACATCGCTGGAGGACCTGTGCACCGCGGTGGTCGACCTGCTGCCCAAGCGCGGACAGGACGACGACGTCGCCCTGCTGCTCGCCAAGACCTGCCGGCTGAGCCCCGACCGGGTGTTCAGCGTGGAGATGCCCGCCGATCCGGCCGCGGTCGGACGGGTGCGGGCCGAGGCGGCCCGGCAGCTGTCCGCCTGGGGGCTGGACCGGCTGCGGGCGGCCGCCGAGCAGATCGTCGCGGAGTTGCTGGCCAACGCCGTCCTGCACGGGGCGGGACCCGTACGGCTGCGGCTCATCCGGCACATGAAGCTGGCCTGCGAGGTCTTCGACGCCGGTCCGGGCCCGCCGCTGCCGCGCCGTCCCGACCCCACCGACGAGGGCGGCCGGGGCATGGTGATCGTCGCGGAGCTGTGCACGCGGTGGGGTGTCCGCAGGACCGCGGAAGGCAAGATCGTCTGGGCGGAGCTGGCCCTCACCGACGAGGAACGGCTGCCCCCCGGGCCGGAACGGTGACCCCGCCGCGCGACGGCCCCGACCGGCGGACTTTCCCGATCGATGGGAAGCGCGTGCCGAAGCTGTGACCCGGTCGACGGCCTCAGGCCCCTCTCCGTCCCGTAGAGTGCGCTTGCATTGCCTCAATTTTGAACATGTTCAGGGGGACCACGGGGAGGGTCGGTGCCATGCGCCGAGGTGTGAAGCTGGGGATCGTCGCCACGCTGACCGCGGGACTGGTGGGGACCGCGGGGTACGGGGCGTACAACATCTACAACGGGCTGGCCGGGGGCGGCGGTTTCTCCAAGGAGGCCGCCCCGGTGGAGACCGGGCCGCCGACCGCGGCGGAGGTGAAGAAGACCGCCGCGGACTTCCTGGCCGCGTGGGCCAAGGGGGACACCACCGCGGCGGGGGCCCTCACCAACGACGCGGCGGAGGCCTCCACGGACCTGTCCGCGTACCGGAAGCAGGCGCACGTCGCCCGCGTACGGCTGACGCCGGGCGCGGCCCAGGGGGCCGTGGTGCCGTTCAAGGTCGTGGCCTCGCTCTCCTACCAGGGCAAGTCCTCCACGTGGACGTACTCCTCGGCCCTCACCGTCTTCCGCGGCGAGACCACCCATCGCCCCCTGGTCGACTGGCAACCCGCGGTGCTGCACCCCAAACTGACGGCAGGTCAGTCGCTGGAGACCGGTGAGGCCGCCTCGCCGCCGGTGGTCGTCGTCGACCGCAACGGCAAGGAGCTGGACGCCGACGACTACCCGTCCCTGGCCTCGGTGCTGCCCCAGCTCCGCGAGCGCTACGGGGCCAAGCTCTCCGGCGGCAAGGCGGGCATCGAGACCTGGGTGAACGGCGCCGACGGCCCCGGGCAGACGCTGCACGTGATCACCAAGGGCACGGCCGCGAAGCTCCCCACCACCTTGGACGCCACGCTCCAGAAGGCCGCCGAGCAGGCGGTCAAGCGCAGCAGCCAGTCCTCGGTCGCGGCGGTCAGGACCGGCACGGGCGAGATCCTCGCCTTCGCCAACAACCCGGCGAGCGACAACAACAACGCCTTCAACGCGCAGGTCGCCCCCGGCTCCACCTTCAAGGTCGTCACCGCGACCGCCCTGCTGGAGAAGGGCGTGTCCCCGGGCACCCCGGCGCCGTGCCCGGCGACCGCGAACTTCGACAACGGCAAGATGTTCCACAACGTGGAGAGCTCCTCCGACCCGTCGGCCACCTTCCAGCGGGACTTCGCGATCTCCTGCAACACCGGCTTCATCAAGCTCGCCGGCCACCTCGACCAGTCCTCGGTCCCCTCGGTCGCCCAGCGCTACTACGGCTTCGGCCGGACCTGGAACGTCGGCGTCCCGGCCTGGGACGGCCGAGTCCCCGGCGGCCCGGGCGACGAGATGACGGAGGAGATGATCGGCCAGGGCCAGATACAGATGAGCCCGCTCAACATGGCCTCCGTCGCCGCCACCGTGCAGAACGGGGTGTTCCGCCAGCCCCGGCTGGTGGCCGCCGACCTGATCGAGGGTCCCCTCGCGAAGGCGGGCAGCGCCCTCCCGTCCGGCGTGCGGAGCAACCTCAAGTCGATGATGCGGCTGACCGCGTCGAGCGGCACCGCCGCCGGCGCGATGCGCGGGGTCTACGGCGACGTCGGCGCCAAGACCGGCTCCGCGGAGGTCGGCGGCCAGGAACAGCCCAATGGGTGGTTCCTCGCCTACCGCGGTGACGTCGCCGCCGCCGGGATGGTCCTGGAGGGCGGGCACGGCGGCGACTCCGCCGGGCCGATCGTGGCCTCGGTGCTGAAGGCCGCCTCGTGACCCGCCCGCAAATGGCTTGGCACCCCGGCCCCGCCGAGCGCTAGCGTGCCGGCCATGTCGACATCAGCTGCAGCCCATCCCCGGTTCGCGGAGGCACTCACCGCGCTGGGGCTCCAGGTACCCGTGCGCGCCTTCCCGGACGCGACCCGCACCGCGGCGCAGGCCGCCGCGGCGATCGGCTGCGAGCTCGGCCAGATCGTCAAGTCCCTGATCTTCGCGGCGGACGGCGTCCCGGTGCTGGTGCTGATGGACGGCGCGTCCCGGGTCGACGTGGAGCGGGTCCGCGCCGAACTCGGCGCGAGCGAGGTACGCCGGGCCGACGCGGACCTGGTGCGCGAGACCACGGGGTACGCCATCGGCGGCGTACCCCCCTTCGGTCACCGGACCCGCACCACCGTCCTCGCCGACCGGGGGCTGCTGGCGCACGGCACCGTGTGGGCGGCCGCCGGCACCCCGCACACCGTCTTCCCCATGGCACCCGCCGAACTGGTCGGGCACGCCGGGGCGACCCTCGCCGACGTCCGCGAACGCACCGCGTGACGCCCCTGATAGCGACGGCCGTCCTGCTCGCGGCGGTCACCCACGCGGCGTGGAACGCCATCGCCCACGGCATCAAGGACCAGCTCGTCGCGTTCACCCTCGTCGGGGGCGGCGGAGCGATCTGCGGCGCGGCGATCGCCGGGTTCGCCCCGCTGCCCGCGGGGGACGCCTGGCCCTACCTGATCGTGTCGGTGGGGATCCACATGGCGTACATGTACCTGCTGATGAAGTCCTTCACGCTGGGGGACTTCGGGCAGGTGTACCCCATCGCGCGCGGTGTCGCCCCCATGGTCGTGACACTGCTGGCGGCGGTCTTCGTGGGCGAGGTGCCGGACGCCCTGCAGACAGCGGGCGTCCTCGTCGCCTCCGCCGGGCTCGGCGGGGCCGCCCTGTGGGGCATGCGCGGCCGCGGCAAGGACTGGCCGGCGGTGGGCGCGGCCGTGGGCACCGGCCTGACCATCGCGGCGTACACCGTGGTCGACGGGGTCGGCGTCCGCGCGTCCGGCACCGCCCTGGGCTACGTCGCCTGGCTCCTGCTCATCCAGGGCGTCCTGCTCGTGTGCTGCGCCCTCGCGGTGCGCCGCGCCGCGCTCCCCGCGCAACTGCGCCCGGTCGCCGCCCGCGGGCTGCTCGGCGGGGCGCTGTCCATGTCCGCGTACGGCCTCGTCCTGTGGGCCCAGACGCGGGGCGCCCTCGCGCCGATCGCCGCCCTCCGGGAGACCTCCATCATCGCGGGGGCGGTCATCGGGGCGGTCTTCTTCAAGGAGCGGGTGGGGCGCCCGCGCATCGTCGCGGCGCTCGTGGTTGTGGCCGGGATCGGGCTCATGCTTCACGTGTGACCGCGCGTTCGTCTGCGGCCCGGTGGTTGTGTGCGGGTCCGTTGCGCCTGCGGCGGGCGGTTCTCCCGCCCTCCCGCCCGATTGCCCGGCGCGGTCAGTGACCGCCTCGCTGCGTACGTGTGGGGTCGGTGCCGCGCCGGCGCACTCCCCCAGCCTTCGGCCGAAGGACCCCCACAGCGCTCGCGGTTTGGCCCAACATCGTTCGGCGCCCGGGTCCGCCGCTCGTCTCCCCCAGCCTTCGGCCGGGGGGACCCCCATGGGCGCACCCCGCCACACCCCCTCCAGTGTGTTGGGGCGACTGACGGCCAGTGGGGGTCAGTGGGGCACTTGCGGCGACCCCGGACCGCGTTCTGAACCCCCTCCGGCCGTTGGTCGCCGGCGATAGGGAGGGGGCGGGGTCGTTGGGGGCACCCCCGGCCGAAGGCTGGGGGAGGGTGGGCGTTCTGGACGCTGACGTGTATTTGTTGTGCGGCACGGGCGGCACAACAAGTGCCGCCCGCCATGCACATAAATATGCGGTCCAGAATGCCCAGCCCCGCAGGCCCCGACCCCGGCTCACCATGCACGCGCGCAGGCCCGCACCAACCGGCCGCGGCCACGACCCCGGGCGTCAGTCCAACGCCGCGCGGAAGCCGGACCCGTTGACGAGGATGCCCCCGTCGACGGGGAGCGTGAGGCCCGTGATCCAGGACGCGTCCTGGGAGGCGAGGAACGCGACGGCCGCCGCGATGTCGTCGGGCTCGCCGACCCGCCCGAGGGGGTACACCCCGGCGAGGCGGTCGAGGGCCTCGTCGCGCCCCGCCCACGCGGGCGTCCGCACCGTGCCGGGGGCGACGAGGTTGACCCGGACGCCGCGCGGGGCGGCGTGCACGGCCAGCGTGCGGGTCAGCGAGGCGAGGCCCGCCTTGGCGGCGCTGTAGGCGTGGTTGCCGAAGTTCATGTGCCCGTTGACGGAGCCGATGCTGACGATCGCCCCGCGCCCGCCCGCCTCCGCCAGCAGCGGAAGCGCCGCGCGGGCGCAGCGCATGGCCCCGGTGAGGGTGACCTCAAGGTCCTCGTACCACTCCGCGTCGGGGATGTCCTCGAACCGCGGCGGGTCCACGTGGCAGGCGTAGGCGTTGTTGACGAGCACGTCGAGCCGCCCGAAGCGTTCGGCGGCGTACGCCATGGCGGCGTCCACCGCGGCCTGGTCGACGACGTCGCACGCCACCGCCGCGGCCCGGCCGCCGGTCTCCTTGCCGAGGGCCTCCGCCGTCGCGGCGGCACGCTCCCCGTCCAGGTCGGCCAGCAGGACGTCCGCGCCCTCGGACATCAGGCGCCGGGCGGTCGCCGCGCCGATGCCCTGGGCACCTCCGGTGACGACGGCAACGTGTCCCTCGAACCTGCGCATGGAGTCATCCCCCGCCGGCGAGCGATGTTGAGAGGCGCTGCCCTCTCGCCTCCTTACTCGCGCGTAGCGTAACGTGCCTGCACACCAAAGGGGAGCGGAAAGGCACACCATGGCGCTGGACGCGGACGTCATCGTCGTCGGAGCGGGGCTGGCGGGCCTGGTCGCGACGGCCGAGCTGGCCGACGCGGGCCGCAAGGTCCTCCTGCTCGACCAGGAGCCGGAGAGCAACCTCGGCGGCCAGGCGTTCTGGTCCTTCGGCGGGCTGTTCCTCGTCGACTCCCCCGAGCAGCGCCGGATGCGGATCAAGGACAGCCGCGAACTCGCCCTGCAGGACTGGATGGGGACCGCCGGCTTCGACCGTGCCGAGGACCACTGGCCGCGCAAGTGGGCCGAGGCGTACGTGGACTTCGCCGCCGGCGAGAAGCGGTCCTGGCTGCACGCGCAGGGGATACGGTTCTTCCCGGTGGTCGGCTGGGCGGAGCGCGGGGGCTACCTCGCCACCGGGCACGGCAACTCGGTGCCCCGCTTCCACATCACCTGGGGCACCGGGCCGGGCGTCGTGGCGCCGTTCGTCCGCCGGGTGCGGGAGGCGGTGGCCAAGGGCCTGGTGGAGCTGCGTTTCCGGCACCGCGTGACGGCGCTGACGACGACGGGCGACACGGTGGACGGCGTGGCGGGCGAGGTCCTGGTGGACAGCGACGCCGAGCGCGGCCAGGCGAGTTCGCGGGAGATCCGCGCGGAGTTCCAGCTCAGGGCGCAGGCGGTGGTCGTCACCTCGGGCGGCATCGGCGGCAACCACGACCTGGTGCGCAAGGCCTGGCCGGAGCGGCTGGGCACGCCACCGCGCAAGCTGCTGTCGGGCGTTCCGGCGCACGTGGACGGCCTGATGCTGGGGATCGCCGAGGCGGCCGGGGCGCACCTGATCAACGGCGACCGGATGTGGCACTACACCGAGGGCATCGAGAACTGGAACCCGATCTGGGCCAGGCACGGCATCCGCATCCTGCCGGGGCCGTCCTCCCTGTGGCTGGACGCGACCGGCAAGCGCCTGCCGGTGCCGCTCTTCCCGGGCTTCGACACACTGGGGACGCTGGAGCACATCATGCGCTCCGGGCACGAGTACACGTGGTTCGTCCTCACCCAGAAGATCATCGAGAAGGAGTTCGCGCTGTCGGGCTCCGAGCAGAACCCGGACCTGACCGGCAAGAGCGTGCGTGACGTGCTCAAGCGCGCGCTGCCGGGAGCCCCGGGCCCGGTCGAGGCGTTCAAGGAGCACGGCGTCGACTTCGTCGTCGAGGACGACCTGGCGGCGCTGGTGCGCGGCATGAATGCGATCACCAAGGACGACCTGATCGACGAGACCGCGCTGCGCCGCGAGATCGAGGCCCGCGACCGCGAGATCACCAACACCTTCACCAAGGACCTGCAGGTCACCGCGATCCGCGGGGCCCGCAACTACATCGGCGACAAGCTGATCCGCACCGCGGCGCCGCACCGGCTGCTGGACCCGAAGGCGGGCCCGCTGATCGCCGTGCGGCTGAACATCCTGACCCGCAAGTCGCTCGGCGGGATGGCGACCGACCTGGACGCGCGGGTGCTGCGCGCCGACGGCGAGCCGCTGCCCGGGCTGTACTCGGCGGGTGAGGCGGCCGGCTTCGGCGGCGGCGGGGTGCACGGCTACCGCTCGCTGGAGGGGACCTTCCTCGGCGGCTGCATCTTCTCCGGCCGTACGGCGGGCCGCGCGGCGGCGAAGGCGACCGCCTGACCGCTTCCCGGGACACCCCTTCGCGCTGCCGCGCCGTGCCGACCCCGGTCCGGACCGGTCGCGGGCGGGAGGCACCATGGGAGGAGCAACAACGGCGGCGCATGGTGGGAGCACGGGCTGTGGTGGACGTCCACGGGGCAGTGACGGAAGGCTTCGAGCCGGTCCGGGAGGCCTTCGTCCGGAACTTCGAGGAGCGGGGCGAGCGCGGCGCGGCCGTGGCGCTGTACCGGGACGGCCGCAAGGTCGTGGACCTGTGGGCGGGCTCCGCCGACGGGGACGGGGGCGCGCCCTGGGCGCAGGACACCGCGCAGGTGGTGCGCTCGGCGACGAAGGGCGTGGCCGCGGCGTGCCTGCTCCTGCTGCACCAACGGGGCCAGCTGGACCTGGACGCGCCCGTCGGCACGTACTGGCCCGAGTTCAAGACCGCCGGCAAGGAGCGGGTCACGTTCCGCGACGCCCTGGCGCACCGGGCCGGTGTGCCGGCGCTGGACACCCCGCTGAGCCCGGGCCAGGCGCAGGACGGCAGCAGCGGACCGCGGGCGCTCGCGGCCCAGGCCCCGTTCTGGGCGCCGGGGACGGACCACGGCTACCACGCGCAGACCTACAGCTGGCTGATCGGCGAGCTGGTGCAGCGGGCGAGCGGCGGCCGGTCCATAGGGCGCTACGTGGCGGAGGAGATCGCCCGCCCGCTCGGCCTGGACCTGTGGGTCGGGCTGCCCGCGGGCGAGGAGCGCCGCGTCGGGCGGATCGCCGCCGTGGAGACCCCGCCGCCGCCGGCCGCGGCCGGGCTGCGGGCGCGACCCAAGCGGAACGTGACCGAGGCGTACGAGGACCCGTCGTCGCTGACCCGGCGCGCGTTCGGCGCGATCGATCCGCTGCCGGACGAGAACGACCCCGCGTACCACGCGGCGCAGCTGCCGGCCTCCGGCGGGATCGCCACCGCGCGCTCGCTGGCCCGCTTCTACGCCGCGCTGATCGGGGAGGTCGAGGGCCCCGGGGCGCGGCTCTTCGCCCCGGCGACGCTCACCTCGGCACGCACCCCGGAGTCGGAGGGCCCGGACCGCGTGCTGGTGGTGAACACCCGCTTCGGCCTGGGCTTCATGCTGCACGGCCCGGCCGCCCCGCTCCTGTCCCCCGGCTCCTTCGGCCACCCCGGCCGCGGCGGGTCGCTGGGCTTCGCGGACCCCGGCGAGGGCGTGGCCTTCGGATACGTCACCAACGGCATGCAGAAGAACGTCACCGCCGATCCCCGTGCCCAGGCACTGGTCCGCGCGGTGCGGGAGTGCCTGGGCTGACGCGGACCGGAAAAGTTGCCCGGGCTCCGGGAGCCGCGAACGATGGATGAGTGAGCGACGCCGCATACCTCCGGTTTCCGCATGTTCACGGCGAGCGGCTCTGTTTCGTCGCCGAGGACGACATCTGGGTCGCGCCCCTGGACGAGGGGCGCGCGTGGCGGGTGACGGCCGACCGGATCCGGGTCGGGCATCCGCGCTTCTCGCCCGACGGCTCCGTGATCGCCTTCAACAGCTGGCGTTCCCTCGACCCCGAGGTGTACGTCGCGCCGGTCGAGGGCGGCCCGGCCCGCCGGCTGACCTACTGGGGCAGCACCGACACGCGCGTGCGCTCCTGGGCGCCGGACGGCCGGATCCTGGCGGTCTCGTCGCACGGCGAGCCGTTCTCGCACTACACGTGGGCCTACGCGATCCCCGACGAGGGCGGCCCGGGCAGCCGTCTGCCCTGGGGCCCGGTGTCGGACATCGCCGTGGACGACAGCGCCGAGGGCGAGCACCGGACGCTGCTGCTGACGGCGACCGCGCCGCACGAACCGGCCTCGTGGAAGCGGTACCGGGGCGGGGCGACGGGGCGGCTGTGGCTGCAGTGCCGGCGGCTGGTGCCGGAGGTCGACGGCCACCTGGAGTCGCCGATGTTCGTGGCGGGGCGCATCGCCTTCCTCTCCGACCACGAGGGCGTCGGCAACCTGTACTCCTGCCTGCCGGACGGCACGGACCTGCGGCGGCACACCGACCACGCCGACTTCTACGCCCGCAGCGCCGCGACCGACGGCACGCGCGTGGTCTACCAGTGCGCGGGTGAGGTGTGGCTGGTCGACGACCTCGGCCCGGAATCGGTGCCGCGCCGCGTCGCGGTCGACCTCGGCGGCCCGCGCGCCGGCCGGCGTCCGTACCAGGTCCCGGCCTCGGCGTACCTGGACGGGCTGGCCGTGGACCGCACCGGCCGCGCCAGCGCGGTGTGCGTGCGCGGCAGCCTGTACTGGCTCACCCACCGCGACGGGCCCGCGCGCACCATCTCCGACGTGCCCGGGTCGCGGGTCCGGCTGCCGGTCATGCTGGGCGACACCGGGCGGATCGCCTTCGTCACCGACGCCGAGGGCGAGGACGCCATCGAGATCGCCGCGCTGCCGGGCCGCCCCGCGGCGCTGGCCGCGGCCGACATCGCCGACGCCGACGACGCCGTCGCGCAGGCGTTGCGGGCCACGGAGGAGGCGGCGGAGGAGGAGGAAACGGCGGAGGACGCGGCGTCCGCCGAGGGGCAGACGCTGCCGCGGCCCCCGTGCCGCAGCGGCGGCACACGGCTGGCGTGCGGGCTGCTCGGCCGCGTCCACGAACTGGTGCCCTCGCCCGACGGCCAGATCCTCGCCGTCGCCTCCCACGACGGGCGGCTGCTCATGGTCGACGCGGAGTCGGGCGTCGTGGCCGAGCTCGTCCGCTCCACCAACGGACCCGTCCGTGACCTGGCCTTCTCCCCGGACTCCAACTGGATCGCCTGGTCCCACCCGGTCATCGGCCGTTCGCTGCGGAAGATCCGGATCGCCCGGCTCAGCCCCGATCCGGAGACCGGCAAGCACACCCTCATCGACGTCACCAACGGCCGTTTCGAGGACGAGCAGCCGGTCTTCACCCGTGACGGGCGCTACCTGGCCTTCCTGTCCTGGCGCGGCTTCGACCCGGTGTACGACGTGCACACCGGCGACCTGTCCTTCCCGCTGGGCTGCCGCCCGCACCTGGTACCGCTGCACTCGGCGACGCCCTCGCCCTTCGCGCTGCCCGTGGAGGGCCGCCCGCCGGGGGGCGGGCTGGACCCGACCGGCTTCGCCGAGGGGCCGCTGGCGGTGGAGGCGGCCGGGCTGCCGATGCGGGTGACGCCCTTCCCTGTGCCCGCCTCCAAGTACAGCTCGCTGGAGGCGGTCCGGGGCGGGCTGACCTGGCTGCGCTGGCCGATCTCCGGCGCGCTCGGCGAGACCTTCGTCAATCCGACCGACCCCTCCGCGCGCCCCACGCTGGAGTACTTCGGCCTGGCCAAGTCCAAGCGCGTCGAGCTGGTGCGGCACATGGACTGGTACCGGGTCAGCGGCGACGGGACGCAGCTGGTGGTCTTCGACGAGGGCGACCTGACGGTGGTCCCGGCGTACGAGCCGGGTGACCTGGACTCCACCGTCTACATCGACATGCGCCGGATCCTGCACGAGGCGAACCCGCCCGCCGAGTGGCGGCAGGCGTTCGACGAGGCCGGGCGGATCATCCGCGACTACTTCTGGGCGCCGGACATGTGCGGCATCGACTGGCCGGCGATCCTCGACCAGTACCGTCCGCTGGTCGAACGGGTCGCCACCCCGGACGAGTTCGCCGACCTGCAGCGCGAGGTCCTGGGCGAACTGGGCACCTCGCACGCGTACGTGGCGCCCGCCCGCCGCAGCGAGGGGCCGCCGCACTACCAGCGGCCGATCGGGCTGCTCGGGGTCAACTTCGTCCACACCAAGGACGGCCGGTGGGTGCTCGCACGCATCCTGCCCGGCGAGTCCTCGGACTCCAAGGCCCGTTCGCCGCTGGCCGGCACCGGCGTCCTGGAGGGCGCGACGCTCACCCACGTCGACGGCCGTGCCGTCGACCCGGTCGCCGGACCCGGTCCGCTGCTGTCGGCCGCGGGCGGCACCACGGTGGAGCTGACCTTCACCCCGCCCGACGGCGGACATCCGCGCCGGGTCGCGGTGGTGCCGCTGGTGGACGAACGGCCGCTGCGCTACCAGGACTGGGTGGCCAAACGACGCGCGGTCGTCCGGGCGTTGAGCGAGGGCAGGTGCGGCTACCTGCACATCCCCGACCTGGGGGGCTCGGGCTGGGCGCAGTTCAACCGCGACCTGCGCATCGAGATCGTGCATCCGGCGCTCATCGTCGACGTGCGCGGCAACGCCGGCGGCAACATCAGCGACCTGGTGGTGGAGAGCCTGACCCGCAAGATCCTCGGCTGGGACCACACCCGGCACGCGCAGCCGGTGAGTTACGCGGGCAACGCCCCGCGCGGGCCGATCGTGGCGTTGGCGGACGAGGCGACGGCCTCCGACGGCGACATGATCACCGCCACGTTCCGGCTGCTGGGCATCGGCCCGGTGGTGGGCCACCGCACCTGGGGCGGCGTGGTCGGCATGACCGGCCGGCACCGGCTGGGCGACGGCACGGTGATCACGGTGCCGATGAACGCCGCCTGGTTCGAGGCCTACGGCTGGTCGGTGGAGAACTACGGCGTGGAGCCGGACATCCCGATCATCCGCACCCCGCTGGACTGGGCGGAGGGCCGCCGCACCGACCTGGAGGTCGCCGTGCAGACGGCACTTGACCTGCTGGAGAAGCACCCGGCCTCCACACCGCCCGATCTGTCCGACCGCCCGGACCGGCGTCGGCCCCCGCTCCCGCCGCGTCCCTGAGCCCCTCCCCATCAGGGACGATGGAAGGGGCGCGCCCTGAACGGGCGCACCCCTCCACGCTCACGCCTGGACCACGCGGGTCAGCTGTCCCGGTCCTGCCGCTCGTCGATCTCCTCCAGCGAACGCTGGCGGTCGCCCTTGGGCATCGACTGCGGGGACGTCCTGGACGGCTGGCCGTGGCCGGGCTCGCGGTGCTGCTGCTTGCCCTGCTGGCGCATCGGCTCGCCTGCCGGGCCCTGAGCGCGCTCGCGGGTCTGGCCGATGCGCTCCTGGGCCTGGGGCTGAGCCTGCGGGCGGTTCTGCTGCCCGGCCTTGTTTCGCGTGGGGTCGTTCTTGCCCATGATCACTCCTTCGTGATGTATGGAATGGGCCTCGACCAGGCTGACACGGCCGGACACAGTACGCACTTCGGACGAACGCGTTCCGTGAACAGCGCTGGTCAGACGGGCCTTTCCGACCGGGCCCGCTCGTCGGCCGCGCCGCCGCGGCCGACGAGTCCGTGCCGGATGCCGCCCGCGGCGGCGATCCTCGGCTCCAGGCGGCGCATTTCGCGCCGCCCCAGGGCACCCCCGATCAGGCCCGGCAAGTACCCGCGCACGGACTGCATTCCGCGCAGCCACCACTGGGCGTAGACGTGCGGCGAGCGGCGGGCGATCCCGTCCGCGATGCGCCCGACCGCCGGCTCCAGCGGGTAGGTGCGGTTGGCCGGCCAGGGCAGCCGTGCGCGGGCCTCGCGCATCACGTCGTCCTCGTCGGCGCCCCGCACCATGTCGGTGTCGGTCCAGCTCAGGTACCCCACACCGACCTTGACGCCCTTGACGCCGACTTCCGCGCGCAGGCAGTGCGCGAAGGACTCCACCCCCGCCTTGCTCGCGCAGTACGCGGTCATCAGCGGCGCCGGGGTGATCGCGGCGAGCGAGGCGATCTGCAGCAGGTAGCCGCGCGAGGCGAGCAGGGCGGGCAGGAAGGCCCGGGCGGTGACCACGCTGCCCAGCAGGTTGACCTGGATGACGCGTTCGAAGTCGGCGGGGTCCACGTCCAGGAACGGACCGCCGGTCGCCACACCGGCGTTGGCGACCACGACGTCGACGCGTCCGTAGCGCTCCACGACCTCCCCGGCCACGCGGGCCATGGCCTCCCGGTCGGTGACGTCGGCCGTCCAGTACCCGGTGTCGGGGCCGATCTCCGCGGCGACGCGCTTGAGTTCATCCGGCTCCAGCCCCACCAGCGCCAACCGGGCGCCGCGCGCGGCGAGTTCGCGGGCCAGCAGCGCCCCCACCCCACGGGCGGCGCCGGTCACCACCGCGACCTGCCCGTTCAGCGACCTGCTCATGCCGTCTCCTCCTTGACCTGGGCCCCGGGCCGCAGGTGGTCCTCGACGAGGGTGCGTACGACGCCCGCCACCGCGGCCGGTGCCTCCAGCGGCGTCATGTGGCCGAGGCCCGGCAGTTCGGTGAGCCCGGCGAACCGGGAGAGCCGGGCGGCCATGCCGTGCGCGTGCGCCGGCGGGGTGAGCTTGTCGGCGCCGCCCACGAGCACGGCGGTGGGCGCGCGCAGCGCGGAGACGCCCGCGTCCAGGTCGAGCCCGGCCAGTACCCGGCCCCACGCCGCGCGCTGCCGGCGCCCGCAGGCGTGCACGATGCGGGCGGTGGCGGCCACCAGCTCCTTGCTCGACGCCGCGCCGAGGATCCCGTACTTGAGCGCGGCCCGGGTCACCGCGGACTGCGGGCCGAGCGGCGCCGAACTGACCAGCAGGAAGCGGTGGAAGGCGTCGCGCACCCGCTTGCTGCGCACCCGCGGGGGCAGCACCGCCGCCTCGGCGAGCAGCCGCCCGCTGCCGGTGCTGGCCAGCAGCACCGCGGCCGTGCGGGTCTGCACGGCGGCGCGGTCGCCGGCCGCCATCGCGGTCATCCCGCCCATGGAGTGGCCGACCAGCACCACCTTCTCGTCGCCCTCGACGACGGCCTCCAGGACCGCGGTGAGGTCGTCGGCGAGCGCGCCGGTGCCGTAGCCGCCGCGGCGCGGGGTCCCGCTGGCGCCGTGGCCGCGCTGGTCGTACGCCACGACCCGGTACTCCCCGGCGAGTTCGTGGATGAGCGGGGCCCAGAAGAGGGTCCTGCAGGTCCAGCCGTGGATCAGCACCACGGTGGGCGCGGTGCCGGTCTCGGGGCCGTACTCCTCCACGTGGATCGAGGTGCCGTCCGCGGACCGCACGGAGTGCGTGCGACGGGCGGCCGGGAGGTCGAAGACGGACGCGGTCACGAGGCCACCTCCACGCGCTCCGGGCGCTCCCCGGGGGCACCGGCGGGCACGATCTCGTACTCCTGGAGTTCCAGCCGGCGCGTGGCGCGCCGGAACTCCGCGGTCGTCCCGGGCCAGACGGTGGTGTTGCGGCCCTGGTCGTCCAGGTACCAGCTGACGCAGCCCCCGGTGTTCCAGACCGTGCGCGCCATGCGGCGCTGCAGTTCCTCGTTCCAGGACCGCACGGCCTCCGGGCGCGCGTCGAGCGCGGCGGCGCCGGTGGTGTCCAGGGCGCGCAGGTACGCGGCGACGTAGTTCAGCGAGGACTCGATCATCAGGATCATCGAGCTGTTCCCGAGGCCCGTGTTGGGTCCGATGACGAACAGCAGGTTGGGGAAACCGTCGACGGTGCAGCCGCGCAGCGCGGCCATGCCGTCCTTCCAGTGCTCGGTCAGCGAGCGGCCGTCGGCGCCGAACACCCGCTCGCCGATGGGCATGTCGGTGACGTGGAAGCCGGTGCCGAAGACGATGGCGTCGGCCTCGCGCTCGGTGCCGTCGGCCATGACGAGGGTCGAGCCGCGCACCTCCTTCAGCGCGGAGGCGACGACCTCGGTGTTGGGCCGCGCGAGCGCCGGGTAGTAGTCGTTGGACAGCAGGATGCGCTTGCAGCCGATCCGGTAGTCGGGGGTCAGCTTGGCGCGCAGCGCCGGGTCCTTGACGGCCTTGCGCAGGTGCGAGGCCGCCATGGCCTGGGCGCCGCGCATCATCGCCGGGCGCTTGGTGAACGCGCCGACCTGGAACTCGCGGATCAGCCAGAGCAGTCCGCGCCGCGCCCTGGCGGTGGCCGGCACCTTGCCGTGCAGCCACTGCTCGGCCCGGCTGATCCCGCGGTCCATGCGCGGCATCACCCACGGGGGCGTCCGCTGCACCACGGTCAGGCGCTCCACCTCGGGCTGGATCGCGGGCACGATCTGGATCGCCGAGGCCCCGGTGCCGACCATGGCGACCCGCTTGCCCTTGAGGTCGAAGTCGTGGTCCCACTGCGAGGAGTGGAAGACCTTCCCCGGGAAGGCGTCGAGACCGGGGACGTCCGGCAGCTTGGGGTCGGACAGCGGCCCGGTGGCCGAGACCATGACGTCGGCGGTGAGTTCGCCGCGGGAGGTGGTGATGCGCCAGTGCCGGGCGCCGGCCTCCCAGCGGGCCTCGGTGACCTCCGTGCCGAGGCGCAGGTGCGGGCGGAGGCCGAAGGTGTCCGCGACCCTTTCCAGGTAGGCCCGGATGTGCGGCTGGCCGGAGAAGGTGCGCGGCCACTGCGGGTTGGGCGCGAAGGAGAACGAGTACAGGTGCGAGGGCACGTCGCAGGCGCACCCCGGGTAGCTGTTGTCCCGCCACGTCCCGCCGACGGAGTCCCGACGCTCCAGGACGACGAAGTCGGTGATCCCCTCGCGTCGCAGCCGTACGGCGGCACCGAGCCCGCCGAACCCCGATCCGATCACCGCAACCCGCACGTGTTCGCTGTGTCCGGCCATACCGCCGCCTCTCGGTGCCGCCCCTGCCGAATCGCGCCAGTGTTCACTGGCACGGTCCGGAGCGTAGACCAGAAGGCGTTACCAGCGGTAGAGGGCGGGCCGCGCGATGTGACGTGCACACCGCATAGGCTGATCGGCGTGACGACGCACGAGCGCGAGTACCGGATGGACGAGTTGGCCGAAGCGGCCGGTGTCCCGGTGCGTACCGTCCGCTTCTACCGGGAGCGCAAGCTGCTCCCGGCGCCGCGCCGCGAGGGCCGGATCACCTGGTACAACGACCACCACCTGGCCCGGCTGCGGACCATCACGGCCCTGCTGGAGCGGGGCCACACCCTCGGCGGCATCGCCGAGCTGATGGACGCCTGGGAGAGCGGCCGCCGCGACGTCGGCGAACTGCTCGGCCTGGACCCGGGACTGCCCACCCGCTGGTCCGAGGAGGAGCCGCTGCGGCTCACCCCGGAGGGCCTCGCCGACCACTACGGCGACCAGGCCACCGCGGAGAACCTGGCCACCGCCCTGGACATCGGCTACCTCGCCGTGGACGGCGACGACGTCGTCCACGTCAGCCGCCGGCTGCTGGAGGCCTCGGCCGCACTGGTCCGGGAGGGCGTCCCGCTCGCCGAGGTGCTCGCCGCGGGCCGCGCCATGCGGGGCCGCATGGACCTGCTCGCCGAGCTCTTCGTCGAGCTGGCCCGCACCTACGTCCTGCCGGACGCGGAGGCCGACCTGCAGTCCGGCGACACCACCCGGCTGAGCGAGGCGATCGCCCGGCTGCGCCCCCTGGTCCAGGCCGTCGTCGAGGCGGAGCTCGCCCTGGCGATCGACCGCAGGCTGCGCGAGGAGCTCAAGCGGTAGCGGACGCCGACGCATAGCCCGTACGGGCGTGTGACCGGGCGGCACCGGCGGGCCCGCGCGAGGGTGGAGCCATGGCCGTCACCGTCCCCACCGCCGGCCGGCCGCCCGCCCTGAGCCGCCGCCAGACCAACGTCGTCTTCGTGACGATCGTGCTCGGCCTGCTGCTGGCGGCCCTGGACCAGACGATCGTCTCCACCGCGCTCCCGACGATCGTCGCGGACCTCGGCGGCGCCGGGCACATGGCCTGGGTGGTCACGGCCTACCTGCTGGCGGAGACCGTCTCCACCGTGCTGGTCGGCAAGTTCGGCGACCTGTTCGGCCGCAAGGTCGTCTTCCAGGTCAGCGCGGTCGTCTTCGTCGCCGGCTCGGTCTTCGCGGGCGCCGCCACCAGCATGCTCATGCTGATCGCCGCCCGCGCCGTCCAAGGGATCGGCGGCGGCGGGCTCATGGTCACGGCGATGGCCCTGATCGCCGACGTCATCCCGCTGCGCGAGCGCGGCAAGTACCAGGGCGCGCTGGGCGCGGTCTTCGGGGTCACGACGGTCGTCGGCCCGACCCTGGGCGGTCTGTTCACCGACCACGCCACCTGGCGCTGGTGCTTCTACGTCAACGTCCCCGTCGCGATCGTGATGGTCGTGATGGCCGCCCGTACCGTCCCCGTCGTCCGGGCCGCCGTCCGCCCCGTCGTCGACTACGCGGGCATCGCGCTGGTCGCCCTGGGCGCCTCGGGACTGGTGCTCGCCCTGGAGTGGGGCGGCAGCCAGTACGCCTGGGACTCCGCCGTCGTGGTCGGGCTGTTCGCCTCCTCGGCCGTACTGCTGACCGCGTTCGTCCTGGTCGAACTGCGCGCGAGGGAGCCGATGCTCCCCATGCACCTGTTCCGCAACCCGGTCTTCGTCGTGTGCTCGCTGCTCAGCTTCATCGTCGGCTTCGCGCTGCTGGGCGCGCTCACCTACCTGCCGACCTACCTCCAGTTCGTCGACGGGGTCTCCGCCACCGAGTCCGGGGTCCGCACCCTCCCGCTCGTCGCCGGACTGCTCGGCACGTCCGTGGCCTCCGGCACCGTCATCGGCCGCACCGGGCGCTACAAGGCCTTCCCCATCGCGGGCACCGCCGTCATGGCGCTCGGCCTGTACCTGATGTCCACCATGGACCGGGCCACCGGGCCGTGGCTGGAATCCCTGTACATGCTCGTCTTCGGCCTCGGCATCGGCCTGGCCATGCAGGTCCTGACGATCGCCGTCCAGAACACCGTCGCGTACGCGGAACTGGGCACCGCCACCTCCGGGGTGACCTTCTTCCGCACCCTCGGCAGCGCCTTCGGCACCGCTGTCTTCGGCACCCTGTACGGCAACCGGCTCGGCCCCGCCCTCTCCGCCGCCCTCGCCGAGGTGCCCGGCGTCCCGGCCGCCGCGGCGCAGGACCCGCAGGCCCTGCGGGCCCTCCCGCCCGACCGGGCCGCCCCGATCGTCGACGCCTACGCCGACACCATCCAGCACGTCTTCCTGTGGGTCGCCCCGGTGGCCCTGGCCGGTTTCGTCATCGCCTGGTTCCTCAAGGAGGTGCCGCTGCGCGACAGCGCCCGTGCCGGCGCCTCGGACATGGGCGAGGGCTTCTCCGCCCCCGACTCCCCCGACGCCGTCGTCCAGCTGGAGCGGGCGGTCGCGGGCGTCATGCGCCGCGAACACGCCGCGGAGCCCGCCGTCGCCCTCCGCATCCTGGACGACTCCGGCTCCCCGCTCACCCCGGGCGAGGCCTGGGCGCTCGGGCAGATCCACTGGCGCGACCGCTTCCAGGGCGGCGCCTCCCTGGACGCCATCGCCCGCGCCCACCACATGCCCGGCGAGGTCCTCGAACCCGCCTTCGCCAAGGTGGCCCGCGGCGGCTGGGCCCGCGTGGACGGCGACGTCCTCACGCTCACCGCGGCCGGCCGCGCCCAGCTCGACCTCCTCGCCGCGGCCTGGCGCCGCTGGCTGGACTCCCGACTCGACGACTGGACGATCGCCGACCCCGCCGACCGTGCCCTGATGGACCGCGCCGTCGACAGCCTCGCCCGCAAACTCCTGGAGGAGAGCGAGGCCGACCGCCACCCCGCGCCCGTGTAGGGGCCGGTCCGTGGGGCGAAGGAGTCGCCGCGCATCCGTAGGGTGGTCGTATGACGCTCGATCTCGATGCCTATCTCGCCCGCATCGGCTGGGCCGGGGAACGCCGCCCCACGGCGGAGGTGCTGCGGTCCGTGCACCGCGCCCACATGCTGGGCATCCCGTTCGAGAACCTCGACCCCGTCCTGGGCCGGGCGCCCTCGCTCGCGCTGCCCGACCTGGAGGCCAAGCTCGTCCACGGCCGGCGCGGCGGCTACTGCTACGAGCACAACACCCTTTTCGCCGCCGCGCTCACCGCCCTCGGGTTCCGGGTCACGCTGCTCACCGCACGCGTGCTGGTGGGGGCGAAGCCGGGGGACGTCCGCCCCCGTACGCACATGCTCATGCTCGCCGAGGTGCCCGGCGAGCCGGTGCCGTACGTGAGCGACGTCGGCTTCGGCAGCATCGGCGCCCTGCTGGAGCCGTTGCCGCTGGTGGCGGACGTGGAGCTGCACGACGCGCCGCGCCGCCACCGGCTGGTCCACGCGCCGCACGACGGGCCGCTGGAACTGTGGAAGCTCCAGGCGTACCCGCCCGGCGCCGGTGACGACGGCTGGGAGGACCAGTACGCCTTCACGGTGGAGCCCTTCCAGGCCCCCGACTACGAGGTCATCAACTGGCACGTGGCGACCAACCCGCGCTCCCCCTTCTCCCGCGGCGTCTACGCCCAGCGCACCACCGGCGAGGCGCACCTGTCCCTGACCGGACGCCGCCTGACGGAGACGACGGCCGACGGCACCCGCAAGGAACGGCAACTGGCGGACGCGGACGAGGTGCTGCGGGTCCTGGCGGACGACTTCGCCGTACGGCTCCCGGAGGGGACGCGGCTGCCGGAGTGACCGGGCGCTGCGACGCGTCCTTCCCCTCGGCGCGATGACAGCCGGCCCGCCGATTCCCCGCGTCAGGTGAATTTCACCGGTTCCCGGCGTGCCGCCGGCCGCCGCGTGCCTAGCGTGGCGCTGCGGGACGACGCCAGGGGAGCCGGACGGGGGTGGCCGCGTGACGGTCGAGGACAAGCGCTCGGTGAGCATGAGGATCTTCGGGGACCTGCTCAAGGCGCTGCGCGAGGGCCAGGGGCTCACCCTGGACGCGGTGGCGGCGCACACGGGCTACTCGAAGTCGCAGACCGTCAAGATCGAGTGCGGTGAGCGCATCGCCAGCACGGCGTTCATCGATAGGGCCGAGCAACTGCTGGGCTCACCCGGGGTGCTGAAGGCGGTGGCACCCCATCTGTCCCGGGAGAAGCTGCCCGTGGGGTACGGGGAGTACGCGGACGAGGAGGCCCGGGCGCTGAGCCTGGGCGCCTACGACTCCCACGTCGTCAACGGCCTGCTGCAGACCGAGGCCTACATGCGCGCGGTCTTCGGGGCCCGCTGTCCGGCCCTGGAGGAGGACGAGGCCGAGCGCTGGACCGAGGACCGGCTGGCCCGCCAGGCGCTGTTCACGCGCAAGCCGGTGTGCATGCTCTCCTTCGTCCTGGAGGAGTGGGTCCTGCGCCGCCCGACGGGCGGACCGGCCGTGATGGGGGAGCAGTTGCGGCACCTCGTCGAGGTGGGGCGGCGGCGCAACGTCCAGATCCAGGTGATGCCGGCGCGCTACGGGACCCACGCCGGCCTCGACGGCCCCTTCACCCTGCTGGAGAACCCCGAACGCCAACTGCTCGCCTACGCCGAGGGCCAGGCCGGGGGCCTGCTCACCGATGACCGGAAAAGGGCCGGTCTGCTCCACCAGCGCTATGGCATGATCCGGGCGCAGGCCCTCACGCCGGAGGACTCTGCCAAGGTGATCGAGCAGATTGCGGGTGAACTGTGAGCGCTCTCGTGTGGTTCACGTCCCGTCACAGCGGCAGTGACGGCGGTCAGTGCGTCGAGGTGGCGGTCGGCCCGGCCGCCGTCCACGTACGGGACTCCAAGGACAGGTCCGGCCCGGTTCTGGCCTTCGAGCCGGACGCGTGGACCGCGTTCGTGGCCTTCGCCGGCCAATTGTCCGAGCCCCAAGGATAGTTACCAACCGGTAATCCGAACGCCAGTTTCCGCTCACCCGCACCAGCGAACGTACGGTGCATGACAACCCTCAAAACCCTCACCTGGAGACGCGGCGCCGTCGTCGCGGCGATCATCGCCGCCGGGGTGTCCGGCATCGCGCTCCCCGCCGACGCGCACGCCGCCGAGCCCACCGGCGTCCCGGTGGCGGCGGCCACCACGGCCTCCGCCACCGCCGCCTCGGTCGACCACGAGACCTGGCTGCGGGACGTGCGCCCGGTGATCGACCAGGCGCACACCTACGTCCAGGACCGCACGGCCGCCCGCAAGCCCGGCGAGAAGCTGGCGATCGTGCTGGACATCGACAACACCGCGCTGGAGACCTACTTCGACTGGTGGTTCCCGCCGGCCGTGGCACCGACGCGTGACCTCGCCCGGTACGCGGACTCCCGTGGCGTGGACGTCTTCTTCGTCACCGCCCGGCCGGACTTCATCTACCCGGCCACGCATTACAACCTCGACCGCGAGGGCTACCCGGTCGCCGGGCTCTACGGCCGTTCGATCCCGGACCTCTTCGACGAGGTCGGCGCTTACAAGACGGCGCAGCGCGTCGCCATCGAGAAGCGCGGCTACACGATCGTCGCGAACATCGGCAACAACACCACCGACCTGGTGGGCGGCCACGCCGAGCGCACCTTCAAGCTCCCCGACTACGACGGCCTCCTGGACTGACACCGTCCGTGACCGGGCCGCGCCCGGGGGACGATCGTTCCCCGGGCGTTCACCATGCCCTCATGCGCGGGCTTCGTACGCGCTCGACCTGCGGCTTAGCGTCACGAGGTCCTGTTCGTCCGATGTAGACGAGGTGTAAATGTCCCTCCGGCACGCAATCGCAGCCCTGGCCGTCGTACCCGCGCTCGTGGTCCCCACCGCCGCCCAGGCGGCCACGGCCCACCACGGCCACGGCCACTCCCCCAAGGCCTCCTTCGACCTGCAGGCCCACCGCGGTGGCATCGGCATGACCACCGAGGAGTCCCTGGAGGGCTTCGGCAAGGCCCTGCGCCTCGGGGTGAGCACCCTGGAGCTGGACACCCACGTCACCAAGGACCAGAAGGTCGTGGTCAACCACGACCGCCAGATCAGCGCCCAGAAGTGCAAGGACACCGGCCCCGTGACGGCGGGCGACCCGATGTACCCGTACGTCGGCAAGTACATCAAGGACCTGACGCTGGCCCAGATCAAGACGATGGACTGCGGTTACCAGCAGCTGCCCGGCTTCCCCGAGCAGGAGCAGGTCAAGGGCCACCGCATGGTGGAGCTCAAGGACGTCCTGGGCCTGGTCAAGAGCTACAAGGCCAAGAAGGTCAAGCTCAACATCGAGACCAAGGTGGAGGCCGGCGCCCCCGAGCAGACCGCGCCGCGCGAACTGTTCGTGCGCCGGGTCTTCGAGGAGATCCACCGCTCGGGCATCGAGAAGCAGGTCACCATCCAGTCCTTCGACTGGGGCGCCCTGAACGAGATGCACAAGCTCGCGCCGAAGTACCCGCTGGTGGCGCTCACCAACTACGACTTCCTCCAGGTCGGCAAGCCCGGCGCCTCCCCGTGGCTCGGCGGCATCGACGCCGACGACTACGACGGCGACTTCGTCAAGGCCGCCGCCGCCATACCGGGCGTCAAGGCGCTCTCCCCGGTCTACGGCATGCCGCAGAACGGCACCATCGCCGACCCGAACTTCAGGTTCTACGTCACCGAGAAGATGGTGGACGACGCCCACAAGCGCGGCCTGAAGGTCATCCCGTGGACCTGTGACGACAACCCGACCATCGAGGCCCTGATGGACATGGGCATCGACGGCATCATCACCGACTACCCCAACCACGTCCGGCAGATCATGGCCGACCGCGGCATGCGCCTGCCCAAGGCGTACCCCGCCCCGCGCCACTGACGAGGCGCCCCGCACGCGCGGACGCCCCCTGGACCGGCTGCCGGTTCCGGGGGCGTCCGCGCGTGCGTTCACATGGTCGAGGCGGCGGGTTCCCCGGCCGGGCTGGCCAGGTGCTCCTCGGGGTGGACGCACTTGTACAGGCACTGGGTGCGGGACATCGCGAAGACGCCGTAACTGAGCACCGCGAACCCCGCCAGCGCGGGCAGCAGCCAGAAGCCGGTGCGCGGCTGCTCGCCGTAGAGCGTGACCCCCAGGCAGAAGCCGACGACGGCGTCGCCGAGCGTCAGGGCGGGCTGGGAGGCGATCAGCGGTCCCCCCTGCATCGCGGTCCCCAGCAGGAACAAGGAGAACCCGCCGGCCGCGGCGAAGGCGTAGGTCTGCCAGGACAGCAGCCAGGCCCCGACCCCCTGGTGCTCCAGGACGTCCATGGACGACTTGATCAGCGCGGCCGTGAGGGCGTTGCCGACCGCCGCCGCCCCACCGAGGCAGGCGGCACGCATCAGGCCGGTGGGCCGCCGCAGCCCGGCGAGCACCAGCACGGCGCCGAGCCCGCCGACGATCAGCAGCGTGGGCACCCACCAGATGCCCGGCACCTGGTCCCGCCCCCCGCTGGGTGCCATCGAGAAGAGGAACAGCGCCAGGCCCCCGGCGATGCACGCCACACTGACCCACGCCTTGTGGGACAGCTCCACGTGGAAGACCATGCCGCCGATCACCAGGGCCAGCGGCAGTTCCAGGATGAACACCGGCTGGACCGCGGCGAGCGAACCGGTGCCCAGCGCCAGGGCCTGGAAGATCGCGGCGAGGATGACGCCGAGGATGCCGGCGAGCCAGACCGGGGTGCGCAGCAGGTCCTTCATCAGGCCCAGGCGCAGGGATTTCGAGGCGGGGACGGTGAGCACCGCGCGCCTCTGCAGGACCGTCCCGAAGGCGTTGCTGCAGGCCGCGAGGACGGCGAAGAGGATGGAGATCATGACAACGGCACCACTCCCGCGTGCTCGGCCGCGGTCGTCCTCGTCCGGCTCGGCGCCGGACGAGGCTCGATGGGTTCGATGGCTTCGATGATTTCGGTGGTTTCGTCCGGTTTTCCGCGTAAAGGGAAAGTCTAACGTCGAACGTATGCGGAGGCCCGCCGCGGTCCGGCGGTCACCGTGCGGCCGTCACAGCGCGGCCCGGTCGCCGGTGTCCACCGGCTCCGTGGCGCGCGCCCCGCGCAGCGCGTCGGAGCGCACCTCGTCGGCGGTCAGTACGTAGCCCGTCGTGGAGTCGGTGGTGGAGCGGGCGAAGACCACCCCGTAGACACGTCCGGAGGTGTCCAGCAGCGGGCCGCCGGAGTTGCCGGGGCGCACCACGGACCGGACCTGGTAGATGTCGCGGGTGACCGTACCGTCGCCGTAGATGTCCTGGCCGGTGGCGCGGATGCGGCCGGCCACCGTCGCGGCGCGCAGGTCGAGGCCGCCGTCCTGCGGGTAGCCCGCCACGACCGCGCCGTCACCGCTCACGGCGTCGTCGGTGAAGCTCAGCGCGGGCGCGTCCAGCCCCGGGACGTCCAGGACAGCGACGTCCTTGCCGGGGTCGAAGAGCACCACGGTGGCCCGGTAGGCCCGCCCGAGGCCGCCGACCTGCACCGCGGGTTCGTCCACCCCGGCCACCACGTGGGCGTTGGTCATGACGTGCTCGTCGGCGAAGACGAAACCGGTGCCCTCCTGGCCCTGGCGGCGGCCGTCCACGGAGGCGACGCCCTCGATCTTGACGGTGCTGCGCGCGGCCGCGCCGGCCGCGGCGGTGGTGACGTTGTCCCCGGAGGGCGCGGGCACCCCGTTGACGGGCTCGGACTCGAAGGGGTTGAACACCTGCGGGAACCCGGCCTCGGCCAGTGCGCTGGTCGCCCTGCTGAACCAGGTGGGTGCCTGCCGGGGCATGGTGTCCTGGACCGCGCCGAGCACCTCGGACCCGCGGATCGACTGCGCCAGCACGCTGGAGGAGGACGTCACCAGCACGCTCGCGGCCACCCAGGCGACCAGCAGCACGGCCACGGCGTTCGCCACCGCGCCGCCCACCCCGTCGAGCCAGCGCAGCGGGCCCCAGTCCAGACCCGTCCGCACCTTCCAGGCGACCCCGGAGGCGAGGGCGTGCCCGCCGGCCGCGGGCACCAGGACGGTCAGCAGCGCGACCAGCGTCGCCCGTGGCGTGCCCGACTCGACGTACTGCAGCACGTACGGCAGCAGCCACACGCCGACCACCGCACCGCCGAGGAAGCCCGCGAGCGAGATGCAGCCCGCGACCAGTCCGCGCCGGAAGCCGGCGACTGCGTAGGCGACGGTCAGCACCAGCAGCAGGAGGTCGAGCAGGTTCAACCGAGGGGCCTTTCGACGAAACCCTATGGACCAGTGAAAACGCACATTAACTGACCATAGGTTCCCTTTTGCGGTGCACCGCACGCAGATTCCGTCACATCCGCCCCGGGCTCCCCGGATCACCGTGGAATCGCATGGGAAAGGCCCGGCACGGCTTCCGTGTGCAACCACGGACGCCGGCACCGGGCCCTCCGTCGCACCGCACCCCGTCCCCACGGGTCGGCGCGTGCGGGACCTTCCCACCGCTCAGGGGCGGCCCCGCAGCTCATCCCCCCTACATGTGGACGACCGGGGCGGCCTCAGCATTCCCGTCCTGAGCAGGAATTCCTCGCCGGTACAGCAGGAAGCTGATCACCAGGCCGGCGGCGAAGAAGGCCGCGGCCCACCAGTAGGCCGTCGCGTAGCCCTCCAGCGCGGCCTGCGCCTTCACCAGCGGATCGGTGCGGTGGGCCAGGGCGTAGTCGGTGGCGGCACCGGTGGCCAGGGTGTTCAGCAGCGCGGTGCCGATCGAGCCGCCGACCTGCTGCATGGCGTTGACGGCGGCGGAGGCGACGCCCGCGTCCTCGGTGCCGACACCGGTGGTGGCCAGGTTCATCGCGGGCGGGAAGATCAGGCCCATGCCCAGGCCGATCACCAGCAGCGGCGGCAGCACGTCGGCCGCGTAGCCGCTGTCCAGGCCGAGCCCGGTCAGCCAGGCCAGGCCCGCCGCCGCGAGGCCGAAACCGGCCGGCACCACGGGCTTCGGGCCCACCCGGGGCACCAGCACGGTGGTGGCGACCTGGGCGCCGACCATCAGGGCGCCGACCAGCGGGAGGAAGGCCAGGCCCGTCCTGACCGAGGAGTAGCCGAGGGTGAGCCGCAGGTAGTAGGTGAGGAAGAGGAAGACCGCGAACATGCCGGCGCTGGAGACCAGCGAGGCGGCGAAGGAGGCGCCCCGGTTGCGGTCCAGCAGCACGCGCAGCGGCAGCAGCGGGTGCCGCGCCCGGGTCTGCCACCTGACGAAGGCGGCCAGCAGCAGCGCTCCCACGGCCAGGTAGCCCCACACCTGCGGCGAGCTCCAGTCGTGGCTCTCGGCGTTGGAGAAGCCGAAGACGACGGCGAACAGCCCGGCGGAGACCAGCACGGTGCCGGGCAGGTCGATCGTCGCGCCGGGACGGCGGCTCGCCCGCCGCAGCAGGGCCGCGCCGCCGAGGAAGGCGGCCAGTGCGAAGGCCAGGTTGACGTAGAGGGTCCAGCGCCAGTTCAGGTACTCGGTCAGCACCCCGCCGAGCAGCAGGCCGACGGCCGCCCCGGAGCCGGCGATGGCGCCGTAGATGCCGAAGGCGCGGGCGCGTTCCCTGGCGTCGGTGAAGGTCGTGGTGAGCAGCGAGAGCGCGGCGGGCGCGAGGAGCGCTCCGAAGGCTCCCTGCAGGGCCCGGGCGGTCACCAGCATCTCGAAGCTGCCGGCGGCGCCGCCGAGCGCGGAGGCCCCGGCGAAGCCCGCGACGCCGATGAGGAAGGCGGTCTTGCGGCCGAAGAGGTCCGCGATCCGGCCGCCGAGCAGCAGCAGGCTGCCGAAGGCGAGGGCGTAGGCGGTGACGATCCACTGCCGGTTGCCGTCGGTGAAGCCCAGGTCGGCCTGGGCGGAGGGGAGGGCGATGTTCACGATGGTCGCGTCGAGCACGACCATCAGCTGCGCGATGCCGATGACGGCGAGGACCCACCAGCGCTGCGCCCCCGGGGCGTCGGGCGCCTTCGTCTCGGCCCCCACGGGGGGCGCGCCGGTGCCAGCCTTCGGGTCGGCGGTGCTCTGGGACATGCGGGACGCGCTCCAGTCGGTCACGGGGAGGGCAGGGAGGAGTCGGGACGCCGGGAACCCGACGAGATACGAAACCGTTTCGTACACGTCGAGACTAGGGCCCGTCTTATCGAAACGCAAGTGTTTCGATCGCAGGGGCGCAACCGGCTGCCTAGAGTGGGAGCCGAGGACCGAGGAGGTGCGGCCGTGGCCGAGCAGCACACGGGAGATCGCCCCGAGAGGGCGATCCTGGAACGGATCAGCGCGATGGTCTCCGACGAGAGGACCCTGCGCGAGCTCCTCAGCGAGGGACGGGTGGACAGCGGGACCGAGCAGGCCCGGCTCGACGAGCTGGAGCGCGAGCTCGACCAGTGCTGGGACCTGCTCCGCCAGCGCCGCGCCAAGACCGAGGCGGGCGGGGACCCGGGCGAGGCGAAGGTGCGCCCCTCGCACACCGTGGAGGGCTACCAGTCGTGAAGAGCGACGCGAAGGTGACGGACACCCCCGGCGCGCGCCGCTACGAGGCGCACGTCGGCGGCAGGCTGGCGGGCTTCGCCACGTACATCCGCACCCCCGAGATGATCGCCTTCCTGCACACCGAGGTGGACCCGGAGTTCGAGGGCCGGGGCGTGGGCTCCGCGCTCGCCCGCCACGCGCTGGACGAGGCGCGGGAGCACGGCCAGAGTGTGCTGGCGGCCTGCCCGTTCATCGCGGGCTGGATCGCGCACCACCCCGAGTACGAGGACCTGGAGTACCGGCCGCGCAGCACGGTCAGCGACTGACGCCTGCGGCGCGGCTGCGGTTTGGTTTTTCCCCGCCCGCCCTCCCCTGGGCCCCGGCCGGTCAGTGACCGCCTCGCATCGTGCGCCTGGGTCGGTGGCGCGCCGGCGCACTCCCCCGGCCAAAGCCTGGGGGAGGGGAGGGCGGGCGGGGGACAGCCCGCCGCAGGCGCAACGCACCCGCACACGACAACCGGCCGGAACGGGCGTCAGCGCCCGCGCCCCGGCCCGATGCCGAGCGCCGGCAGCACCACCGCGTCGATGTAGCGGTGCATGAAGGCGGCGTCGACCTCCACGTCCTCCAGCAGGCGGCGGGTGATCACGGCGCCGAGCATCATGTGCGGCATGAACTCGGCCGCGGGGACGGCGGCGTCGATCTCCCCCCGGTCGGCGGCCCGCCCCAGCAGCTGCCGCACCCCGGTGAGCTCGGGCTCGATCAGGTGCTGGCGCATCGCCTCGGCGAGGTCGGGGTTGGTGGCGGAGGCGTGGGCCAGGCCCCGGATCAGCGGGGTGTCCACGTCCGAGCCGTCGCCGATGCGGTCGGCGAGCTCGTGCAGGTCGCCGGGGAGCGAACCGGTATCCACGTTCTCCACGTGCACCGGCTTGGTGCACCTGAGCGCGGTCACGACCAGCTCCGGCTTGCTCTTCCACTGCCGGTAGAGGGTGGCCTTGCTGGACCGGGTGCGGGTGGCGACCGCGTCCATCGTCAGCGCGTCGTACCCGACCTCGCGCAGCAGGTCGATCACCGCGCCGTACAGCTCCTGCTCCCGCTCGGGCGTCAGCCGCGTGCGGCGCGCCGGTGCGCTCGCGTCGGTCGTCATGTTCCGTGCTCCGTCTCTCGTCCCCTGCGAAACGGTTTCGTATCCCAACGACAATATGGCACCGCCCACCGAAACCGAAACGTTTCGATGGGCGGTGCACACGGTCCGGCTCCGGGCCGGCGCAGGGCCGGCTCGCGGGCCGGCGCCGCGCGGCGTCAGGCCAGCGAGGCCGTGAGCGTGATCTCCGTGCCCGCGAGCGCCTTGCTCACCGGGCAGTTCGCCTTGGCGTCCTCGGCCGCCTTGACGAACTCCGCCTCGTCGATCCCGGGCACCTCGGCCTCGACGGTCAGGTGGATGCCGGTGATCCCGGTGCCCGGCTTGAAGGTGACGTCGGCCTGCGTGCGCAGCCGGGTCGGCGGGGTGCCCGCCTTGCCCAGGCCGGCCGACAGGGCCATCGAGAAGCAGCTGGAGTGGGCGGCGGCGATGAGCTCCTCGGGGCTGGTCTTCCCGCCCGGCTCCTGGGAACGGGCTACCCAGGTCACCGGGTACTCCCCGATGCCGGAGGAGTCGAGGGTCACGACCCCGCTGCCCTCCGTCAGACTGCCGTCCCAGACGGTGTGCGCGACCCGCGTGGTGGAGTGCGGCGTGGTGGACATGGTGGATCCTCCCAAGTACGGCGTACGGCTGCGGCGGGTCCAAGTCTTCACCACCGCGCGCCGCTTCGCGAAGCGATCTCCCCCGCCGTGACGGTCGTGTTGCACCCTGTCAAACGGGCCGTCACCCACAAGGGTGGCTGTAGGCAGGGATTTCACCGACCCGCCCCCCGTCGCCGTGCCGCCGCCCTACGTTCGGGACCTGGGACGCGGACGTCAAGGAGTGAGCCTGGTGGTCGAATCCGTGCGGGTACCCATCCTCGCTTCGTGGGAACGCTGTCAGACCGCCGGCCTCGACCCCGAACGGCTCGAGGTCCCGTACACCGACGACGTCGACCCCGCCGGGGCACTGGTCCGGGCCGCCGGTCCGGTCCTCGACCGGCTCGCCGGCACGCTCTCCGGCACCCGTACCGCCGTCCTGCTCACCGACGACCGGGGGCTGGTGATCGACCGCCGGGCCGCCGAGCCGCCGCTGCTGCCCGCCCTGGACCGGGTCCGGCTCGCCCCGGGCTTCAGCTACCACGAACTCGACGCCGGGACCAACGGCATCGGCACCGCCCTGGCCGCCCGGCACCCCGTCCGCGTCTCCGGCGAGGAGCACTTCTCCGCCGCCCTGCGCGGCTTCACCTGTTTCGGCGTGCCCGTCCGCCACCCCCTCAGCGGCCGGGTGGAGGGCGTGCTCGACCTCACCAGCCTGTACGGCGACGCGCACCCCCTCATGGCCGAACTCGCCCGCGGCTGCGCCCTCGCCATCGAGCAGCGGCTCCTGGAGGAGTGCGGCGAACGCGAACGCGCCCTGCTGCACGGCTACCTGACCGCCGAGCACCGCGACGCCACGGCCGCCCCCCCGCGGCTCGACGGCGTGGGGCACATCCCCGGCGTCGGCCCCCCGGCCGGGCTCACCGACGGGGACGAGTCGGCGCTCGCCGAGACCGCGGCCGGGCTGATCGCCACCGGACGGCGGGAGGCGCTCGAACTCCCCCTCTCCCACGGCCGCACGGCCCACCTGCTGTGCCGGCCCCTCGCGGGCGGCGCCGTCGTGGAGGTCAGCGTGCCCGGGGACGCCGGCTCGCGCGGCGACGCCCCCGGCGGGGCCGCACGCCGCCCGCTGCTGGTCGGCGAGCCGGGGGTCGGCCGCCTGGCCGTCGCCGCGCGCCGCCGCCTGGAACTGCTCAGCGACGCCGCCCTGCGGATCGGCACCACCCTCGACGTCGCCCGCACCGCCCGCGAGATTGTCGAGGCCGCCGTGCCCCGGTTCGCCGACCACGCGACCGTCGACCTGTACTGCCCCGTCCTGAACGGCACGGCCCCCGGTGACCCCGGAGCGGAGCTGCGCCGGGTGGCGGCGGACGGCACGGCCCGCGGCCACGGCCCGTACGCCAGAGGCGAACCGATTCACCTCCTCCCGGACAGCCCCCAGGCCAGAGCGCTGTACGGCGGCTCCGCGGTCCGCGACACCTCCCCGGGCCCGGACGGCGAGCCGTGCGCCGTCATCGCCGTCCCCCTGCGCGCCCGCGACACCCTGCTGGGCGTCGCCACCTTCCAACGCGCCGCGCGGACCGAACCGTTCGCCGAGGACGACCTCACCCTCGCCCGCGACCTCGCCGCCCGCGCCGCCATCTGCATCGACAACGCGCGGCTCTTCACCCGCGAGCACCACCTCGCCCTCGAACTCCAGCGCAGCCTGCTGCCCCGCGGCGTACCGGAGCAGCACGCCGTGGACGTCGCCCACCGCTACCTCCCTGCGGCGCGCGGCCGGGTCGGCGGCGACTGGTTCGACGTCATCCCGCTCTCCGGCGCGCGGGTGGCCCTGGTCGTCGGTGACGTCGTCGGGCACGGGATCCACGCCGCCGCCGCCATGGGCCGGCTGCGCACCGCCGTGCACAACTTCTCCGCCCTCGACCTGCCCCCGGACGAGCTGCTGGGCCGCCTGGACGACCTCGTCGTCCGCCTCGACGACGAGAGCGGCACCGGTCCCGGCCTCGCCGGCGCGACCTGCCTCTACGCGGTCTACGACCCGGTCGCACGGCGCTGCCAGCTGGCCCGGGCCGGTCATCCGCCGCCCGTACTGCTCGCCCCGGACGGCGAGGTGCGCTTCCCCGACCTGCCCGCCGGACCGCCCCTGGGCCTGGGCGGACTGCCCTTCGAGGCCGCCGAGTTCGCGGTCCCCGAGGGCAGCGGCCTCGTCCTGTACACCGACGGCCTCATCGAGGGCCGCCACCTCGACCCGGACACCGGGATGCGCCGGCTCGGCCGCGCCCTCACCGCCGTCCCGCGGGACTGCCCGCCGGAGGAGGTCTGCGCGGCGCTCGAGGCCGCGCTGCGCCCCGCCCCCTCCGCCGACGACGTCGTCCTGCTCGTCGCCCGCACCCGGTCCCTGGACGAGCGCCAGGTCGCCTGCTGGGACGTGCCCGACGACCCCGCGGCCGTCTCCGCGCTCCGCTCCGCGATCACCCGCCGGCTGCGGGCCTGGGGTCTCGACGAACTCACCTTCACCACCGAGCTGATCGCCAGCGAGCTGATCACCAACGCCATCCGCCACGGCGCGGGCCCCGTGCAGGCCAGGCTGCTGCGCGACCGGGCGCTGGTCTTCGAGGTCGCCGACGCCAGCGGCACCTCCCCCCGGCTGCGCCGCGCGGCCACCACCGACGAGGGCGGCCGCGGGATCTTCCTCGTCGCCCAGCTCTGCCGCCGCTGGGGCACCCGCTACACCGAACGGGGCAAGGTCATCTGGACGGAGCAGCAACTGCCCGCGTGAAGCGGGCCCGTCAGCGGCACAACATGCAGAGAATTCTCTGCAGAGATTCCTCTGCAACACTAGGCTGCCCGCGTGACCGACGAACCCGAACACGCCCCGCCGCCCCAACCCACCCGGTCCACCCGGCGACTCGACGCCCGGAGCCTGCGCGGGCTGGCCCATCCGCTCCGCATGGGCATCCTGGAAGTGCTCAACCTGCACGGCCCCGCGACCGCCACCGGCCTGTCCCGCCGGCTCGGCGAGAACACCGGGACCGTCAGCTGGCATCTGCGGCACCTGGCCGAACACGGCTACATCGAGGAGGAGACCGGCCGTGGCACCAAGCGCGAACGCTGGTGGCGCGCGGTCTCCGACGCGCACCTGCTGAACCCCGCCGAGTTCCACGGCGACCCCGGCACGCAGGACGCGCTCGCGGTCTACCTGCGCCAGCTGGCCCAGCAGTTCCTCACGCGCACCCTGACCTACCTCGACGGCGACTGGGACGCCGCATGGCGGCAGGCCGCCACCCTCTCCGACTGGCGGAACCTGCGCCTGGCCCCCGACGAACTCGCCCGGCTCAACCGGGACCTGATGGAGGTCGTCGCCCGGCACACCCCCGCCCCCGGCACCGAGCCGTCCCCCGGGGCGCTGCCGGTGATCGTCCAGGTCCAGTCCTTCCCGCGCGAGGACGACGCACGATGAGCGACCGCCGGCACGGAGGGCTGCTGCGGCACCATCACGACTTCCGGCTGCTGTGGTGCGGCGAGACCACCGGCAGGCTCGGCGCGTCGGTCACCGCGGTCGCCCTGCCGCTGGCCGCCGTGTCCACACTGCACGCCGGCACCTTCGAGGTCGGTCTGCTGAGCGCCTGCGCCTGGCTCCCCTGGCTCGTCATCGGCCTCCCGGCCGGCGTCCTCGTCGACCGCCTCCGCCGCAGACCGGTCATGCTGGCCGCCGCGGGGGCCTCGCTCGCGCTGTTCGCCGCCGTCCCGGTGGCCGCACGGCTGGGGGCGCTCACCATGGGACTGCTCCTGGTGGTCACCCTCCTGACCGGAACGGCCGCGGTGTTCTTCCAGACGGCCTACAGTGCCTACCTGCCCACCCTGCTCGCACCCGAGGACCAGGCCGAGGGCAACGCCAAACTGCAGGGCAGCGCCGCCGCGGCGCAGATCGCCGGCCGGGGCGCGGGCGGCCTCTTCGCCCAACTGGCCGGTGCGGTCGACGCGTTGTACGTGAACGCCGCGACCTTCCTGGTCTCCCTGCTCTGCCTGTCCGGGATCAGGCACCGCGAGCCCCGCCCCGCCCCCGCCGCCCCCGGCGCGCGCCGCACGAGGATGACCGGCGACATCGCCGCCGGGCTGCGCCTGGTCGCCGGAGACCCGTGGCTGCGGACGCTGACGCTGTTCGGTGCCGCCTCCAACCTCGCCCTGATGGCCTACCAGTCGATCCAGGTTCCGTTCCTGGTGCGTCACGTCGGCCTGAGCCCGGGCGCGGTCGGCGCGCTGGTCGCCGCCGCGAGCGCGGGCGGCGTCGCCGGGGCACTGCTCGTCCACCGGGTCGCGGCGCGGACCGGCACCGCCCGCGCCACGCTCCTGTTCGAGGCCGGGCTGGCCGTGCCCGCCCTGCTCATCCCGCTCACGACACGCGGAGCCGGGGTCCTGCTGTACGCGGCCGGGGGCTTCTGCGTCTCCGCGGGCGTGGTCGCGGGCAACGTCCTCAAGGCGGGCTTCCAGCAACGCCGCTGCCCGCCCCACCTCCTGGGGCGGATCACCGCCGGCACCACGTTCCTGAACTACGGCACGCTTCCCGTCGGCGCGCTGCTGGGCGGCACGCTCGGCACCGTCCTCGGCCTGCCCGCCGCCCTGTGGATCAGCACGGCGGGGGTGCCGCTGGCCGGCCTGGTGCTGCTGCTGTCCCCGCTCCGCACCGCCAGGGACCTGCCGACGGACCCGCTCCCCACCGGCGGCACCGCCCCCGCCAGGGCCGGCGCGGCCGGGTGAGGCCGTACGGGTGAAGCGGCGGGACACGCTGGTTCCGGCTGTGCGCGGACGCGGTGTTGCCTACGGTGGAACCATGACCACGGCGGCAGACAGCAGCACGAACGCGAGCACGGACACCTACGACGTCATCGTCATCGGCGCGGGCCCCACCGGGGAGAACCTCGCCGACCGCACCAGGCAGGCCGGACTGACCACCGTGGTGGTCGAGGCGGAACTGGTCGGCGGCGAGTGCTCCTACTGGGCGTGCATCCCCAGCAAGGCGCTGCTGCGCCCGCAGGCGGCCCTGGACGCCGCGCGGGCGGTCGCGGGGGCACGGGAGGCGGCCGGCGGGCGGCTCGACGCCGCCGCGGTGCTGGCCCGGCGCGACTGGTGGACCGGGAACTGGAAGGACGACGGGGCGGTGGGCTGGCTGGACTCGGCCGGCATCGACCTCGTCCGGGGGCGTGGCCGGCTCGACGGCCCGCGCCGGGTCGTGGTCGACACCCCGGACGGCGGCGAGCGCGTCCTGGTCGCCCGGCACGCCGTGGCGGTCTGCACCGGTACCCGCGCGCAACTGCCCGACCTGCCCGGCATCGCCGACGACCACGTGTGGACCAGCCGCGACGCCACCAGTTCCCCCGAGGTGCCGGGGCGGCTCGTGGTGGTCGGCGGAGGCGTCGTCTGCGTCGAGATGGCGACCGCCTGGCGGTCGCTCGGCTCCGAGGTGACCGTGCTGGTCCGCGGCTCCGGGCTGCTGCCCCGCTGGGAGCCGTTCGTGGGCGAGCTCGTCGCGGACGGGATGCGCGCCGCCGGGGTGGACATCCGCACCGGCGTGTCGGTCACCGAACTGCGGAGGGCCTCGGAGTCCGGGCCGATCACCCTGGCGCTCTCCGACGGGTCGGAACTCGTCACCGACGAGGTCCTGTTCGCCACCGGCCGCGTCCCGCACACCGATGCCCTGGGCCTGGAGACGGTCGGCCTCACCCCCGGATCGTGGCTGGAGGTCGACGACACCTGCCTGGTCAAGGGCGTCGAGGGCGTCTGGCTGTACTGCGCGGGCGACACCAACCACCGCGCCCTCCTCACCCACCAGGGCAAGTACCAGGGCCGTATCTCCGGCGCCGCCATCGCCGCCCGCGCCAAGGGGGAACCCCTGGACACCGTCCCCTGGGGCCGGCACGCGGCCACCGCCGACAACGTCGCCGTCCCCCAGGTCGTCTTCACCGAGCCCGAGGCCGCCGCCGTCGGCATCACCGCCGAGCAGGCCGAGCGGGAGGGCCGCCGCGTCAAGGTGGTGGACTACGACATCGGCAACGTCTCCGGAGCCGGGCTGTACGCAGACGGGTACAAGGGCAAGGCGCGTGCCGTCGTCGACCTGGACCGGGGTCACCTCGTCGGCGTCACCTTCGTCGGCCCGTCGGTCGGCGAACTGCTGCACTCCGCCACCATCGCCGTCGCCGGCGAGGTGCCGCTGGAACGGCTGTGGCACGCCGTACCGGCCTTCCCCACGATGAGCGAGGTGTGGCTGCGGCTGCTGGAGACCTACCGGGACGCGCCGGACGGCGAAGGCTGACGGAGACGGCGGCCCCGGGCGCCTGCCGATAGGATCGCGCCCTGCTCGTCGAGTCCAGGTCGAGGGGACAGTTGAGGTGGGGATTTTCCGGCGCGGGCCGAAGCGTGACCAGCGGGACGCACCCCGCGACCCCGAGTACGCCTTCTTCTCGGTGGACGAGGGTGCGCGCTTCCGCGCGATCGTGCGCGAGTCGTTCGCCGAACTCGGGCTGGAGGTCACGGTCTTCGCCGACATGGTGACCGACGACTCCGGCCGTCGCTTCGGGCTCGGCAACCTCGCCGCGCTGTGCCACAACGACCGGCGCGGCCCGCGCGTGTGGCCGCTGCTGGCGCGGGAGCACATCGGTGCGGTGCTGCGCACCCTCGACGGGCCCTCGCCGCTGGAGACCCTGCCCGCCGAGGAGATCCGCGAACGGCTCTACCCGCGTCTGGTCACCCCCGACGCGGTCGACCCGGAGACCTTCCGCTACGCCCGGGTCGCCGCGCCCGGGCTGCTGGAGGTACTCGCCCTGGACCTCCCGGAGAGCGTGATGACGCTCGCCGACCACGCCCTGGTCCCGCTCGGCGACGCCCGTGAGCTGCGCGGCCGCGCCCTGCTCAACCTGCGCGACCTGCCGGTGGAACGGCACGAGGTGGTCCGGCACGCCGACGTGCGCTTCGACGTCCTCGTGGGCGACTCCTTCTTCACCGCCGCCCGGGTGCTGGTCCTGGACGAGCTGGTGGAACGGGTCACCGGGGAGCCGCTGACCGCCGACGGGGCACTGGTGGCCATGCCGTTCCGGCACCAGCTGGCCTTCCACGCCATCCGTGACAGCGGCGTCATCCCGGCGCTCAACGGCATGGCGGGTTTCGCGGCGGCGGGTCACGAGGACGCGGTGGGCCCCATCAGCCCGTACGTCTACTGGTGGCGGGACGGCGTGCTGACCCAGCTCAGCCGGAAGGACGGCGACGGGCTGCTGATCACCGTCGGCGAGGAGTTCCAGGACGTCCTCGAACGCCTCGTGCCCGACCAGGCGGGCGAGGAGAGATGAACGACGGCCGGGCGGGCGGGACGACCGTCAGACCGCTGATAGGCGTGGGCCCCGAGGGGCCCGCGCCCGACTACGCCGAACTGTTCCCCGAGAAGCCGCACGGCACGGGCGATGGCCCCGGCGACCCGCAGGGGTCGCCGCCGCGGGTACCGCACCCGGCGGGCGGGCGCCGCGGGGCGCGCCGCGGGGCGGCCCGCTCCCGGCGGCGCTTGCGGGCCGTCGTCACGGTGGCCGGGGCGGTCGCCGGCGTCGGCGTCCTGGCCCTGCTCGGGCACCTCGTCACCGGTCCGGGCGAGGCCGACCGCGCGCTGCCCGATCCGAGCACCTCGCCGCCGCGGCTCGCGCTGCCCAGCCTGCCGGACTCCGACGGCACCACGCAGCCCTCGCGCGGCGCCTCGGCCCCGTCGGCACGTACGGGCACGGGCGACGCCTCCCCGGCAGCCTCCGGTTCCGCGTCCGGCACCCTGCCACGGGCCTCCGCCACGGGCACCGCGACCGCCACCACCCCGGGCGGGACCACCGGCACCGCGACCGCCGGTTCCGGCGCGGTGCTCAAGCCCGGCTCGCGCGGTCCCGAGGTCGTGGCGCTGCAGCAGCGGCTCGCCCAGGTCCAGCTCTACGACGGTCCGGCCGACGGCAAGTACGACGGCGGCGTCAAGTACGCCGTCCAGCGGTACCAGACGGGCTACGGCGTCACGGGCGACACCTCCGGGTTCTACGGCCCCGCCACGCGCCGTTCGCTGGAGTCGGTCACCACGGCGCCCTGAGGCCGCAGCGGGTTCGGCAGCGGCAGGTAGCGGGCGGCGGCGCCGTCCGCGCCGGTCCAGCGCAGCAGCAGGTTGGTCTTCGCGGGGACGTACGGGGCGGCGAGCAGCTCCCGGACGGGCGCCGGGTCCCCCTGCCCCGCCGCCCACTCCACGAGGAACGCCCGGGCCCGCGCCCACAGCACCGGCGTGAGCGCCGGGTGGCGTTCGGCGACCGCGCCCGCGATCTCCAGCAGGTTGTTGGTGACGAGGCAGTAGACCAGGCGTTCCCAGCCGTGGGCGGCGTCCACGCCGGGGCCGGGCGCGTCCGGACGTGCGTGGCGGCCGAGCAGCTCCCGGTGCCGCTCCTCGACCAGCTTGACGCCCTCGTGGTCACGGAAGAGCGCCTGGCCGGGCACGCCGTCGGCGTCCACGGCGACGAGCACGTTCTGCAGGTGGCACTCCAGCACCGCCCCGTGCCGGAGGTACGTGTGCAGCACAGGCGGCACGACCTGCCGCAGGTACGCCTCCCACCAGGCCAGTGCGCCGTCCGCGGTCAGGCCCGGCGCGGCGAGCGGGCTGCCCTCGTACCCCTCGGCGACGGCCGCCGCGAGCAGCGGGGTCAGCCCGGGGCGCAGGTGCTCCCCGAAGCCGTCGCGGACGAGCACGGCCAGCCCCTCGAAGGCGTCCCGGCCGCCCAGGCCGGCGGTCCGGTAGCCGCGGTCGGACAGGACGTCCGCCTCCGGGACCGCGCGCAGCACCTCGTCCACCGGCCCGAGCCAGCGCAGGTCGTGCCGCCACAGCCGGCGGATGTCGTTGGTGATCCGCACGTCGAGGCTGAACTTCAGGAAGAGGTCGGCGTCCGGCAGGTACACCGTCCGCAGGGACGCCGTCGGCACGGCCGGTACGGCGGTGTGCCCCAGGCGCAGCAGGCGCCCGTCCCGGAACGCGGGGAGGTCGCCCAGCAGGGCCAGCTGCCAGGGGTGCGCGGGCAGCACCCGGTAGCCCTCGGGGACGTCCGGGTACAGCCGGTCGAGCATCGAGGTGTCGCCCTCACCGGCCAGCAGGTCCGCGCGGACCGCGAGCAGCGTGAGCGGGAAGCTCGTGTGCGCCTCCGGCGCGTAGGGCAGCCAGCTCTCCGGCGGGCCGCCGCCGCGGGTCTTGGGGGCGGGGTGGTGGCGGTGACCGGCCACCAGGGCCTGCTCGGAGCGCAGGTACGGATCGGCGGGCGGCGGCGCGTGCTCACGGGCCTCCAGCAGGGCGGCGAGCACGTCGCGGCTGTCGCCGATCTCGGCGGGCAGCCCGGCACCCGCGACACCGGTGCGCGCGGTGAGCTCCGCGGCGGCGACGTCGACCAGCGCCTCCAGCGGGAGCGGCCGCCAGCCGTCCCCGGCGCGCAGCTCGGGCCCGGCGGGATGGCGCCCGGCCCGCACCCGCAGCAGCCGGCCGGTCGCGGGCAGCCGGTGGACCGGACGGCCCCCGTCCTCGCCCGCGGCCTCGGCGAGCTCGCGCAGCAGGCAGTTCAGCAGGGCCGTCGCGGAGAGCGCCTCGGCGCGGTCCCAGGCGTCACCCACGACGGCTCGTTCCCGCTGGTCGGTGCGCTGGTCGATGCACGGTCGGCCGCCTCCTGCGTAGGGTAGGGACCCATCATGTACCCGCACTCGGCGGCTGCGACGCGGCGCCCCCTGGAGACGGCGTTCGCCACCGAGCTGGCGACGCTCCGCCCCGACCTGCACGACGCTTACACCGCCGCGCTCCCCGGTGCCCGCGCCGCCGTCCTCGGCCGCCTGTGGCGGGCCCTGCTCCTGGAACCCCTGCCGGGCATCGCCTCGCGCGGCCCCGACCGCGTGCTGTTCCACGACGGCCGGGTGCTCACCGGGCCGCGGCGGCTGCCGCACGACCTGGGGTCGCCGAAGGACGAGCCCGCCCTGCTGCTGGACGGCCGGCCCCACGACCACCCGGCCGCCCTGGTGGAGGCCCTCGAACTGCCGGGATCGGGCCTGCTGCGCGACGAACTCGACGACAGCGTCGCCTCGTTGGCCCTGTCCCGGGCGGGCGCCGCGGGCATGGCGGGCCACGGCGGCTGGCCGCCGACGCTCGCCTCCTTCGAGCAGGGCGTCGTCGACGGCCATCCCTACCACCCGTGCTGCCGCAGCCGTCCCGGCTTCTCCGTGGCCGAGCAACTGGCCTACGGGCCCGAGCACCGGCCCGTCGTCGCCCTCGACCTCGTCTCCGTCCCGGCCGCCGGCTCCCTGGTCACGGGCGCCTGGCCGGACCGGTTCCGCGACGGCGACCGGCTCCTGCTGCCCGTCCACCCCTGGCAGACCCGGCACATCCTGCCCGCCCTGGGGCTGCGCCCGTACGCCGAGGCCGCGGTCCCCACCCGGCCGCTGATGTCGGTGCGCACCCTCGCCCCGCTCGACGGCGGGCCGCATCTGAAGACGGCGCTGAGCATGCGGATGACCTCGGCCGTCCGCGACATCTCGGCCCGCTCGGTGACCGACAGCGAGCAGCTGTCCGCGCTGCTGGACGAGCTGACCCGGCGGCTCGGCGGCGGCGCGCTGCGCGTCACCCGCAACCTCGCGGCGGCCGCCGCCGTCGTGGGCGGTGAGGCCAGCCCCGACCTCGCGGCGCTGCTGCGGGAGTCCCCGTCCGGTTTCGCCGACCCGGCGGCCGGAGAGAGCGTGCTGCCCGTCGCCGCGCTCACCGGGCGGCCCGCCGACGGCGGGCCGCCCCTGCTCCGCTCGCTGCTCACGGCCGCGGGACCGGGCGCCCCGCAGGACGGCACAGCCTGGCTGACCGCCTTCGCCCGGCTCGCGCTGCCGGCCGTGCTGCGGCTGCTGTCCCAGGGCGTCGCCCTGGAGGCGCACGGGCAGAACCTCCTGGTCGTCCTCGACCGGCACGCCCGGCCGCTGCGGCTGGTCTACCGCGACCTGGCCGACGTCCGGATCAGCCCGGCCCGCCTCGCCCGGTACGGCGTCACCGTGCCCCCGCTCGGCCGCGGCCTGAGCGACGACCCCGCGGTCCTGCACGCCAAGCTCTACGGCTCCCTGGTCGCCACCACGTTCGGCAGCCTCGTCTCCGCGCTCGGTGAGGCCCATCGCCCCACCGAGGCACGGCTGTGGGCCGCGGTGCGCACCGAGACCGCCCGCGCCTTCGACGCCCTTCCCGCCACGGCGGACACCCGCACCGACCGCGCGGCCCTGCTGTCCGGCCCCGAACTCCCCGTCAAGGCGCTCACCTTGATGCGGCTGGAGACCTCCGCGAGCGGCGACCACTGGACCGGCCTGCCCAATCCCCTCCTCTGACCGCCGGATCCGAGGGCGCGATCCGGGGGCCGGAGCTGGGAATCGGGCCGGAGTCAGGCCCTGGGCCGGAGGGACCCGTCGTCCAGGAGCCATTCGCGGTGCACGGCGCCGAGCGGGACGCGCTGCTCCATGAGCGGGGTGCCGAAGACGCCCAGGCGCAGTTGCAGCGCCGCGGTGAGGTCGACACCGCCGTACAGCCTCCAGGCCAGGGCCGCGGAGCCGGTGCTGCCCCGGGACGCGGCTCCGGCCGTGGCCTCGCCGCGCAGGTAGGGCGCGAGGTCGGCGGTGACGCCCACGGCCCCGTACAGGCCGACGCTCGCCTCGGCGCCGACCGTGGCCTTGACCCGGCCGGTGGCGGTCAGCGCGGCGCGGACCGGGGTGCTCGTCATGTCGGCCGCGGTGACCGGCCGCCAGCCCGCGGTCCGCTCGTAGTCGCCGCCGAGCCGGAAGCCGCCCTTGAGGTCCTGCCGTACGTCGACGCTCACCGTGCCGTCCGCCTCGACCTGGAGGTAGCAGGTCAGGTCGAGGTTGACGACCACCGGGACCGGCCCGACCTGGATGACCGGGTCCGCGTGCAGCCTGGCGAAGGGCACCCGCAGCGGCCGGCCGCCGTCCGCGGACGCGGTTGCGCGGCCACGCACCTCCCAGCCGGAGGTCCACCGTCCCGACAGGCCGAGGAACGCGGCGTCGGGCGAGAGCGCCGGACCGCCGTCGTAGGAGAACTCGACCTCAGGAGCGACCTCTACGTACCCGGACACCCGCAGGCCCGCTGCGGGCACCCCGGCCTCCGCGCCGACGTCCACGCGCAGGCTGCCCAGGGGCAACCGGGCACCGCCCGGGCCGGTCGTACGGCCGCCCGCCGTGGCCCGGGAGACCTCGACGTCCGCCACCAGGGGCTCGACGTCCACCTCCGCGGGGTCGACCGGCACGGTGCCCTCGGCCTTGTCCTGGCCGAGCAGGGCGCTCATCGTGGCGGGCGCCGTCTCGACCCGGGTCCGTGTGCCGTCGTCCTCCAGGACGCGGGTGACCTCGGCCAGCAGCCCGTCGGGGGCGCCCGGGGCAGGACCGCTGGCGATCACGTCGCCGGCCCGCGGCGCCTCGGCGGCGGAGATGACGGCCCGCCGGGTCGTGCCGTCGTACGAGGCGACCTTGAGCGCCGCCCGCCGGGCGCGCCCGTCGCCGCCGGCCCGGGCGACGGCGGTCGAGGTGTTCGTGGGCGCCGCCTTGACGGCGAGGTCATGGGACGGCGCGGCCTGGACGCCGGCCGCGGCCCGCGCGGTGGCGGACGGCGGTGCGGCCTGGGCGGGGGTGGCGGCCGGGGGGTCGGCGGCGGCCGAACACCCGGCGAGCAGGAGGGAGACGGCCGCGGCGGCGGCTAAGCGGACGTGCCTGGAGGCGGATGCGCGCATGGAGGGTCCTCGGAGCGTGTGGTGGGGGGTACGCACGGCAGAGAGGGCGACCCGCGACTTACCAGCGGGTAACAACCGCCCCGAGCATCCCATGCGGCCCGGGCGCCCCGCGGCGGATCCACCCCCGGCCCGGCCATGACCTCGGTCACACGGCACGCTCCCCGCCCCGGCCGCGGCCGTTGTCGGTCCCGCCCCCTACGGTGGCCGCCATGTCCGAACCGTCCGACGCCCCGCAGTCCTTCACGACGCTGTGGACCAACGACCTCTGCCGCCACCTGACGCGGGGCGGCTACGCCGGACGCCCGCTCCGCGTCCTGTTCGGCGGTCCGCACCAGTCCCTGCCCAGCTTCCGGCTCGCGGGCGTACGGCCCGGCGACCGCGTCTTCCCGCTGCGCGTGCACCGGACCAGGCTCCATGTGCTGGGCCGCCTGGAGGTGGCGCGGATCGTCCCGTACGAGGAGGCCGCGGACGAGCTGGCGAAGCTGCCCGACTGGTCGCCGCTGGAGGGCGGTTGCGTGTCCGAGGTGCTGGTCGGCCCGCCCGGCACCCCGCTCGACTTCGGCACCACCGTCCCCGGCGAGCTGCTGGAACGGCTCACCTACCGCTCGCGCCGCGCCGAACGCCGGCTGCGGTTCGTCGAGGACGGCCGTCTGATGCGGTCGGTCGGCCTCCAGGGCGTCTACCGGCTCGCACCCGGGTCGGCCGCCGAACTCGACCGCCTCGTGGACGCGGCCGCCGCACCCGCCGCCGGCCCCGCCGTCTGCCTGGCCGAGGTGACCGTCAGCCCCGGATGACGCCCGCCGCCCGCGCCGCCGCCAGCCACTGCGGGAACTCCTCCATCAGCGCCGCGTACAGCTCGGCGTCCGACGCCGCCGCGGGCTCCTCCCCGGCGGCGTGGAAACCGGCGTTGTCCACCACCCGCTTGGCGGGCACCGGGAGTTCGTCCAGCTTGCGCAGGAAGTCGAAGTCCTTGCCCGCCGGGTCCCCGAAGCCGACGAACTGCCAGAAGAGCGGCAACCCGGCCGCGGAGCAGAGCAGCCGCTCGGCGGCCGTGCGTGAGGAAGGGCCGCCGTCCGTCTGGAAGATGACGAACGCGGGCTGCGTCGCGCCGGACGCCCGGTAGTGGTCGATCACCGCCTGCATCGCCAGGTGGTAGTTGGTGCGGCCCATGTGGCCGTAGCTGTCGTGGAGCGCATTGATCCGCCCCTCGTAGCCGTCGAGGCCGATCTCGGCGACGCCGTCCACCTCGGTGGAGAAGAAGACCACCGGCACGACCCCGTCGTCGTCGAGGTTCGCCGCGAGCCCCAGGGCCTGCTCGGCCAGCCGCTGCACCGTGCCGTCCCGGTAGTGCCGCCGCATGCTGCCGGACCGGTCCAGCACCAGGTACACCGCGGCCCGTTCCCCCGCGACCCCGGCCTTCTCCAGCGACACCCGGGCACCCTTGTACAGGCTCACCAGCCCGGGCGCCGCCGCCTGCACCTTCTCCAGACTGATGGCCATCGTGCCCCGCCCCCTCACGCTCGCGCTCGCGCTTCCGCCCCGATCGTGCCACCTCCACCCGCCCGGGGTCACCGGTCAGGTGACGCTCCACAGCCGCCGGTAGAAGGCGGTCCGTTCCGGGTCGGGGGCGATGCCGTACGCGTCCAGGAGCGCGTCCTCCCAGCCGGGGCCGTAGTTCCACTCGGTGCTCCAGGTGGCGACGGCCAGATCGGCCCAGCGGTCGGCCACCCCGAGGGCGCCCATGTCGACGTGGCCCGACCAGGTGCCGTCGTCCCCCAGCAGCGTGTTGGGCGCGCAGGGGTCGCCGTGGCACACCACGAGCCGCTCGACGGGCGGCGCCGGCGGCAGGTCCCCCGGCACGTCCCTGCCCGACCGCCGGGCGCGTTCCAAGCGGGTGCCGACGGACCAGTCGTACGGGCAGCGGTCCACGGGCAGCCGCTCGTGCAACGCGCGCAGCCCGGCGCCCAGCGCGCGCACCGCGGTGGCGGGATCCGCCGTCCAGCGCGGGCTGACGGCACTCTCCCCGGGCAGCCCGCGCGTCACCAGCCAGGCCCCGTCCCCGTCCGCCCCGTGCTCCAGGACGGGCGGCACGGGCGTGAAACGGCCCGCCCACTCCAGGCGCTCCGCCTCGGCCCGCAGATCCAGCCCCGAGCCCGCCGGCGCCCACTTGGCGAACCGCCGGTCCTCCCCCGCCCCCAGCCGGAACGTCACCCCGCCCGCCTCGTTCCGCCACACGGGCAGCGGCGTCCGCTCCCCCGCCAGCGCCCCGATCGGCGCGGGCACCTCCACCTCGCCGTCCGGCGGCCCCGAAATCCTCACCGCCGCATGCTCCCCCCGAACCCCGCCGAAGGCCAGCCCATTTCCCGCGGCCGGGCATCCGGCAGGAGTGCCCTACGCGGCCCTGCGCGTGGTCGTGGGTCTCGACGAGGTGGCCAGTGCCGCCAGGCAGGCGGCCACCACCGGCACCGCGATGAGCAAGGCGGCCAGCAGCCCCCAGGGGACCACGATGAGCACGTGCTCGGTGATCCGGGGCGCGGTGCCCTCGTCGAGCTGCCGTTGGTGGAAGGCCAGCATGATGCGCCGGTCGACCAGGCGGAGGCCGATGGCCGGGACGATCCCGGTCACGGCGCCCAGCACCACGCCTGTGGCGGCCACGACGGCGCATTGGAAGGCGCTGAGCAGTCGGCGGATCCCGGGCGGCGCGCCGACCGCGGCGAGCGTGGCCAGGTCGGTCTCGGCGTCGGCGCGTGACAGGCCGGTCGCGGTTCCGGCGGCGCCGAGTGTGATGACCGCGGCGAAGATCCCCAGCGCCAGCGGCACGACGTCGGCCGGGTCGTCGGGGCCCTCCTCCAGATGGAACCGGACGTCGGCTCCGGTGTCGTCGAGGGCCTGCTGCGTCGTCTGCCGCTGCGTGTCGGTCGGCGGGTGCGTGGTGGTGAAGTAGGCGCCGAACGGCACCGTCCCGACGTGCGCCGACCTGGCCGCCGCCCGGGGTACGACCACGTCCACGCCGTAGTTGCGCGGGCTGCCGGGAACCTGGTGGACGGGGAATTCGACGACCCTGCCCGGCGGCTCCTTCCCCCGTGCTTCGGCGGCGTTCGCCGCCAGGTCGTCGGTGACCAGCCGGACGGCGACCCGGCCGTGGGCGTCGACGTTGCGGCGGTCGAGGGAGACGGCCCGCCCGTGCGCCAGGGCCGCCACCGCCCCGGGGTCGTCGACGCCGAGCACCGTCAGCAGTTTCGCGTCGCCGACCAGGACACCGCTGGGAGTCGTCATGCCCACCCGGTTGAACGTGCAGCGCCAGTCATAGGCCAGCGCCCTGAGCTGGGCACGGGGCAGGGAGGACAACGGGTTCGACGGGCCCATGTCGTACAGCGGGCACTCCTTGGCGGGAGGCCTCAGGACGTCCACGTGACCGCACATCCCGTCCTCGTCGCAGCCGGCACGGCCGGTGAACAACTGGTCCACGTCCGCCTCGACGCCGACGGGCAGGTGCCGGGCGACGGCGCTCCTGGCAGCCGGGGCGTCGCGGCCGCGGTCCTCGTCCACCGTCACCGAGACGGCTCCGGTGGGCAGCCATGCCTCGTACTCCGCGCGCTTCTGGGCGGCCGTGCTGCCGGTGTAGGCCGCGACGGTCACGGTGCCGGCGACGGCGGCGAGCACGGCCGCGACGGCGGGGGCGGTGCGCGCGCGATTGCGTGCGGCGTCCCGCAGCGCCAGGCGCGGCGACAGGCCCCACCGGCGCCCGAGCCGGCCGGCGACGCCCATGAACGTCGGGGTCATCGCGACGACGCCGGTCTCGGCGATGACACTGCCCACCGCGACGACGACCTTCCACTCGGTCTTCATCGCCCCGAACAGCGCGATCGCGGTCCCGAGCAGGAACGCGGCCAGTCCCGCGACGAGGAGCCGCCTTCCGGAGCGCCGTACCCCCTTGCGACCGGTGAGCGCGGCCAGGACCGGCTGCCGCGCCGCCGCGGCGGCGGGCACGGCCGCGGCCACCAGACCCGCGAGCACGGCCAGGAGCGCGATGCCGAGCAGGTCGAGCGGGCGCAGGTCGAGACCTCCGAACCGCGCGCCGCCCCACTCCTCCAGCACGGGGCGCAGGGCCGCGGCCAGGCCGAGACCGAGGACGCTTCCCCCCGCGGCCGCGACTACCCCGGCGACCAGACCGCCGCCGAGGACGACGGCCCTGATGTCCCTGGCCTCGCCGCCGCCCGCGCCGACGAGACCGAACTGCCGGCGTGAACGCTGGGCGCCGACGGCGAACGCGGCCCCGGTGAGCAGGCAGACCTCCGCGAGCGCCAGGGCGACGGCGGTCGCCGCCTGGGTGGCCCGCGGGGACACCGGCCGGGGCCTGGGCAGCTCCGGGTGCTCCCGGTACAGCGGCACGTCGGCGCGGGCCGGCGGATGCAGGGTGACGTCCCGCGAGAGCACCGTCACGCCCCGGGTGTTCGCCTCCTTCACCATGGCCCAGCCGTACCCGCCGGGCACCGCCACCAGGAGGGTCTCGGTCGGCGGTTCGAGCGGCGGCGTGCCGGCCGCCGCGAGCATCCGGCCGTAGGGCGCGAGCAGCGTTCCGGGCAGGGCGTTGACCTCGTCCGCGGTCAGGTCCCCGGGACGTTCGTAGGCGCCGACGATGCGGTAGGGGCGGGTGAGGTCCCGCACGGTGAGCCGTGAACCCACCCGCAGGCCGCTCACCTCCAGCAAGTGGGCGGTCACCGCGACCTCGTCGGGGCGGACCGGGTAGCGGCCCCGCTTGAGCGTGATGATGCCGCGGGTCATCGGGTCGGCGGTCCTGAGCTCGAGGACGTCCGCGTTCAACGTGCCGTGTCCCGTCCGCACCTTGGCGACGCCGGTGATCTCTTCGAGCGTCCGGGCGTGCGCCGGCACGGCCCGCGCGAGGACGGGCGCGGCGACGGCCGGGGACGGTGCGCCGGTCGGCTCGTCGGCCGCGCCGCCCGTCACCCCCTCGACGGGCGTGCGGTCCACAGCGACGTCGTCGGGGTCGGGCCCTTGGAGGACGGGGCCGAAGCGCGGGTAGCGGAGTTCGGCGTCCGCCTGGCCGAGGGTGCGGTCCAGTTGCTGCTCCGGCGAGAGCTGCGAGCTGCGCAGCGTCACGTCGGCGGCGGACGCCCCCAAGACGGGCACTGCGAGCATGACGACGACGAGCAGGGTGCGGCCCGGGGTCCGCCGGGCGTCCCGGCCGGCGATCCGCAGCGCCGCCCGCCAGGCGTGGACTCGGGCGGTCACCGGCCTGCCGTCCCCTCCGTGAGCAGCTCCTCCGCGTGCGTCCTCCTGGTCTCGTCGACGACGGTGCCGTCCCGCAGGAAGACCATCCGGTCCGCCCAGGCGGCGAGCCGCGGCTCGTGGGTCACCAGCACGCCGGCCGCTCCGGCGTCGCACCTCCTGCGGAGCAGGGCGAGCACGCAGTCGCCCGTCTCCGAGTCCAGCGCGCCCGTCGGCTCGTCGGCGAGCAGCAGACGGCGCTCCCCGACGAGCGCCCGGGCGATGGCGACGCGCTGCTGCTGGCCGCCGGACATCTCGTCCGGGAAGCGGTCCGCCAGGTGCTCCAGCCCGACGTCGCGCAGGGCGGCGACGGCCTCCTTGCGCGCCCGGCGCACCGGGACGCCGTCCAGTTCGCGGGGGAGGGCGATGTTCTCGGCGGCCGTGAGAGCGGGGATGAGGTTGTAGTCCTGGAAGACGTAGCCGATACGGCGTCGGCGCAGTGCCGCGAGCTCCCTGGGGCCCGCGGTGGTGAGCTCGGTGTCCTCCACCGTCACACTGCCGGACGTCGGTGCGTCCAGACCGCCCGCGATCGCGAGCAGGGTGGACTTGCCGGAGCCGGACGGTCCCATGACGGCGACGAGTTCGCCCGCGTGGACGTCGAGGTCGACTCCGCGCAGGGCGTGCACCTCGGTGGCTCCGCTGCCGTGCGTCCGTGTCAGGTCGCGTATGCGCAGGAGGGGTTGGGTGGCGAGCAGGGACAAGGCGGTCCTCTTCGAAGGGCGTACGGGTGCCTCGGTAGGCCGTGGGGGGGCACATCCGGGGCGCGGTGGTCGGCGGCGGGGCTAGGGACGCGATGCGCGGCGGCGGCCGCCCCGGGGGGTGCCGTCGTCCGCGGCCTCCCGCCCGGGATCCGCCTCCGCCTGCCGGGCCCGGGCGGCCGCCGCCACCCTGACCAGCCGCGCCTCGCAGTGGTCGAGCCAGCGCGCCTCGGCCTCGATCTGGAAGATGAGCTGCTCCAGGACGAGCGCCCAGGCCACTTCCTCCGGCCGGTCCGACGGCGGCTCCGGGGTCCGGGCCTTGAGCCGGGTGTAGTCCTGCATCGCCCGCAGGGTGTGGTGCCTCTGCAGCTGGATGACGTCCCGGACGTCGACCCCCGGCGCGCTCACCGCCATGGCGAGTTTGATCGCGAGTTCGTCGCGGGGCGGGTTGCTGCGGTCGACGGGGCTGCGGTACCAGGAGCCGAGCTCCGCGTGTCCCGCCTCGGTGATGCGGTAGAGCGCGTGGCCCGAGCCGTCCTCACCGTCCTGCGCGACCAGCCCGTCGCGCTCCAGCCGGTTCAGGGTCGTGTAGACCTGGCCGACGTTGAGGGACCAGGTCGCACCGGTGCGACTCTCGAACTCGGCGCGCAGCCGGGCCCCGTAGCGAGGCCCGTGCTCCAGCAGGGCGAGCAGCCCGTGACGGATCGACATACCGAGTATATATACCAAGTATGTCGGCCCCGCCAACACTCGCCGCGAGCGCCTGGCCCTGCGAAGGCGCGCTCCATGAACGCCCGTTCGGAACCCTCGGCTCGGGCTCCTCGCCGCCGGGGAGCACACGGCCCGCGAAGACACCTGCGCCGATGCAGGCGTATTCGCTGGCGGAGGCAGCGCATCATCGGGTAAGCAAGGAGCGGCGGCCCGGAATCGAGGGTCCGCCGGCGCGCCCTGGGCGCGCCGCAGCAGCAGCATGCGAAGGACGAACACCGTGGCATCTGGCGTCGTGAAGTGGTTCAACGCGGAGAAGGGCTTCGGCTTCATCGAACAGGACGGGGGAGGGCCGGACGTGTTCGCCCACTACTCGAACATCGCCGGCAACGGCTACCGCGAGCTCGCGGAGGGTGAGCACGTCACCTTCGACGTGACGCAGGGGCAGAAGGGCCCGCAGGCGGAGAACATCGTCCGCGGCTGACGGGCTCCCGCCCCGCGCACTGAGTCACGCCGCCCGCGGTGGTGCTGACGTCAGGCGCGGCGGCCCGGCAGACCGCGCGCGGTCTGCCGGGCCGTGTCCCGCGGCCGGGCGCCGCTGGTCGAGCGGGAAACCCCCACGCTGTCCGCGGCCCGAACGCCGAGATCCCGACCCGACGGTGACCGTCGGATCGGGATCTCGTGTGTTGTGGACCTGAGGGGATTCGAACCCCTGACCCCCTCGATGCGAACGAGGTGCGCTACCGGACTGCGCCACAGGCCCTTGCAACGAGGAAAACTCTAGCATCCCGGCGGGGGTGCTCCGCGCCCCCGGGCGCCGGGACGTCACTCGTTGGCGGCGCGGGGGCGGTCGCGGTCGGCGTGCTGGTCGAACAGGGGGGTGCGGGAGCGGTCGCGGGAGCGGCGCGGGGTGACCGGGGCGGTGGAGAAGGTCGGCCGCGGGGCCGGGACTTCCCAGGTGTCCTCGGTGGGGACGCGCTGCTGGTCGACCCACTCGGCATGGTCGGTCTGCTCCACGAGGGCGCGCCGGTCGGCCGTCGCGGGCTCCTCGGCGGGCGGTGCGGGCTCGACCACGTCGTGCGCCTCGAGGGGGGCGGGCTCGCGGGTCGTACGGGCCTCACGCAGCCGCTTGGCGGCGTCGGCGGCGCGGCGCTGGTCGAGCTTGACCACGAAGCGGCGGCGTTCCTGGGCGCGCAGGTAGGCGATGTAGAACGTGAGCAGCACGGCGGGCGCGGCCGGGGCCCAGAGGAAGGCGACGCCGCCGACGGCGGCGACGATCATGCACGCGGTGAAGCCCAGGAAGAGCAGCGTGATGGTGCGGCGGCGGGCGGCGAGCACCTTGGCCCGCGGATTGGGCTTCTTGGACTTCCCGGGCTTCGCCTGACCGCCCAGCTTCGCCTGCTTCCCCGACGCGCCCGCCTGCCCGCTCTGCCGGGACTTCGGCTTCACTTCCGTCGCGGGCACGGCAAGGGCCCGGACGTCGACCGCGGGCTCCGCCTCGGCCTCCGATTCCGGGTCCTCCGTCTTGGCGTACCTGCGCTCCAGTGCCGCACGTCCGGACAACAGCCGGATGGCGGTGCTGAAGCGTTCCGTCGGGCGCGCTTCGTTGAGCTCGTCCTGCCTACGGAGCCACATCGGCACCAAGTAGGCAGCCCAGGCCCCGACGATGACTGCGTAGATGAGGCCGCTGCTGCTCACGCATCACACGGTAGGGGGGTTCGCGACAGGGCATACGCAATTTGGCGCGGTGTGTCGCACGATCTGGCTGATACTCCGAAATTTTTTTCTGATTGCGTTCAAGTCGGAGTCGGATCTGGGGCTATTTTCGAACAGATATTTTATTTGTGAGCCGTGCCAGGTCGGGCCTGGTGCCAGCGGTGGAGCATTCCCTCCGGCACCTCCTCCGCCGTCAACGCGAAGACCAGATGGTCACGCCAGGCTCCGTCGATATGGAGATAGCGGGGGCGCAGTCCTTCCTCGCGGAAGCCGAGTTTCTCCACCACCCGCCGGCTCGGCATGTTCTCCGGCCGGATGCAGACCTCGACGCGGTGCAGTCCCACCGCCCGGAAGCAGTGGTCGACGGCGAGCGCGACCGCGGTGGGCATGACCCCGCGGCCGGCCACGGCCTCGTCGACCCAGTAGCCGACGTGGGCGCTGCACATGGAGCCCCAGGTGATGCCGGCGACGGTGAGCTGTCCGGCGAGCCGTCCCTGGTACTCGATGACGAACGGCATCATGCGGCCCGCGGCGGCCTCGTGGCGCAGATGGCGGACCATCTGCCGGTAGGTGGGCCGCTGGGTGAGGTGGCCGGGGGGCGCCGGGGGCACGGTGGCCTCCCATGGGCGCAGCCATTCGCGGTTGCGCCGGTTCACCTCGCGCCAGGCCCGCTGGTCGCGCATCCTTATCGGGCGGAGGAGGACGTCCCCGTCCGCCAGCTCGGCCGGCCAGGACCCGTTCAGCTCGGTCTCCCAGACGTAGGGTGGTCGCCGCCGTGGATCTGCTCGACGGCATGGACGAGGATCGGGGCCAGGACGGCCAGGCCGTCCTTGACGCCACCGGTCGACCCGGGGAGGTTCACCACCAGGGTGCGCCCGGCGACACCGCAGACGCCACGGGACAGGGCGGCGGTGGGCACCTTCTCGCGGCCCGCGGCCCGGATGGCCTCGGCGACGCCGGGGACCTCGTAGTCCAGGACGGCGCGGGTGACCTCCGGGGTGCGGTCGGTGGGCGAGATGCCGGTGCCGCCGGTGGTGACGACGACGTCGTACCCCCCGGCCACGGCTTCCCGCAGGGCGCTGCCGACCGGCTCGCCGTCCGGGACGACGCGCGGGCCGTCGACCGTGAAGCCCATGTCCCGCAGCGCGGCGACGATCAGCGGGCCGCCCCGGTCCTCGTAGACCCCGGCGGCCGCGCGGTTGGACGCGGTGATCGCGAGCGCCCTCATCGGCTGCGGCTCCAGTCCCCGGACTTGCCGCCGGTCTTCTCCTCGACCCGTACGTCCGTGATGACCGCGGCCTTGTCGACGGCCTTGACCATGTCGACGACCGTGAGCGCGGCGACGCTCACCGCCGTGAGGGCCTCCATCTCGACGCCCGTGCGGTCGGTCGTCCTCACGGTGGCCGTGATGTCCACGGAGGAGTCGCCCACGACCAGGTCGACCTTCACCCCGGAGACCGCCAGCGGGTGGCAGAGCGGGATGAGGTCGGGGGTGCGCTTGGCGCCCATGATCCCGGCGATGCGCGCGGTGGCGAGGGCGTCGCCCTTGGGCACCCCCTCGCCGCGCAGCAGCTCGATGACGCGAGGCGACACCAGGACCCGGCCGGTGGCGCGGGCGGTACGCGCGGTGACGTCCTTCTCCGAGACGTCGACCATGCGGGCCGCCCCCGCCTCGTCGATGTGCGTCAGATGCTGCTGTTCTGTCATCGGTACGGCACTCCCACTGCTCGCCGCGTGCTCGCGTGGGCAGTAACGGTACCCGCTCAGTCGAGCAGCACGACCTCGACCTCCGAGCCCGCCGCGACCTCCGTCGTGTCCTCGGGCACCACGATCAGCGCGTTCGCGTGGGCGAGCGCCTTGACCAGGTGCGATCCGGCCCCGCCCACAGGGGTGACCCGGCCGGTGGAGGGGTGGTAGCGGCCGCGCAGGAACTGCCGCCGTCCCTTGGGCGAGGAGGTCAGTCCGCCCTCGCAGACGGCCTGCACGGTCGTCCGGAAGACCGGCTCCACGCCCATGAGCGTGCGGATCGCGGGCCGGACGAACAGCTCGAAGGAGACGTAGGCGCTGACCGGGTTGCCGGGCAGGGCGAGCAGCGGGGTGCGCTCGGGCTCCGGCGGCGCGGCGTCCACGTCCCCACCGCCGCCCTCCGCCTCGCTGCGCGCGCCGACGTCGATGAAGCCGAAGCCCTGCGGCTTGCCGGGCTGCATCGCCAGCTTGCGGAACTCGATCTCCTCGCCGAGGGCCTCCTTCACCACGTCGTACGCGCCGACGCTGACGCCTCCGCTGGTGACCACGAGGTCCGCCCGGATCAGCTGGTCCTCGACGGTGGCCCGGAAGGTCTCGGCGTCGTCCGCGACCGCGCCCACCCGGTAGGACTGGGCGCCGGCCTCGCGGGCGGCGGCCGTGAGCATGTAGCTGTTGGAGTCGTGGATACGGCCCGGGCCCAGCTCCTCGCCGGGCGGGACCAGCTCACTGCCGGTGGAGACCACGACCACCCGCGGCCGGGGCCGCACCCGTACGGTGGCCCGGCCGACGGCGGCGAGCAGGGCGATCTGCGGCGGGCCCAGCACCGTGCCGGCGCTCAGCGCCAGCTCACCCGCGGCGACGTCGCTGCCCCGGGCACGGACGTGGTCGCCCGGCCCCACCGGCCGGTAGACCCTGACCTCGCCGCCCACGGCGTCGGGGCTCCGGCTCGCGGCCGGCATGCCGAGGACCGGGGCACCGCCGGTGCCGCCGTCGGTCCACTCGACGGGGACGACGGCCTCGGCACCGGGGGGCAGCGGGGCGCCGGTCATGATCCGGGCGGTCTGCCCGGGCCCCACGGTGGGCAGTTCGCCGCTGCCGGCCGCCACGTCACCGATGACGGTGAGCACGGCCGGATGGGATGCGTCGGCGCCCTGGGTGTCGGTGGTGCGGACCGCGTAGCCGTCCATCGAGCTGTTCGCGAAGGGCGGCAACGCGACCGGCACCATCACGTCCTCGACGAGGACGCACCCCTGCGCGTCGAGGAGTTGCAGCTCGATGGGTTCCAGCGGCTTCAGCTGCCGCAGGATGTTGTCGAGGTGCTCCGAGACGGACCAGACGCGGTCGGCCGTGCCACTGCTCAAGCTTGCATCTCCTCGCTGACATACGTGCGCAGCCAGGACCGGAAGTCCGGGCCCAGGTCATCACGTTCGCATGCCAGTCGGACAATCGCACGCAGGTAGTCGCCACGGTCTCCGGTGTCGTAGCGCCGGCCGGTGAAGATGACACCGTGCACGGGGCCGTCCGGGCCGTCCTGCTGGGCCAGTTCGCGCAGCGCGTCGGTCAGCTGGATCTCGCCGCCGCGGCCCGGCTGGGTCTTGCCGAGCACCGCGAAGACCGACGGGTCCAGCACGTAGCGCCCGATGACGGCGTAGGCGGAGGGGGCCTCGCCCGGCGCGGGCTTCTCGACGAGGTCGGTCACGCGGACCACGTCGTCGTCGGCGGTGGGGACTATGGCGGCGGAGCCGTAGAGGTGGATCTGGCTCGGGTCGACCTCCATCAGCGCGACGACGCTGCCGCCGTACTGCTCCTGCACCTCGATCATGCGGCCGAGCAGCGGGTCGCGGGGGTCGATCAGGTCGTCGCCGAGCAGCACCGCGAAGGGCTGGTCGCCGACGTGCGGCTCGGCGCAGAGCACGGCGTGGCCGAGGCCGCGCGGGTCACCCTGGCGGACGTAGTGCATGGTGGCGAGGTCGCTGGACTCCTGGACCCTCGCCAGGCGGGCCTCGTCGCCCTTGGCGGTCAGCGCCGACTCGAGCTCGTAGTTGCGGTCGAAGTGGTCCTCGAGCGGCCGCTTGTTCCGGCCTGTGATCATGAGGACGTCGGAGAGGTTCGCTGCGACGGCCTCCTCCACGACGTACTGGATGGCGGGCTTGTCGACCACCGGCAGCATTTCCTTGGGAGTCGCCTTCGTGGCGGGCAGGAAACGGGTGCCGAGGCCGGCGGCGGGGATCACAGCCTTGCTGATCCGGGTACGTGCGTGCGTCATGAGGCAACGATAACCGCTGTATATGAGGTGAAGATGAAGTTCCGGTTGCTTGATGGGGATAGGCGGCGGTTGCGCGTCAAATGAGTGACAAAAACGTTAGCAAGAGGGAGTTGCGGGAGCACCTCCTCCAGGTGAGGCGCAGGTTGACGGCTCATGACCGCGCGGTGGCCGAGCGGGCGATCGCGCAACACGCCCTGGATCTGCACGAATTGTCCGGTGCCCGGACGGTGGCGGCCTACGTGTCGATGGGCGGCGAGCCCGGCACCCGCGCGCTGCTCGACGTGCTGCGCGAGCGTGGGGAGCGGGTGCTGCTGCCGGTCCTGCTCCCGGACAACGACCTGGACTGGGCCCCGTACGAGGGCTCCGGCGGCCTGGTGCGGACCGCCCGCGGCCTGTACGAGCCCACCGGCCCCCGGCTCGGCCCGGCAGCGGTGACCGGGGCGGACGCGGTCCTGCTCCCGGGACTGGCCGTCGACGGCCGGGGCCTGCGGCTGGGCCGCGGCGGGGGCTCGTACGACCGGGTCCTGGCCCGGCTGGACACGGCGGGGGTGACGCCCGCTCTGGTGGTGCTGCTGTACGCGCACGAGGTGCTGGACCGGGTGCCCGACGAGCCGCACGACCGGCCGGTCGACGCGGTGGTCACCCCGGAGGGCGTACGGCGCTTCGGGGACGGTTGAGGGGGGCGGGCCCGCGGCCCGCCCCCCTCGTGCTTGTCGTCCGCACGCCGCCCGTGCGGGCTACGGGGTCAGCGCGAGGGTGTCCTCCGTGGCCCCGTCGACCGGCTGCTTGGTGAAGACCCACGGCAGCAGCTCGCCCTTGGCCCACTTGGTGGTCTGGTCGGTGTAGTGCGAGCTGTAGGCGTGGCCCGAGGCTCCGGTCAGGTTGATCCACCGGGACTTGTCGAAGTCGTCGAGCGAGACCACCATCCGCATCGACGGCACCCAGACGACCTCGTAGCCGCCGGCCGCGTTCCAGCCGGTCGCGTTGACCGCGGCCTCACCGCCGCCGAGCTGCCACGGGCCGCGGTTGAGCAGCCACCGGACGACCGCGGGACCGCCGGTGCCCAGGGTCTGGTTGCGCAGGTCCAGCGTGTGGAGGCGGCCCCAGCTCCAGGTGTCGATGTTCTTGCCGAGCTTCGCGGTCAGCTCGTAGCGGGCGTCCTTCATGGCCTGGGCGAGCAGCTCGTCGCGGGTGGTGCGGGTCCGGCCGCTGTCCTTGTCGTAGAAGGCCGTGGGGGAGGTCGTCCACCACGGGTTGTCCTCGTCGTCCACGATCGAGCGCACGACCTCGAACCAGCGGTCGCCGCCGTCCGGCTGCGCCTGGTCCGCGGCGCGCCGGCCGCACTCGCGCACCAGCTTGGACGTGCCGTCGAGGTCGTCGACCGGGCCGGAGCGGTCGGCGGCCGGGACGGTCAGGCACTGGCCCTCGGGGCGCAGCTCCTTGGGCAGCTTGTTGCCGAAGGCCAGCTTGAGGACGTTGCGCCAGACGGCGTTGAAGTAGGCCGCGGGGGCGGAGTCGGAGTCCTGGTTGTAGTCCCAGCCCTCCAGCAGCTTCTGGGCGTTGCGGACGTAGTCGTCCTTGTCGTCCTTGATGTCGATCTTCAGCAGGTACGGCACCAGGAGCTTGGCGATCTCGCTGCTGTTGTCGCCCTGCATCTCCTGCATGTCGTCCATGGAGACCAGGCCGCCGTCCTTGATCTTGGACTGGACCAGGTCGTTGATCCGCTGGCTGCGGGTGCCGTAGCCCCAGTCCTTGGTGAGCAGGTAGGGGTACTCGTCCTGGTCGACCACGGCCTGGTTGGCGGTGACGATGTAGCCGCGCTCCGGGTCGTGCTCGTACGGCATCGCGGAGAAGGGGATCCACTTCTTCCACTGGTACCGCGGGTCCCAGCCGGGGGCCGGGTAGGTCCCGTCGTAGCCGGCGGCGCGGACCGGGATCCGGCCGGGGGCCTGGTAGCCGATGTGGCCCTTGGCGCCCTTGTTGTCGGCGTAGATCAGGTTCTGGGACGGGACGGCGAAGTCGCGGGCGGCGGCCCGGAACTGGTCCCAGTCGGTCGCGGTGTCGAGCTCGAAGACGGCGTCCATGGTGTTGGACGGGTCCAGCGCCGTCCAGCGCAGGGAGACCGCGTAGCCCTCGCCGCGGTCGGGCGCGGAGTTCGGCACCGGTGCGCGGTTGCCGACGGTCCGCAGCTCGGCGCTGCGGTCGGAGATCACCGGGCCGTTCCTGGTGCTGCGCACCGTGATCGTGCGGTCGTCACCGCCGGCGACCTTGATGGTCTCCTTGCGGGTCGTGAAGGACTCCTGCTTGCCGTCGTAGAGGTACGTGTCGGCGGTGACCTTCTCCAGGTAGAGGTCGGTCACGTCGGCACCGAGGTTGGTCATGCCCCAGGCGATCGACTGGTTGTGGCCGATGATCACACCGGGCATGCCGGAGAACGTGTAGCCGGCCACGTCGAAGGGGCAGGCCTTACCGACGCTGTTGCAGTGCAGGCCCATCTGGTACCAGAGCGAGGGCATCTGCGGGGCCAGGTGCGGATCGTTGGCCAGCAGCGGCTTGCCGGTGGTGGTGTGGGCGCCGGAGACCACCCAGGAGTTGGAGCCGATGCCGTTGCCGTTGGGGCCCAGCAGCGCGGGGATCTGGTCGAGGGTGTCGGAGAGCGAGGCCAGCTGGGACGTGACGTTCTGCGTCGCGTCGGAGGTGGAGGCGGCGTCGGTGCCGGTGCCATCGCCCGAACCCGTGCCGTTGCCGGTGCCGGTGCCGGTTTCCGTACCGGTTCCGGAGTTCGCGCCCGATTCCGTGGTGGTTCCTGGCGGTTCGTACTCGTCCGTGAGGTCGTTGACCTTCCCACCCTCGACGATCGGGTGGTTCCGGTCGTACGGGTAGTCGGGGTAGAGCTGTTCGATCTGCTTGCGGCTCAGCCGGCTCGACAGCAGCGAGCGGTCGATCTCGTCCTGCATGTTGCCGCGCAGGTCCCAGGCCATCGCCTTGAGCCAGGCGACCGAGTCGACCGGGGTCCACTTCTGCGGCACGTAGTCGTTGCTGAACTCCAGCGCCGCGTACTCGACCGACAGGTCGGCGCCGGAGTGGCCGTCCAAGTAGGCGTTGACCCCGTCGGAGTACGCCTGGAGGTACGTCTTCGTGGTGGCCGACAGCTTCTTGTCGTACTCCTGCTGCGCGACCCGGCGCCAGCCGAGCGTGCGCAGGAAGGCGTCGGTCTCGACCTGGCCGCTGCCGAACATCTCCGACAGCCGGCCGGCGGTCAGGTGCCGGCGCACGTCCATCTCGTAGAAGCGGTCCTGGGCCTGGACGTAGCCCTGGGCGCGGAACAGGTCCTCGGCGGTGTCGGCGTAGATCTGCGGGATGCCGTTGCCGTCCCGCTTCACTTGGACGGCGCCGGTCAGGCCCTTGAGCTGCAGGGTTCCGGTGGTCTGCGGGAGGGAGGCGCGGACGGTCGCGACACTCCAGTACGACCCGTAGACGATGCCCGCCACGAGCACGAGCACGACCCCGATCACGATGAGGCGCGTGCGGCGGGACTTCTTCTTGGCGGGCATCGATGTCCTTCGAACGGCAGGGTGGACCGATTGCTAGGGGCCACCTTAGGCGTACCGGCCCGTAGCTCCCCAGGCGGTGTCCTTACCTGTGGACGGAGATCGCCACAACGCCAAGCACAGGTAAAATATTAGGTAAGGCAATGAACTTCGTTGGAAGGACCGGCTCCTGACTGTCGACCGCCTCAATGAACTCCTGCTGGTGTGCGCCCTCGTGCTGCTCATAGCGGTGGTCGCCGTGCGCCTCTCCTCGCGCAGCGGCCTGCCCAGCCTGCTCCTCTATCTGGGCATTGGGGTCGCAATAGGACAGGACGGACTGGGAGTCGCCTTCGACAACGCCGAATTGACGCAAGTGTTGGGATATGCCGCACTTGTGGTGATTCTGGCCGAGGGTGGTCTCGGCACCCAGTGGCGGGAGATCAAACCGGCGGTCCCGGCGGCGGCGGTCCTGGCGACCTTCGGCATCGCGGTCAGCGTCGGCATCACGGCCTCGGCGGGGCACTACCTCGTCGGGTTGGACTGGCGGCATGCGCTCCTGATCGGCGCGGTCGTCTCGTCCACCGACGCGGCGGCCGTCTTCTCGGTGCTGCGCAGGGTGCCGCTGCCGAGCCGGGTGACCGGTGTGCTCGAGGCCGAGTCCGGTTTCAACGACGCCCCGGTGGTCATCTTGGTGGTCGCCTTCTCCGAGCACTGGCCGGTGCACAACTGGGGGCTGCTGCTGGGCGAGATCGCCCTGGAACTGGCGATCGGCGCCGCGGTCGGCCTGGCCGTCGGCATGCTCGGCGCGTTCGCGATGCGCCACGTCGCGCTGCCCGCCTCCGGCCTCTACCCGATCGCGGTCCTGGCGATCGCCGTCCTCGCCTACGCGGGCGGGGCGCTCGCGCACGGCTCGGGCTTCCTCGCCGTGTACGTCGCCTCCGTCGTGCTGGGCAACGCCAAGCTCCCGCACCGCCCGGCCACCCGGGGCTTCGCGGAGGGGCTGGCCTGGCTGGCGCAGATCGGCCTGTTCGTGCTGCTGGGCCTGCTGGTGACCCCGCACGAACTCGGCGACGACATCGTGCCGGCGCTGGTGGTCGGCCTGGTCCTGACGGTGGTGGCGCGGCCGGTGTCGGTGACGGCGAGCCTGCTGCCGTTCCGCACGCCCTTCCGCGACCAGGTGCTGCTGTCCTGGGCTGGGCTGCGCGGGGCGGTGCCCATCGTCCTGGCGACGATCCCGATGGTGGCGGGCGTCCGGCAGAGCGAGCGCATCTTCAACATCGTCTTCGTCCTGGTGATCGTCTACACCCTCGTGCAGGGTCCGACCCTGCCGTGGGTCGCCCGCAGGCTCCGGCTCGGGGACCCGGGGGCCGCGGAGGACCTGGGGATCGAATCGGCGCCCCTGGAGCGGCTGCGCGGACACCTGCTGTCGGTGCGGATCCCGGAGCACTCGCGCATGCACGGCGTGGAGGTCAGCGAACTGCGGCTGCCCCCGGGCGCGGCGGTCACCCTGGTCGTCCGCGAGGACAGGAGCTTCGTCCCGCTGCCGACGACGGTGCTGCGGCATGGTGACGAACTTCTCGTCGTCGCCACCGACCCGGTGCGGGACAAGGCGGAGGCCCGGCTGCGGGCGGTGGGACGCGGCGGCAAGCTGGCCGGATGGCTGGAATCGGGCGGTGGGGCCGGCCGTTAACATGGCTGTCGACAGTCACCACCAACTCTGCCTGACGCAGAGCTGGCGCGACCGCCCGGCGGCCGGAGAGACCCGGTATCTACCTCGGTCATGCGCGAGAGGACAGCTCTCGGCGCACAGGAACGCGACCAGGCGTCCAGGGTGCGCTACCAGGCGGCGGAAAGGCCCGGCCGTGGCATCCACGGTCACTCGTACGTCCCGTTCGTCCCGATCGTCCCGTCCTTCGGGTTCCTCCCATCCGTCGGGCTCTTCCCGTCCTTCCCGTACCGCGGCGCGCCCGGGATACGGGCAGCTGCTGCGCACGCCGGGTGCGTGGGCCTTCCTGCTGCCCGGGTTCGCCGCGCGCCAGCCCTTCGCGATGCTCACCATCGGCATCGTGCTGCTGGTGCAGCACACCACCGGCTCCTACGGCACCGCCGGTGCCGTCTCGGCCGTCACCGGCGTCGCCATGGCGCTGTTCGCCCCGCTGAGCGGCAAGTTCTCCGACCGCTTCGGCCAGGGCGCCGTGCTGCTGCCCGGGGTGCTCGTCCACGCGGCGTCCGGGACGCTGCTCGCCGTGCTCGCGCTGGCGCACGCGCCGCTGTGGGCGCTGCTGGCGGTGGCGGTGCCCACCGGCGCCTCGGTGCCGCAGGTCGGGCCCATGGTGCGGGCCCGCTGGGCGGCCACGCTGCCGGCCGGGTCGCCGCTGCTGCAGACGGCGACGGCCTTCGAGTCGGTCACGGACGAGTTCACCTTCGTCATCGGGCCGGTGCTGGCCACGGCGCTGGCCACCGGGGTGCACCCGGCGGCCGGGCTGCTGTCCGAGGCCGTGCTGACGCTGGCCGGCGGACTGCTCTTCGCCGCGCAGCGGCGGACCGCGCCCGCACCGTCCCGGTCCGTCCCCGGGGCCCGGAAGCGGGAGGCCTCGGCGCTGACCGTGCCCGGTGTGCGGGTGCTGGCCGTGGCCTTCCTCGGGATCGGCGCCGTCTTCGGCGGCATGCAGGTCTCCATGACGGCTTTCACCGAGGAGATCGGGCGGCCCGGCATCAACGGCCTGCTCTACGGGACGTTCGCGGCCGGCAACATGCTCGCGGGCATCGCGTGCGGCGCCGTCGCCTGGAAGTCCGGACCCAAGCGGCGCATGGTGGCCGGCTACACGGCGCTGACCCTGGCCACCTCGATGCTGTGGGCGGCGCACGCCGTGCCGCTGCTGGGCGGGCTCGGGCTGCTGGTCGGGCTCACCATCGCCCCGGCCCTGATCACCGGCTACACCCTGGTCGACGCGCTGGTGCCGGCGGGGATCCGTACGGAGGCCTTCACCTGGCTGACCGGCGCGGTGGCGCTGGGCCAGGCGGCGGCTGCCACCGCCGCCGGACGGCTGGCCGACGGGCTCGGGGCGAGCGCCGGGTTCACCGTGCCGCTGGTGGGCACCGGCCTGGCACTCGTCACGCTGCTCGTGCTGCGTGACCGGCTCGCGCCGAGGCAGTCCGAAGTGGTCGCGGCACGCGGCGCCGGAACCGGCCACGGCAGTGGCATCGGTCACCGAGACCCGGTCACGGTGGACTGAGGCCGCGGAATGCTGCACTATTGACCGTCGTTAGCACTCAATGAGTCAGAGTGCCAGGAGGAGCAAGTGCCGACGTACCAGTACCAGTGCACCGCCTGCGGCGAGGGCCTCGAGGCGGTGCAGAAGTTCACCGACGACCCGCTGACCGAGTGCCCGGCTTGCAACGGTCGGCTGCGCAAGGTCTTCTCCGCGGTCGGCGTCGTCTTCAAGGGATCCGGCTTCTACCGGACCGACAGCCGCGGATCGTCGTCCAGCAGCACGCCGGCCGCCAAGAGCAGCGGCTCGGAGTCGAAGTCCTCTTCGGACTCCAAGAGCAGCGGCTCGGCCGGCTCCACCGGCTCTTCCAGCGGCTCCACCAGCTCGGCGAGCACCTCGGCCGCCTGAGCGGAGTCCACGGCACCCTCGCCTGGTGAAGGCCCCCGTCGCGGGCGACGGGGGCCTTCGGCGTGCCCGCACGAGCGCTTTCGTGCTGCAGCGCCGAGGCCTCCGGTCGCAGACTGGAGACATGCTGAGTGGTTGGGTCGTCGACCGGCCCGGGCCCATGGTCACGGAGCCGCTGGTACGCGTCGGACGCCCCAAGCCGGTGCCCGGGCCGCGTGAACTGCTGCTGCGCGTGGAGGCATGCGGCGTGTGCCGCACCGACCTGCACCTGGCGGAGGGGGACCTGCCGCCGCACCGCCGGGAGACCGTCCCCGGACACGAGGTGGTGGGGCGGGTCATCGGCACCGGCGAGTCGGCCGGCCGCTTCGCCGAGGGCGACCGGGTGGGTGTCGCCTGGCTCCGCGGCACGTGCGGGAACTGCGCCTACTGCCTGACCGGCCGCGAGAACCTGTGCCCGTACTCGCTCTACACCGGCTGGGACGCCGACGGCGGCTTCGCCGACTTCACCACCGTGCCCGAGGACTACGCCTACGCGCTGCCCGAGGACGCCGACGGCCGTGACGCCGTGCACCTGGCGCCCCTGTTGTGCGCGGGCATCATCGGCTACCGCGCCCTGCGCCGCAGCGACCTGCCCGCCGGCGGGCGGCTGGGCATCTACGGCTTCGGCGCGTCCGCGCACATCGCCGCCCAGGTCGCGCTGGCCGAGGGGGCGACCGTGCACGTACTGACCCGCTCGGAGCGGGCGCGGGAGCTCGCGCTGGAGCTCGGTGCCGCTTCCGCGGGGGCGGCGGCGGACCGGCCGCCGGAGCCGTTGGACGCGGCCATCCTCTTCGCCCCGGTCGGCGACCTGGTGCCGACCGCCCTGGAGGCCCTGGACCGGGGCGGCACGCTGGCGATCGCGGGCATCCACCTCAGCGACATCCCGGCACTGAACTACCAGCGCCATCTGTTCCAGGAACGCAGTCTGCGCAGCATCACCTCCAACACACGACAGGACGGACAGGAGTTCCTGGCCCTGGCCGCCAGGATCGGGATCCGGGTGACCGCCACCCCCTATCCCCTGGACCACGCGGACCGGGCGCTGTCCGACCTGGCCGCCGACCGCGTCAACGGTGCGGCGGTCCTGGTGCCGGGCTGAGACGTGGGCCGGCCCGTAGGCAGCGCCGTGGGCAGCGCCGAACGGGATGAGTGGGGGACGGGACGGGACGGGGTGGGGACGGAGCCGAGCGACAGCGAGAAGGAGGCACCGCCATGGACACCACCCACGGACCGGTCGTGGTCGGCACGGACGGCTCGCCCCGCGCCACCGCTGCGGTGATGTGGGCCGCCGGTGAGGCCGTGCTGCGCGATCGCCCGCTGCACATCCTGCACGCGGCCGGCATCGAGACCCGTTCCGGCAGGAACCTGTCCCCCGAGACCGCACAGCTGGTCCTCGACGGCGGCCGCGCCCTGCTGGACGAAGCGGCGGCTTCGGCCACCGGCCGCTATCCGGACCTGGCGGTCTCCACCTCACTCGGCAAGGGCAAGCCCGCCAACAGTCTGCTGGACCAGTCCCTGGTGGAGGGCCTGACCGTCGTCGGCTGCCGTGGACGCGGTGGCTTCCACGCACTGCTGCTGGGCTCGGTCGGGCTGCGGGTGGCGACCCAGGCGCGCGGGCCCGTGGTCGTCGTGCGGGGCAGCGAGCAGCCGTCCACCGGTGTCGTCCTGGTCGGGATCCGGGACTACACCGATCTGGCCACCGTGCGCTTCGCCGCCGACGAGGCCCGGCTACGGAAGGCCACCCTGCGCCTCCTGACCGCGTGGAGCCTGCTCGGGGCCGTGGGCGAGATGGTGCCGGGGCTGGACGACGCCACCTCGGTCGGTGACCGGGAGGCAGCGGCGGAGCAGCATGTCGCCGACACGATCCGCGAGGAGTATCCGGACCTCACCGTGACCGTGGACCTGGTCAAGGCCTCCTCCGCGAGCGGTGCCCTGGTGGATGCCTCGGCCCATGCCGATCTGCTCGTCGCGGGTGCCCGGCGGCATCAGCGCTCCAGCGGCCGGCTGGCCCATGTGACCCACGCCGTGCTGCACCACGCACACTGTCCCGTGGCCGTCTTCCACCACGCCTGACCCCGATCCCCCCGCGAGGCGAAGACCCTCGGCGCGCTACACGGTGCGTATGAGGCTGCCCGTGATGTGGGTGGGGACGATGCGTATCCACAGATCGTCCTCACCCCCGGACCACGGGCCGGGGTGGGCCTCCAGGACGCGAGCGTCCTCAGGATCGACGACGTGCTCGGCGACCCCGAGGACGAGCACGCTCCATCCCGCGCTGAGGCAGGCGTCGAGCTGATCGACCTCGAAGGCGACCTCGCTGCCCCGGGCGAGGGACGGGGGTGCGCCCGCGGCCGTGCGGTAGACGATGGCCCCGTCGACGACCGCGTAGTTCACCGGGACGACCGCGGGGTGGCCGCCGGTGGTGAGCGCGATCCTGCCGACGTCATGGCCGGACAGCCGGGTCCAGCACTCGTGCGACAGCAGTTCCTCCATCACCGGTGGGCCGGCGGCCTCGGTCTCCCCGGGGACGTGCTCGGCGTCGCCCCCCAGGAGGTGGCTGGCGGTGGTCCGCAGCGCCCCCGCGAGCCGGAGCAGGGCGTTGGTCCCGATGGTGTGATGGCACTGCTCCTCCACGTACCGCACGTAGCTCGGCGTCATGCCGGCCTTGGCGGCCACTTCCTCGCGGCTGAGCCCCAGTTGTTCCCGCCGCTGCGCGACGCGACGGCTGACGTCCCCCGGATGGGCTCTCGACCTCTCGGACGGGCCGTCGCGCAATGACTGCCTGGGCACGTCGACCACCTCCCGCTCTCGGGCTCGGACGCTTCGGTTCGTTACCAGCAAGCACACCACCGCGGGCGCCGCGCCGCCAGACCCGCCCGACCCATCCCCTCGAACGGGTGACCGAGTTATCCACAACCGGTCGGTACTCCACAGGCCGCCGGGGGGCCGCGCCGCGATGCGTCATGGTGGTCCTGCCAGGCCGGATGCGCCGGTGGACGAGGGCCCGATGACGGGGGTGGTCGAGATGGTGGACAGCGGTGGATGCGCGCTGTGGACGGACGGCGGTGACGTGCCGGTGCCGCCGGCGGGCGCGGGAGCGGGCGCGCCCGCCCCGTGCGTGGTTCCGTTGTTCGCACCGATCAGGGCGGGTGGCGGGCGGCACCGGTTGCGGCGTGCGCTGCGCCGACGGCGGCGGATGGTGGCCGCGGGCCTGGCGATGACCGCGGCCGCGCTGGCCGCCGCGGCGCCCCGTACGGATCCGCAGGACGGCCGGGCCGGGCGGGAGGGCCCCGCTCCGGCGCCCGCCGCGGCGGCACGGGACACGGTGCGGGCGCCGGTGCGCATCGCGGACGCGGCGGCGGCCGGGCTGGTGCGGCCCGGTGACCGGGTGGACATCCTCGCCGCCGCGCGCGTGGTGGCCCGCGGGGCGCCCGTGGTGGCCGTGCCCTCCCCCGCCGACGGCACCCCAGGTGGCGGGACGACCGGCGTGGACGGGGGCGGGTTCGGGGGCGGTGCGCTCATCGTGCTGTCGGTCCCGCGCCGGACGGCGGCCGCGCTGTCCGGCGCCGCGGCCACCTCGCCCCTGGCGGTGGCGCTGCGCTAGCCGCACTCCGTGAGAAAGGCAACCGGCGGGGAGGCCCGCGGCGCCACCCCTTACCCTCGGAGGCCGAACCGCTCACCCACCTCCGTCACCGCCGGCCCCCACGCCGGCGGCGCCCGGCGGACACCACCAGGCCCCACGGGTCCCCCGGGCCGAACTGCACGGTCGTTCTTCGAAAGGAAATCGTCCCTTGAAGGGCTTCAAAGCCTTCCTGCTGCGTGGCAACGTCGTCGAGCTCGCTGTGGCGGTCGTCGTCGGCGCCGCGTTCAGCAAGATCGTCGACGCGTTCGTGAAGGGCCTCATCAATCCGGTGATCGGTGCCATCGGCACCAAGAACCTCGACGGCTACACCCTCTGCATCGAGCCGCCCTGCACCGTCGTCAACGGCGAGCTCACGAAGGGCGTGGGCCTCCTCTGGGGCGCGGTCGCCGGCGCGGCGCTGACGTTCCTCATCACGGCCGCGGTCGTGTACTTCCTGCTGATCCTGCCGATGAACAAGCTCAACGAGCGGCGCAAGGAGGGCAAGGAAACGGCGGTGGCCGGCCCGACGGAGCTGGAGCTGCTGACCGAGATACGCGACCTGCTCGCCCGCCAGCAGCAGGGCCACGGCGGTGCTCCCGGCATCCCCTCCCCCTACGGCCACAGCGGTACCAACCGGACGCATCCGTAGCGGCCGTCCGCCTCAGATGTGGTGCGGGGGCTTCTCGTCGAGGAAGCGCGCGAGATCTCCCGCACCACCCTGGCCGGGGCGCTCGCCCCACCCGGTGTCGGTGTCGTCGGACGACTGCCGGTCCAGCGGGTCGTCGAAGACCAGCGCCGGCACGTGCTCGCGCGGCGCTTGCGGGGCCGGGGCGGGCCCCGTAGCGGGGTCGGAGGTGCTGCTCATGCCGTCCAGGGTACGGGGCCGTCCACACGCCCAGCCGCAACGAAGGCCCGGCCGTACGCACGCGGGCGACGCACGACCGGGCCGGCCGGGGAAAGGGTCGAGCCCCGGTACAGGGGGGTGGCACCGGGGCTCGAGTCTGTGGTGGCGCGGGCGCCTGCTGCGGCGCCCGCCTGACGTCAGGCCGCCTCGATGGACAGCCCGGTTGCGCGCGCCATGCGCTTGAGGTCCGCCAGCGCGTGCTTCTCGATCTGCCGGATCCGCTCACGCGTCAGCCCGTGCTGCTTGCCGACCTCCGTCAGCGTGCGCTCGCGGCCGTCCACGATCCCGTACCGCGCCCGGATGATGGACGCCGTCCGGTCGTCGAGCCGGTCGATCAGATCCTCCAGTTCCTCACGCCGCAGCATGACGAGTACGGAGTCCTCCGGCGAGGCCGCCGACGTGTCCTCGACGAGATCGCCGAACTGGGTCTCGCCCTCGTCATCCACCGACATGTTCAGGCTCACGGGGTCGCGCGCCCAGTCCAGGACGTCGGAGATCCGTTCCGGGGTGGAGCCGAGCTCGGCCGCGATCTCCGCGGGCTCCGGGTCGCGCCCGTGCTCGCGGTTGAACTCGCGCTGCACCCGGCGCACCCGCCCCAGCTCCTCCACCAGGTGGACGGGGAGCCGGATGGTGCGCGACTGGTCCGCGATGGACCGGGTGATCGCCTGACGGATCCACCACGTCGCGTACGTGGAGAACTTGAAGCCCTTGGTGTAGTCGAACTTCTCGACGGCGCGTACCAGGCCTGCGTTGCCCTCCTGGATGAGGTCGAGCAGCGGCAGGCCGCTGCGCGGATAGCGTCGCGCGACGGCGACGACCAGGCGCAGGTTGGAACGGATGAAGACGTCCTTGGCCCGCGCACCCGCGGCGGCTATCGTCTCCAGTTCCTCTCGGCCGGCGTCCGCTCCCTGACCCAGCTCCTCGCCCGCGAGGAGCTGCTCGGCGTAGACGCCGGCCTCGATCGCCCTGGAAAGCTCGACTTCCTGCGCGGCGTCGAGCAGCGGCGTGCGCGCGATCTCGTCGAGGTACATGCCGACGAGGTCGCGGTCGGCCATCTCGCCGTGGCCTGCGCGAGCGCTGCTTTTCCCGCCGGTGGTGCTGCGGGCGACGGCACGGGTTGCCATGCGTGCTCCCTTGCGAAGGTTCGGTCGGGTGTCGGATCGAGTGAGCTGCCCCTCCAGCAGCTTCACGCGTGCCTTTCGGCTGCCCACTCGAAAAGAGATAACGACTGGAATCCGGACACAATTCCCAAGCGCCGCCCCGTTTTTTACGATCTTGCAGTACCCTGTCCGGCCACAGCCGGAGGTGGATCATTGCCCGAGTCCGTCGAAGTGCAGGTCAGGCCGGGTGGGGAAGAGGACCTGCAGGCCCTCACCGACCTCTACAACCACTACGTCCGTGAGACACCGGTCACATTCGACCTGGAGCCTTTCTCCCCGGCACAGCGCCGCCCTTGGCTGCTCTCCCACCCGGAAGACGGACCGCACCGCCTTTTGGTTGCCCACGGGACGGAACAGGACGGCACGAACGGCCTGCTCGGATACGCCACGAGCAGCCCGTTCCGCCCGAAGGCCGCGTACTCCACCTCCGTGGAGACCTCCGTGTACTGCGCCCCGGAGGCCGGGGGCCGCGGCGTCGGCACCCTGCTCTACACGGCGCTCTTCGAGGCCCTGCGGGGCGAGGACCTGCACCGCGCGTACGCCGGGATCGCACAGCCCAACGAGGCGTCCGTCCGCCTGCACACCCGTTTCGGCTTCCGCCCGCTGGGCGTCTACCGCGAGGTCGGCCGGAAGTTCGGCCGCTACTGGGACGTCGCCTGGTACGAGAAGGACCTGACCTGAACCGGCGCGCGCTCAGCGCAGCCAGGGAAGGTCCACCGCTCCGTTCTGCGGCTGCAGCCCCTCGGCGATGACCCGGCAGATCTCGCCGAGCTGGCGCACCTGCTCCTCCGAGAGCCGGTCGAAGATCGCCCCGCGCACCGCCTCCACATGGCCGGGAGCGGCCGCGGCGAGCGCGGCGAAGCCCTCGTCGGTGAGGACCGCGAGCTGGCCCCGCCGGTCGGAGGGGCAGTTCTCGCGACGGACCCAGCCGTTCTCCTCCAGGCGGGAGATGGCATGGGAGAGCCGGCTGCGCGTAATCTTCGAGCGTTCGGCCAGCTCCGTCATGCGCATCCGGCGGTCGGGGGTCTCCGAGAGCCACACCAGCAGCGAGTAGTACGCGTGGGGCATCCGCGCGTCGCGCTGGAGCTGCCGGTCGAGTGCGTCCGAGATCAACTGGGTGGACGCCATGTACGCGCGCCAGGCGCGCTGCTCCTCCTCGCTCAACCAGCGGGGTTCGGGGGCTCTCGTCGTCATCCTCCCACTCTACGAATTCGACCTTGAACTTTCAAGCAATCGCCGGTACGTTCCCCTTGCCAGCTTGAAACTTCAAGGAACTCTTCAGGCGAGGGAGCCGTATGACGACCCCGACCGCACCGGACGCAGCCCCCGCCCCATCGCGCGCGGCCATCCGCACCCGGGTGCGGATCCCCCTGCGCTTCCCCGACGGCTGGACGACCCCGGCCGACGTCTTCACCTTCACCGGCCTCGCCGACGGCAAGGAGCACATCGCGCTCGGCCTCGGCCCTCACGAGGGCGCGACGTCGCCGCTGGTCCGCCCGCACTCCGAGTGCCTGACGGGCGACGTCTTCGGCTCGGCGCGCTGCGACTGCGGCCCCCAGCTGCGCGAGGCCGTGCAACGCATCGCCGAGACCGGCGGCTACCTGCTCTACCTGCGCCAGGAAGGCCGCGGCATCGGCCTGTACGCCAAGCTCGACGCGTACGCCCTCCAGGACGAGGGCCTGGACACCTACGCCGCCAACCGCGCCCTCGGACGCCTGGACGACGAGCGCGACTACACCGCCGCCGCCCAGATGCTCGGCGCCCTCGGCGTCGACGCCGTCCGCCTGCTCAGCAACAACCCCGACAAGGCGGCGCAGCTGTCCGCGCTGGGCGTCACGATCGCCGAGCGGGTGCCGACCGGGGTCCACCTGTCCGAGGACAACGTGCGCTACCTGCGCGCCAAGGCCGAGCACACCCACCACACCCTCGACCTCCCGGCCTGAGGAGGCCCCATGCGCATGCCCGCCCTCTACCTCTCGCACGGCGCCCCGCCGCTCGCCGACGACCCGGTGTGGCCCGGCGAACTGGCCGCCTGGTCCGCCGGGCTCCCCCGCCCCACGGCGGTCCTCATGGTCTCCGCGCACTGGGAGGAGGCCCCGCTCGCCCTGGGCGCCACCACCACGGTCCCGCTCGTGTACGACTTCGGGGGCTTCCCCCGCCACTACTACGAGGTGCGGTACGCGGCCCCGGGCGCGCCCGCGCTGGCCGGCTCCGTGCGCAAGCTGCTGCGCGGCGCGGGCACTCCCGTCCAGGACGTCCCGGACCGGGGCCTGGACCACGGGGCGTACGTCCCGCTCGTGGAGATGTACCCGGACGCCGACGTCCCCGTGCTGCAGGTCTCGATGCCCACGCTCGACCCGCAGGAGCTCATGGACATCGGGCGCAGACTCGCCCCGCTGCGCGACGAGGGCGTGCTGATCGTCGGCAGCGGCTTCTTCACCCACAACCTGGCCGCGCTGCGGCACGCCGGCGGAGTGCCGGGCTGGTCGGCGGAGTTCGACGACTGGGGGCACCGCGCGCTGGACGGGCAGGACGTGGACGCCCTGCTGGACTTCGAGCACAAGTCCCCCGCCGGGCGGCTCGCCCACCCCAGGACCGAGCACTTCGCGCCGCTCTTCGTCACGATGGGCGCGGCCGAGGACGACCTCGGCACCCAGCGCAGCGTCATCGACGGCTTCTGGATGGGCCTGGCCAAACGGTCCGTGCAGTTCGGCCGGTAGTCTCCGCAACGCGAAGGGCCCCGCTTCCTCCCATGAAGCGGGGCCCTTCGCCGTACTCGCCGTCTCCGGCGTGCCGTCGTCGTCGACGCGTCCGTCAGTGGGCGATCACCGGGACGGCGACCTCCTCGGCACCCTCGGCGTCCTTGGTGCCGGACGCCGCCACCACACCGCCGCCACCGCTGGTGGTGATGAAGGTGAAGGCGATGATCGCGGACAGGGCCAGGATGCCGACCGCCCACCAGATGGCGGTGGAGTAGCCGTGCACGGCCGCGGCGTTGACGAAGCCCTGCTTGCCGAGCGTACGGGCCTCGGCAGCGTGTGCGGCGACCCACGTGGTGGTGGCGCTGGCCGCGATGGTGTTCAGCAGCGCCGTGCCGATGGCACCACCGACCTGCTGCGAGGTGTTGACCATGGCGGAGGCGACACCCGCGTCACGCGGCTCGACACCGTGCGTGGCCAGGCTCATGGCCGGCATGAAGGCCGTACCCATGCCGAGGCCGAGCAGGATCTCGGCCGGCAGGACCAGGCCCGCGTACGAGCTGTCGACCGACAGCTGGGTCAGCAGCAGCATGCCCAGACCCGCGACCAGGAAGCCCGGGGTCATCAGCAGGCGCGGACGGACGCGGGTCATCAGACGCGCGCCGATCTGCGTGGAACCGGCGATCATGCCCGCGATCATCGGGAGGAAGGCGAAGCCGGTCTTCAGCGCGGAGTAGCCCTGGACGACCTGCAGGTAGTAGGTGAGGAAGAGGAACAGGCCGAACATCGCGATGATGGCCAGGCCCAGCGAGAGGTAGACACCACCGCGGTTGCGGTCGGTCACCACGCGCAGCGGCAGCAGCGGGGCCTTCACACGGGCCTCGACGACCACGAACGCGACCAGCAGCACGACCGAGGCCACGAACAGGCCGATCGTGGTGCCCTCGCTCCAGCCGTGGGTCTCGGCGCGGGTGAAGCCGTAGACCAGGGAGACCAGACCGGTGGTGGCCAGCACGACGCCGGGGATGTCCAGGCCGCTGCTGTTGCGGCTGCCGGCGGGCTCGTGGACGAAGCGCATGGCACCGAACGCGGCGACGGCGGCGAAGGGGATGTTGACGAAGAACGTCCAGCGCCAGTCCAGGTACTCGGTGAGCACACCACCGAGGATCAGACCGACGGCACCGCCACCACCGGCGATGGCACCGTAGATGCCGAACGCCTTGGCGCGCTCCTTGGCCTCGGTGAACATCACCGCGAGGAGCGACAGCGCGGCCGGCGCGAGCAGCGCGCCGAAGGCACCCTGCAGCGCGCGGGCGCCGAAGAGCACCCCCTCGTTGGCTGCGGCGCCGCCGATCGCGGAGGCCGCGGCGAAGCCGATCAGGCCGGTGACGAAGGTGCGGCGGCGGCCCCACAGGTCGGCGATGCGTCCGCCGAAGAGCAGCAGGCCGCCGAAGACCAGCGCGTAGGCCGTGATGACCCACTGCTTGTTGGCGTCGGAGATGCCCAGGTCGGTCTGGGCGGAGGGGAGGGCGATGTTCACGATGGTGCCGTCGAGGACGACCATCAGCTGGGCTATCGCGATGAAGGCCAGCGCCTTCCAGCGCTGGGCGTGTGCCAAATCAGGCATGGATGAACTCACTAACGGTACGAAGAGGTGACGACATTGAAGACGAAGAGGACATACAGTCGTAACGGAAATGTTGTGGGCGAGTGAATTACGCGGGGGCGCCCGTTCGGCAGGCGGAGCTCAGCGACATTGCCGAAGGTCCTCGAAAGTGGCGGAGTCACCCGGGAGTTCGGAGCGCGCCGGCGCCTCCAGGCCGTCCACGAACAACTGCAGATGACGGCGGATGAAGCGCTCCATGCTGCCGCAGTGCTTACCGGGCAGCGGCCGCGTCAGCTGGCTGACGGCCACCATCACGTCGCCGACGTCGATGTCGGCGCGGAGCCGTCCGGACCGCCGCCCGGCGGCCATCAGCTCCTCGATCGCGCGCTCCAAGCGTATGCGGCTCTCCTCGAGCCGCGGGTCCCCCTTGCCGAATCCGGTGGAGAGCATCGGGCACAGCGCGCCCACGCGCTCGTCGGCCGCCTCGTGCACGAAGCGGCGCAGCGCGTCGAAGGCGTCCGGCTCCTGCGCCAGTGCCTCCTCGGCCCGCTGGGTGATCCTGTCCGTCACCGACAGGGCCACCTGGAGCGCGAGCTCCTGGCGGTCGGCGAAGTGCCGGTAGACGGTGGCGTTGCCCACACCTGCCCGCTTGGCTATCTCGTCGAGCGGGGCGTCGGTACCGTGCTCGAGGAGCACCTCGCGGGCGGCGACGATGATCCGCTCGCGGTTGCGCGTGGCATCCGCGCGGAGCTTCGTGGCGACGACTGCCATGACGGGCACTCCTCTCTGTCTCTCGGTGGCGCTCGGTTCCGGGGAGCGAGTCCCCGTTTGTGCGACGTAGGTGTAAACGGGGAGCCGTTCCCCGGATATTTCAGGGCCGCTTGTGAGCTGAGTCACAATCAACGCGGCTGGCTCCGGCAGCGCTCGAGGGGCCTCCCGGACCGGCCCCGCACGCACGGGAAGGGCCCCGGACGCTACCGCGCGCCCAGGGCCCTTCCGCTTCTGCCGATGCCTGCTCCGCTTACTCCACGACGAGCTCGACCGGGATGTTGCCCCGGGTCGCCTTGGAGTAGGGGCAGACCTGGTGGGCCTGCTCGATCAGGGTGCGGCCGGTCTCGTTCTCCAGCTCCGACGGCAGCTCGGCGCGGAGCACGACCGCCAGACCGAAGCTCGTGTCGTCCTTGCCGATGGTCACCTCGGCGGTCACGGAGATCTCGCTGGTGTCCACCTTCGCCTGCCGCCCGACCAGGGCGAGGGCGCTGGCGAAGCACGCGGCGTAACCGGCGGCGAAGAGCTGCTCGGGGTTGGTGCCCTGTCCGTTGCCGCCGAGCGCCGGCGGCATGGCCAGCGCCAGGTCGAGCTGGCCGTCGGAGCTGACGGCGCGCCCGTCGCGGCCGTTGGCGGTGGCGACAGCGGTGTACAGCGCGTCCATGGAACGTCCTCTTTCGATCGGTTGCGATCCCGTTGACGACAAGTAGAGCACACAATTGAGTTGCACACAACTAAAACGTGGACGGTCGGGCTACCCTGGACCCATGACCGCCACCGCGCCCGCCCGTGCCGGGGACCACCTCCGGCTCGAGAACCAGATCTGCTTCTCCCTGCACGCCGCCTCGCGCGCCTTCGGCGGCGTCTACCGCGTCGTGCTCAAGGACCTCGGCCTCACCTACCCCCAGTACCTGGTGATGCTCGTGCTCTGGGAACACCGCGCCCTGCCGGTCAAGAAGATCGGCGAGCACCTGCGCCTCGACTCCGGCACCCTCTCCCCCCTCCTCAAGCGCCTCGAGGCCACCGGCCTCGTACGCCGCGAGCGCTCCACCGACGACGAGCGCTCCGTCACCGTCCACCTCACCGACGCCGGCACCGCGCTGCACGCCAAGGCCCTCCAGATCCCGCGCCGCATCTCCGCCGCCACCGGCCTCGGCCTGGAGGAGATCAACGACCTCCGCGCCCGCGTCGACCGCCTCACCGCCGCCCTCACCGCCGCCGACCTCGACGACGGCCCGCCCTGCGGCTGACGCCCCTCGCGCAGCGCCACACACCCCCGGCACCCGGCGCAATCGCCGGCACACCCCTGACCCTCATCCGCTAGGCTGTCCCACGCCTCCGCCTCAGTAGCTCAGGGGATAGAGCACCGCTCTCCTAAAGCGGGTGTCGCAGGTTCGAATCCTGCCTGGGGCACAAGGGAAAAGGCTCCGGACCGATCAAGGTCCGGGGCCTTTGACATCCACTTTCGACATCAACGGCAGCGGTCGACGGCAGCCATCGCGCTGGTCTGCCGCCTCCGGATGTGGTCTCTCCGCCTGCCGTGTCGGGCCCCATAACCGCTTGCGGCCGAGCGCTACTGACGTGACACGATGCCGGTCCGGCGTGGTCGACAAGGGGGTGCAGACGTGACCGAAGACGAGGCTGTCAGGCAGCTGAAGATGCTCGCGCGGTCGCGTGCGTTCGAACGGCCCGTAGGCTCTGATCGGCTCATTGCAGCGGCTCTCGACGCCCTCCTGGCCGACGTGGAAACGCCGTCGCTGCCACTGCTCGCCGGACTCGGGCGGCGCGAGGAACCCGAAGCGTCCGAGCTGTTCGATCAGGTGATGGAAGAGCTCGGATTCGTCTTCGAACCACAGGCGGATCCGACTGCGACCAAGCTGGCCTTGGCCTATTGGCTGGCCGAGCAAATCGCCGACGGGTCACTCGACCCCGCGACCGGCGCGGACATGATCTGGACCGAGGCAGCCATGGAACTCCGGTATCCACCCGTGTTGGAGCCCGTCGTCACGTGCGCCATCCAGCTCGACGACTGGAACGAGGACTGGACGATCTCCCGGGACGAGATCACCAGCAACGTCGTCCGCGCGGTTCACGAGCTGCTCCAGAAGCGTTCATCGTCAGCTCCAAGGGGCTGAGCTTGCACGGCAAGGAGACCCCGAACTGCGCCCGAAGAGGTCGCAGAGCGCATGTCCGGAGTCTTCGCGGTCCGACTCCTGGACGCTCTGGACGGTTCCGGCCCACAGGTGTGCAGCCACGACCGCAAGCGCCTGGCCTCACCTCAGTGAAGATCAATCACGGCCGGAGAATGAGCCGACGAGACGGCACCCATGGCGTACAAGCCCGTTGCCCTGAGGCCAAGTTCATCGACTAACGGCGCGCAACGAAGGCATGTCACCGTCCTCGGCGTCGCACCCACCAAGGTCGACGCCTCTGATTCATCCTGACCGACGCACGTCCCCCAGCGCCATGGACAGCCCAACGGCTCCAACTGTCAGCCGAGTCAGGACACAGACGATCACCCGGGGGCGCGGTAAGACTTTCTCCACCTCATCAAGACGCTCCCTCCGCGCAGAGCGCGGCAGCCCGCGGCCCGACGGCGAAGGGCTGGCTGAGGGGGAAACGCGCTGCGGCCGGGGCCGGTCAGGCAGGCCACCGGCCAAACCCGTTGCGCCGACGTCAGAAGCTGTTGTCCATCCGGTCTTGAGGGATGCGGTTCGAACGGGAGTCTCGGTCCGAAACGCGCGGCAAGGAAACCTGATGCGGGGCGCCGACGTCGAAGTTCGGAACACGAGAGCCTCACCACCTGCACGATCTCACTTCCGTGCTGAGCGATGGCAAGGTCACTCGGCAAAGAGGAGGCACTCCGCTTCTTTGCCGCATCTACTGAGGGGGACACGCATGAGCTGGACCGGGCGATCCGCTGGCTTGTTGGTGGCGACGGCCATGGTGATGTCAGTAGCCGCGTGCACGGCAGACAGCGATAGCGGTGGGGAGGAATCGGCTTCCTGCGTCAATCAGTACACCTACCAGGACCGATCGTATCGGGACGTGGCGAACGTGAAATTCACACTCGGGAAGAAGCTCGGCGCCGCCACCAAACCACCCTGCGAAGACACCGGCGGCCAGGACAAGGGCGAGGAGCCCGTTACGACGGATACTGCCTACGAAGTGGACGGCATCTCTCCCAAGGTCGCCATCGCCATTGGGGACACACCGAAGACAGCGACGTTCTTCGCCGTTTACTCCGGCTCAGAGCTCCCGCCCGAGGTACAGAAACTGATCGACGGCTCCTGATCTGAAACGCGGGGCTCGGTGTGGTTCCGAAACCGACGCCGCACCGAACCCCGCGCAGGTCACCGGCCCCTTCCCGAACCAGTCCCGTGTCCGAGCGGCGCAACCCCACCAGCCCACCGCGGCGCAGTGCGCGATGCAGATACATGGCAGGGAGGGGGAGTTCGGCTTCCGGAGCCCTGACGCGTCATCCTTCGCCGAGTGGCTGTGGCAACGCAACGGCCGTCGCAGCGCCCTGGGGTGGGCAGGAGAGATCGAGCACGAGGCGCAAGTCGAGGCGGCGCTCACCCTCGCCAGATGAGGAACTCGTGCGCTATCGCGACCAGGGCACGTGCTGCGGCACTGGGCGTGCGCCCGGACGGGGCGGCCAGGGAAAACGGCCAGTCCAGGTTGGCGTCGTCGATGGTCAGCGTGGCGACGTCCTCCGCCTTGGCGAGGGCGGGCCGTGGCAGTAGCGCCACGCCCAGGCCGTTGCGGACGTAGGCGACACCGGTGGGGAGGTCGGTGATCTCGAGGGCGACGCGGCGGGTCACGGAGGCGGCGGCGAAGGCCTGATCGGCAACGGTCCGGATGCCGTAGCTCACGGGGAAGTCGACGAAGTCCAGGCCGGCCAGTTCGGTGATCGGCACGGTGCGGCGTTCCGCGAGCGGATGGTCGGCCGGCACGACGAGGTCGAGCACCGAGGTGACGAGGTCGGTCAGCGTGATGCCGGTCGGGTGCGGTCCGGGCAGGGAGACGAAGGCGAGGTCGAGCCGCCGTTCGAGGAGGGCGTCGATCAGACCCTGGGAGCCGGATGCGGCGGCGCTGGTCTGCAGGAGCACGCCGGGATGGCGCCGGTGGAATTCACCGAGAAGCGCGGGAAGGTCGATGAGGCCCACCGTGGTCATCGTGCCCAGCCGCAGGGTGCCGCGCAGTCCTCCGCGGACCTCGGCCACCGCGTCCACCGCTTCCCGGGCGGCGTTGAGAGCGGCATGGGCGCGCGGGAGCAGGGCGGCACCGGCATCGGTGAGCAGCACGCGTTTGGAGGTGCGTTCCAGCAGCGGCGTGCCGAGTTCTCGCTCGAGGTTCTTGATCGTGGTCGAGACCGCGGACTGGACGACGTGCAGCCGTGCGGCGGCACGGGTGAAGTTCGCTTCCTCGGCGACGGTGACGAAGTGCTCGAGTTGGCGCAGTTCCACACTCCCAATATCCCACAGAGAGCCCCCGGGTATCTCTGAGCGAGATGGCTGCGGTCTCCGACTTTCGTTGGACAGCGACCATCGCGTCCGGCGACTCTGTTCATCAGAGGAACTGCTCGAAATAGGAGACGGCTCACCACGGGAGGTTTGGAGATGACTTACAAGACGCCACCGACATATCTGGGCAGCGGTGACCCGGTGCGGCAGCGCAAGGATTATTACCCTCCTTGGCTGGACAATCTCGCCGATGACGTGACGCTGGAGGCCGGGGTCTTCAACGGGACCGTCCACGGAGCCAAGGACGTTCTCGCGATACTTTCCTACGCGCGCACTCTGTACGAATTCCAGGACTTCATCTACATCGGTAAGTACGGAGAGAACGGCTTCGTCGAGGACTACGCGGCAACGGTGGACGGTAGGCCCATCGCCAATATCGCCGTCGTCTACATGAACGACGAGGGGAAGACGCAGCATCTTGTGATGAACCACCGTCCGCTGCCGATGCTCCGGTACTTCTCCCGGAAGCTGGGCGAGCACTTCGCCGGGACGGAGTACGCGAAGTACTGCGCCGACCCGCCGGATGCCGAGCGCGACTGAACCCGCCCGCACCATGGAGAATGAACACCGTCCGCTGTTCACCGTGCACGACGGACTGATCGCCGAGGCTCGGCTGTACGCGGACACCGCGAAGGGGCGTGAATCGATCGACGGCCTGCGGGTGTACCCGTCGAGGCCTGCCCGATTCATCGGGCAGGCTCCGGCAGGCGAGAAATTTACCGGGACACGATATGCCCGGTAATTCCTGCCCCCGTCAAGCGATGCCACCCTCGACCGAAGGAGAATCCCATGCCACGATCCATGTGCGCGCTCGTAGCCGGAAAGGTCGGCGAGCCGACCGATGTCCTGCGGCTGGAATCCCGGCCTGTTCCCACGCCTGGAGCCGGTCAGGCGTTGATCCGCGTGAAGGCGACTCCGATTCACGCCAGCGATCTGCACGTGCTGCGTGGCCGCTACGGTTTCTCACCCGAGTTTCCCACTGTCGGGGGTCACATGGAATGCGTGGGCCGTATTGAGGCCCTGGGCCCGGATGCCGCGGGGCTGAAAATCGGCGAGCGCGTGGTGACCGTTGCGGTCCCGGCGGTACCCGGGCCCCCCGTGGCCGGCACTTGGCAGGAATACCTTGTCGCCGATACGCGAAGGCTCCTGCCGGTCCCCGACCGGCTGAGCGACTCCGAGGCCTGTCAACTCGCCGTCAACCCCTTGACCGCGCTGCTCCTGGTGACCCGCGAACTCGACGTACGGCCGGGGGAATGGTTGTTGCAGACGGCCGCGGGCTCCACCGTCGGCCGGCTCGTCATTCAGCTGGCAAGGCATCTGGGCATGCGCACGATCAATGTCGTGCGGCGGCGCGATGCGGTTGAGGAGATCAAGGCGCTCGGCGGCGACGAGGTCATCTGCACGGAGGACGAGGACCTGGTGCGCCGGGTGGCCGAGATCGCGGGGCCGGATGGCGTGCGCAAGGCCATCGACTGTGTCGCGGGCCATGTGGGTGCCCAGGTGTCCCAGGCATTGGCTCCCGGAGGAGAGGTCGTGGTCTACGGCGCGCTCTCCACCCATCGGCAGACCGACCCGGCAGCGCTGACGATCCCGCTGTCGGCGCGTTCGGTCATCTACGAGACCAAAGCGGTCCGCGGCTTCTGGCTGAACCGCTGGTTCGGCAGTGCCTCACCTGAGGATGCGCTGCGCGCGCTGTCCCAGGTTCGCGACCTCGTCGCTGATGACGTGCTGAGCATCCCCGAAGGCCGGCCGTTCCCCCTTGAGCGTTTCGCTGAAGCGATCTCGCTCGCCGAAACACCCGCACGTGGTGCCAAACCGCTGTTCGTCTTCGAAGACGGCCGGGCCCAGCACGACGGGTAGGACGCCTTTGACCACGACTGGCCGGCGGCTCCTGACGGTGGAGGATGACGGCAACAGAGCGGCACGTGTGAGGACTTCGGCCGGAGCGGGCGGCCTGTCCCCGGCCCTGGTTCTGCCTGGGCCAAAAGGGAAAGGCCCCGGGCCTACCGGCCGGGGGTCGGGCCAGTGCCTCGTAGTACGTTTCCGCCGTGACAGCGTGGATCATGTTCGCTTGCGGGTGCCTCAGCGTGGTTGCGGGGGCGCTCACCCTGAAGGGCCGGCGCGCGGCGCAGTACCGGGATCCGCGCAAGGCGGGATGGGGTGGCGTGGCCATGGGCGGCGGGTTCGCGCTGGACGGGGGGTCGCGGTTGGCGGGCTGGTCCAGCGGGGTGCAGTGGGCCGTGAGCATCGTGGCACTCGGGCTCGTCCTGCTCGGCGCCGCCCTGCAAGTGCACGGCATAACGGACCTGAAGGCCCGTCCTCACGACAGCGAGGCCTGGCGGCAACGGCATCCTCGCTGATCGGGCGACGGCCACCCCGCGCCGGATGCGGCCCGTCAGCGGCGCACATACGCTGTAGGGGACGCTCCTCTCTTTGTCGAGGTGACACATTGTGCCGCTCTACATCGCGCTGTTGAGCTGGACCGACCAGGGGATCCGCGCCTACGCCGACACGGCCGACCGGGCCGATGCCTTCGGCGACGCCCTGCGGGGTGCCGGGGGGCGGCTCGTGGACATCTACTGGACCGTCGGGCCCTACGACCTCGTGGCGATTCTCGAGGCGCCCGACGACGAGACCGCCGCCGCGGCGCTGCTGCGGCTCGGCGCGATCGGCAACATCCGCAGCACGACCCTGCGGGCCTTCGGGCGGGATGAGGTCGAGGGCATCATCGCCAAGGCCTCCGCCTGAGGAACGAGGGCCTCGCCGCAGCGACTTCGGTTAGCGTGCCCGTATGAGCACGGCACGTCTGCGGCAACGGGTGGAAGCCGACTTCCCGGCCCCCGGGGCGGCTGCCGGTGTGCTCGCGCTCCTGGAGGGGTTCGTGGACGAACTCCGCGCCGGAGCCCGGGACGACGGCTGGGAGGACTGGGCGGAGCGCGTCCAGGCAGCGGTCGTACTGCTCGCCCGGGGCAGCGTCGGCCGACTGGGGGACGCGATGTCCTCCGGGCTCGTCGACTGGCGCGATCTGCTCGTGGCCTCAGAACTGGCCGACGGGGACTGGCCCGCGCGGCTCGACCTCGAGTTGGGACCGCGGCGGCCCGGGTGAGTGGGGTCAGCGGCCGTCGGCGGCCTGCTCGAAGAAGGAACCGCGCCTCAGCCGCTCGTAGGAGGGTTCCGCCCGCGCCATCCACGCGTCCACGTCGGCGGCCATGGACGGGAACCGCTCCTTGAGGGGTGCGGCCAGGGCGGCGACCTCCTCCCAGGAGTCGGCGAGATACGTCTCGTTCTCCAGGCCGATCGCCACGGCCGCGCAGAACGGATCGTCGGACCGCAGCCACCGCTTCGCCACCTGGACGATGCGGGCCACGTGCTCCGCGTCGATGATCCACGACATGGAGAGGAGCTGTTCGGAGACGTAGCCGGGGACGACGCTGGGGGCCCGGTGGTCGACGAGGAAGTCCATGACCTGCTCGACGTCCATGGATCAGCCCCTTGGCTCGGCCGGTTCCCTTGACCGGCGGGGTCACATGCTAGATGTGGCGGCCGGGGCCGGGCGGGAACTTTTCCTCGGGGGCCTGAGTCCGTAACCCCCGGGAGGGGTTGCGTGTGGAGGGTGGCAAGGGACGGGGACGGCGGCTCGGGGTGTCCCTGGGCGGTGCCGGGCTCGCGGCGGTGGCCGCAAGTGTCCTGTACTGGCAGGCCGTTCCGGGGGCGCCGGAGGTCGATCGCGGGCTGGAGCGGGCGGTGCTGCCCGTGGTGGACCGTTATCTGACGACGGACCCGGCGGGCCCGCTCGGCGAGACCGAACTGCGTGGGGAGGACGGTTCCGTGCCGCACGGCTTCTGCACCGAGCGGGTGATCGAGATCCGCCGTGCCGGTGGCGGGCTGCGGGTGGGTCTGGCGGCCTGGTGCGGGCACTACGTACGGAAGGGCGACGGCGTGACCGCGCTGGACGGGGTCGTCACCCTGGGCGTGGTGACGGTGTCGCCGGCCTCGGCGCCCGCCCGGGTGGGCGACGCCGCGTGGGAGCCGGACGGGGATGCCACCGGTTGGACCCGGGCGAACTTCTCCGCCGGGGGTGCCGCCGAGGCCCGACGCCTCATGTCCGACGGCGGGTCGCAGCTGACCGACCCCGAGGCGGAAGCGCGGGCGGCGTTCGGGCTGCCGGGCTGATCGGGCCGGTTGTCAGTGGCGTCTGCTCCACTGGTCGTGGTGGTACCAGGACACGGCAGGGGGGTGCGCGATGGGCGTGCGGTACGACTCCTTCCACACCACCGACCGCGGCACGGCGATCGACTGGGCGGTCGGGCCGGACCGGCGCGGGTATCCCTGGTGGCGGCTCGACGAGGCCGGGGCCGACTGGTTCGAGATGAAGGGCCTAGATCCTGTCGTCGTGCTCGGGCAACTGGTCGCCTACGCGCGGGGAGCCGGGTTCGAGGGCGGGGACGACGGACCGAGCCGGTGTGGCCCGAGCCGGCGCAGTGGCACGCGGAGCCGGGGCTGTTGATCGAGGAGATACCGGGGGCCTGGCGGGACACGCTCGCGGCCGTCGGCGACGAGGCCCTGCCGGGGATCGCCGCGCGCTGGGAGGGCATCGAGGAGGTCCGCTTCGGGGACCGCCGGGAGGCCGAGGAGTGCGCGCGGCTGTTCGTCGAACTGGCCCGGAGGGCGCCGGCGGCGGGCCACACGCTGTACTGCGTCGCCTGCCTCTGACCGGCTCCCGGAAGGGGGTGTGCGGATAGGGCGATTCCTCGCTTTCCGCTCCGCGGTGCGGTCCGCCTGACTTCGGGCGGCCTGAGGGTGTTGACCTGCGTTGCGGATCATCACAAGATGGCCGCGTACGGCTCTCTGCCAAGCTCGCCGGCCGGGCCGTCCTCGACCGCTTCGCCCGTCGGTACGGGCAGGCCGGTGTGCGGTCCGGCGCGTCCGGAATCCTGGAAGGTCACGCGTACATGCAGAGCTACGCCTCGGCGCAATTGGCATCACCTGGCACTTACTTCCAGACGGCGGCGTTCTGCTGCCTCGTGGCGATCGTGCTCATACGGGCGGGCCGCGTGTGGCGCCGCGCGGCGCGGGGCCTGCTCGCCCCCGACGAGCCGGTGCGCGTGGAATCCGCTCCGGCTGCGCCCGGTCAGGCGTCCTCGCCGGCGCGGGGCGACCGGACCGTGGGGCGGGTCTACCTCTGCTTCGGCTGGTTCCTGGTGCTGGGAACGGTCGTCAACCTGGTCAACGGCGTCCGCTCGGTGTGGGGCTGAGGATCCGTCGGGCCGGCCCGGTCAGCGGCGGCGGCCTCCCTCCGGGGTCTCCGAGCGGACCGGCGGAGCCGTGACCTCGGGGGCGCCGGTGAGCCGGGCGCAGTAGGCGGGAACGGCGGCGGCGTCGCCGGCCGCACGTTCCAGCCGGGCCAGGGTCGAGGCGTTGACGCTCTTGTGGTGCTCGGCGGCCTTGACGTACGTCTGGCACAGTCCCTTCAGCCCGGCGTCCGTAGGCGCGGCGAGCGGGGGCACCGAGGCGTGCGGGCCGCGTGACGGGACGGGCGGGGTCGTGAGCGGGGCCGTGGGCGCGGCGGTGGTGCCGCGCGGGGACGCGGTGCGCGTGCCGCCGCCCAGGCCCGCGGGAGCGGAGGACGGCGCGGGCGACACCGGCCGGGGTCCGGCCGTGACCGGGTGGAAGGGGCCGGGGAGCGAGCCGGTCTGCGCGGCCACGGCCACTCCGCCGAGGGCGAAGGCCGCCGCGAGCCCGCCGAGCGCCGCCCTGGTGCGCCGGGCGGACCGGCCGCGGCGGGCCCGCCTCCGGCCGTGCCCATCGCTCGTGGCGGATCGGGCCTCCCGGAAGGCCGCCAGCACGGCGCGCTCGCGTTCGGGGTCGCCCGGCAGCGGTGCCGCGGCGGCCGTGAGCAGGCGTGCGAGGGCGTCCGCAGGGTCGTCGCCGGCCGCGCTGCGGTCCGCGTCGAGGAGGCGCTCGGCCAGGGCCGCGTCCATCCGGTCGTCGTGTGCTCGGCTGTTCCTCATCCGTCAGTCCGTCACTTCTCCATGGCGCCGTCGAGGCGCTCCGCGAGGCGTTTCAGGCCCCGGTGGGCGGCGGTCCGCACCGCTCCCGGGCGCTTGCCGAGGACCTTGGCCGCGGCGGGGGCGTTGAGCCCGACCACGACCCGCAGCAGCACGGCCTCGGCCTGGTCCTGGGGCAGGGTCGCGATCAGTTCGAGCGCGCGCCGCGTGGACAGGTTCTCCAGGGCGGTGCCTCCGGCGTCCTCGAGGGTCGAGGGTTCGGCGGTGCGTTCCTCCAGGGGCGCGGTGCGCGGCCGGGCCCTGGTCCGGCGGAGGTGGTCAAGGGCCCGGTGCCGGGCGATGGTGGCGGCCCAGCCCCGGAAGGCCTGGCCGCCGCCGCGGAAGCCTCGCAGGTCCCGTACGACGTCGTGCCAGGTCTCGGAGGCCACGTCCTCGGCGTCGTCGCCGACCAGGCCGTGCAGGTAGCCCAGGAGCATCGGATGGACCTCCCGGTAGAGGGCGCCGAACGCGGTCTCGTCGCCGGCGCGGGCGCGCTGGACCGCGTCGCCCAGTTCCTCCTCGCCCATCCGGCCGCGCCGGCGGACCTCCGCCTTGCCCACTGCGTCCTCTTCGTGCTCGTCGACCCCGTGCCGCTGCCTGCCGCGCCGCGGCGCGGCGGGCGTCACCCCTCGGCCCGGCCCGCCACGGAGAGGCAGAAGAGGCGCAGGCTGTCCACCGGCCCGTTCTCGTAGCGCTTGACGGCCTTGCCCAGCGGGTTCCACACCCTTCCGTCGGGCGTCCGGATTCCGAACGGCTGGCCGAATGTATCCCGCTGTTCCTCGTCGAAGTCCACCCAGGTCGCTCCTGCGGTGCGGACCAGCACCTCGCCCGTGTAGGCGCCGAAGCCGCGGAGCGTGGGGGTGACGGCCTCGAGGGGCGGCTGCTCGCCGCGGATCGCCTCGATGACGCGGTCGACCAGGCCGAGGCTGGCCGGGGAGTAGTCGAGCCTGACACGGGAGCCCTCCCTGGCCATGGACACGACATCCGCGGCGAGACGAGGACCCAGAACCGTCGCCGGTGGATTGCTCACGCCCTGCTTCATCGTGCCCCTTCGCTCCGTCGTCCCCGTCCGCGTGTGACGCGTGTGGCTACTGAGTGGGGCGCGCCGCGCCGCGAAAGCGTTACACCGGGCGGCGGAGGCGACGGCGCCCCGTGGCGCGGACGCGCTTAGGCTGCGGGCATGGCGAACGCGACCGTACGCGAGTGGTACGAGGAAGAGGGCTGGGGCGTGCTGGACTGCCCCGAGACGCCCGGGGGGTGCTTCGCCCACTACAGCGACATCGAGATGAACGGCTTCCGCACCCTGTCCGCCGGCCAGTCGGTGGCCCTGGAGTGGGAGGCGCCCGGATTCGCGCAGGACGGCTACGACTACCGCGCCCTGCGCGTCGTCCCGAAGGGCTGACCGGGCCCGCGGGTCAGCCCACGTCCCACAGGAAGCGGTGGGTGTGGATGCCGAAGTACGGGAAGGTGTCCACCCCCGCGACTCCTTCGACGGCCCTGACGACGTCGTTGACGAAGTCCAGCAGGTCGGACGGGCCCGGGCAGACGACCTCGGCGAAGAGGGCGTAGGGCCCGGCGGTGAGGACCGCGTAGACGACCTCGTCCCGGGCGGCGAGCGTGTCCGCGACCGCACGCGGGTCGCCGTCCACGCGGACGCCGAGCAGCGCCATCGCCTGCCCGCCCATGGCCATGGGGTCGGTGACGCCCACGACCTGCACGACCTTGCCGTCGATGAGCCGCTGCAGTCGCTGGCGGGCGGCGGAAGGGGAGAGCCCGACCTTCGGGCCGAGGTCCGCGTAGGGGATGCGGCCGTCGGTCTGGAGTTCGCGGAGGATGGCGCGGTCGATGTCGTCCACGTGGTTCAGCCTGCCAGTTCGGCCAGCGCACCGGCGAAGAGGGCGGTGTGGGTGTCGACGTCGGCCTCGGTGGTGGCCGGGCACATCAGGGCCATGTTGTGGAACGGCGTCATGAGGATGCCGCGGTTGGCCAGCCACAGGTGCAGGAAGTCCTCCAGATCAGGGTCGGAGACGGCCGCCGACTCGGTACCGTCGCGCGGCGCGGGCGCGGCGAAGCGGTATTCCGTACGGGCGCCGAGGCGGCTGACGGACCAGGGCAGGCCGTGCGCGGCGACGGCGTCGGCGACGCCCCGCTCGAAGCGGGCGGCGAGGGCGGACATGCCGGTGAAGGCCTCGTCGGTGAGGACGTGTTCGAGGGTGGCGCGCATGGCGGCGACGGACAGGGCGTTGCCTGCGAGGGTGCCGCCGACGCCGCCCATGTCGACCAGGTCGAGGTCGCCGCGGGACAGGAGACGGTCGGCGAGGTCGGCGGAGAGGCCGTAGGCACCGGCCGGTACGCCGCCGGCGATGGCCTTGCCGATGGTCAGGATGTCGGGGTCGAGGTTCCAGGCGGCGGTGGCGCCGCCCGGCCCCGCGGAGAAGGTGTGGGTCTCGTCGTTGATCAGCAGGACGCCGTGCCGACGGGTGATCTCGCGGACGCCCTCCAGGTAGCCGGGCTCGGGCAGCACGATCCCGATGTTGGTGAGGGCGGGCTCCATCAGGACGGCGGCCACGTCCCCGTGGGCGAGCTCCCGTTCCAGGCCCTCCAGGTCGTTGAACTCCGCGACGCGGCTGGTCAGCGTGACGTCGCAGGGCGCTCCGACGTTGCCGGGGCGGCTCGCCCCGCCGCGGCCGCCGGGGCCGGTGACGATCAGGGACTCGTCGACGCTGCCGTGGTAGCAGTAGCTGTTGAAGAGGATCTTCTGCCGTCCGGTGACGGCCCGGGCGAGCCGGATCGCCCAGCGGTTGGCGTCGGTGGCCGTCAGCGAGTACGACCAGCGGGGCAGCCCGAAGCGGCGGGCCAGTTCGGCGCCGACCCACTCGGCGTCCTCGGTGGGCAGCATCGCCGTGGCGCCGCCCTGCTCGCGGTAGCGGCTCTCGATCGCCGCGGCGACGGGCTCCGGGGAGTGCCCGGCCATGGCGCCGGTGTCGCCGAGGCAGAAGTCGACGTACTCGTGGCCGTCGATGTCGGTCACACGGGCGCCGCGGGCACCGGCGAGGTAGCGGGGGAAGGCTCCCGCGTTCTTGTTCATCCAGGTCATCGGCACCCGGCCGAAGAGGTGGTCGGCCGCCTCGTACGCGGCCCGTGACTTCGGGTTGCGGGCGGCGGCCTCGGCGGTCTCCCGGGCGAGCAGTTCCTTCAGGCGGGTGCGGTCGACGGACATGGGGCCTCCTCGGCGACGGACGGCTCCGACCCTACGCGTGATTCCATCGCTGATCCATCCCCATACACGTGATTCGATCGTGCGAGCTATCGAATCCCCATCCGATGGCCAGTGCGAGGGCCATACAGACCTGCCGGGCGGAGCCGGCGGCCCGGCCGACGATCCGTCACGGCCGCAGCGGGTGCGCCCGCCGGGGACCGGTGCCAGGGTGGCTGGTGTCGGTCGGTGGACGGACGGCAGGGAAAGGCGGCGATGGCCATGGCGGGACACCCGCACGCCATGCTGGTCCACAAGGTGTACGCGGCGCTGACCCGGGGCGACATGGACGCGCTGGCCCGGCTGCTGGCCGGGGACGCGGCCCACCACTCGCCCGGCGACCATCCGCTCGCCGGTCACTACAAGGGCCGGGACGAGATCATCGGCTACTACCGCAGGCTCGCCGAGGAGACCGACGGCAGCATGCGGGTCCAGTTGCGGCAGGTGCTCGTCGACGGCCGGGGCCACGCGATGTCCCTCCACCACCTCACGGCCGAGCGCGGGGGCGGATACCTCGACCAGCCGGGCGGCATCGTGTTCCGGATCGTCGGCGACCGGATCACGGACCTGGACGAGTGCGTGGGCGACCTCGACGCCGCCAACCGCTTCTGGTCCTGAGCGGGCAGGCGCCCCGGGGCCCGGCCTCACGCCGTGACGGGGAAGACCTGCACGCCGTTGCCCACCATCGACCGCAGCGGCTCCAGCTCTCCGGGCGCGGTGGCGGCCCGCAGGCCCGGGAACCGTGAAGACAGCGCGGGCAGCGCGATCTCCGCCTCCAGGCGGACCGGCGCGGTGCCCAGGCAGTGGTGCGGCCCGTACCCGAAGGCGAGGTGGCGGCCGGCGGGGCGGGTGACGTCGAAGCGGCCGGCGTCGGGGCCGTGCCGCTCCGGATCGCGTCCGGCCGCGGCGTAGGAGGCGAGGAAGGCGTCGCTCCCGGGGGATGACGGTGTCCCCGACCGGGATGTCCTCGACGCTCGACGCGCGCGACCGGGCCGAGGGCGCGCAGGGCCGCGTTCTCCCCGTGCCGGTCACGGCCGAGCGGGTCAAGGCGCGGCGGCGCGGGCCGAGTTGTCATGGACGGCATCGTGGCGTGCGCCCGCGAGAAGGCGGAACCCCGCGCCACACCACCCCCCACTCCCCCACCCTCCCCTTCCCCGATACCCCTAGGGGGTATAGTTTGGTGGTGGGTGGACGGCACGGTGCCCGACGCCGTACACCGGAACACGCACAGAACGCACGAGGAGAACCCATGTCTGTCAGCTACAGCGTCTCCGGGATGAGCTGCGGTCACTGCGAGTCCGCGGTCAGCAAGGAGGTCTCGACCCTCCCCGGTGTGACCGGCATCACGGTGGACGCCAAGACCGGCCTGCTCACCATCGACTCCGACGCGCCCCTGGAGGAGGAGGCCGTCCGCGCGGCCGTCGACGAGGCGGGCTACGAACTGGTCGGGCCGGCATGACCCTCCCGGATCAGCAGCAGGCCACCCCGCGGATCGCCGCGCAGGCCGCCCCTGCGGGCGTCACCGAGCTCGAACTCGCGATCGGCGGGATGACCTGCGCCTCGTGCGCGGCCCGGATCGAGAAGAAGCTCAACCGGATGGACGGCGTCACGGCCACCGTCAACTACGCCACCGAGAAGGCCAAGGTGGCGTTCGGGGACGGGATCGGCGTCGGCGACGTGATCGCCATCGTCGAGGCCACCGGTTACACCGCCGCGGTCCCCGCCCCGCCGGTCACCGACGCGTCGCGGGAGGAGCCGGAGTCCGCGCCCGGCGAGCTCACGGCGCTGCGGCAGCGGCTGCTGACCGCCGTCGTGCTCGCCGTGCCCGTCATCGCGATGACCATGGTCCCGGCCCTGCAGTTCCGCAACTGGCAGTGGCTGTCGCTCACCCTGGCCGCGCCGGTCGTGGCGTACGCGGCATGGCCCTTCCACCGTGCGGCGTGGACCAACCTGCGGCACGGCGCCACCACCATGGACACGCTGATCTCCATGGGCACGCTGGCCTCCTTCGGCTGGTCGGTGTGGGCGCTCTTCTTCGGCGACGCGGGCGTGCCGGGCCTGACGCACCCCTTCGAGCTGACCGTCGCCCAGGGGCACGGCTCCGCCAACCTGTACCTGGAGGTCGCCTCCGGCGTCACCGCCTTCATCCTGGCCGGGCGCTACTTCGAGGCCCGTTCCAAGCGCCGGGCGGGCGCCGCGCTGCGCGCCCTGATGGAACTGGGCGCCAAGGACGTCGGCGTGCTGCGCGGCGGGCGCGAGGTACGCGTCCCCACGGCCGAACTGGCCGTCGGCGACCTGTTCGTGGTGCGGCCGGGCGAGAAGGTGGCCACCGACGGCGTCGTACGGGAGGGCACCTCGGCGGTCGACGCCTCGATGCTCACCGGCGAGTCCGTACCGGTCGAGGTGGGGCCGGGCCGGGCCGTCACCGGAGCCACGGTGAACGCGGGCGGCCGGCTGGTCGTGGAGGCCACCCGGGTCGGCGCCGACACCCAACTGGCCCGTATGGCCCGCCTGGTGGAGGACGCCCAGAACGGCAAGGCGGCGGCGCAGCGCCTCGCCGACCGGATCTCCGCGGTGTTCGTCCCCGTCGTCATCGGGCTCGCGCTCGCGACCCTCGGCTTCTGGCTCGGCAACGGCTCGGGCCCGACCGCCGCCTTCACCGCGGCCGTCGCCGTGCTGATCATCGCCTGCCCGTGCGCGCTCGGACTGGCCACGCCCACGGCGCTGATGGTCGGCACCGGACGGGGCGCGCAGCTCGGCATCCTCATCAAGGGGCCCGAGGTCCTGGAGACCACCCGGCGGGTCGACACCATCGTGCTGGACAAGACCGGCACGGTCACCACCGGCGCCATGACGCTGGCCGGCGTCCACCTGGCCGAGGGCGAGCGGGAAGACGCGGTGCTGCGCCTGGCCGGCGCCCTGGAGCACGCCGCCGAGCACCCCATCGCCCGCGCGGTCGCCCGGGCGGCGGAAGAGCGCACCGGCCCGCTGCCCGGCGTCACGGACTTCCGCGCGCTCCCCGGACTCGGCGTCCAGGGCACCGTCGACGGCCACGAGGTCACGGTGGGCCGCCAGGAACTGCCCGAGCCGCTCCCGGCGGGGCTCGCCCGCGCGAAGGCGGAGGCCGAGGCCCGCGGCAGCACGGTGGTCACGGCCGCCTGGGACGGCCGGGCCCGCGCCGTGCTCGTCGTCGCCGACGCCGTGAAGCCGACCAGCGCCGACGCCGTCCGCATGCTGCGCGGACTGGGCCTCACCCCGGTGCTGCTCACCGGCGACCACGAGGCGGTGGCCCGGGCCGTCGCCGCCGAGGTCGGCATCGACGCCGCCGATGTGATCGCGGACGTCATGCCGGAGGACAAGGTCGCCGTCGTGGCCCGGCTCCAGCGGGAGGGCAGGTCCGTCGCCATGGTCGGCGACGGGATCAACGACGCCGCCGCGCTGGCCCGCGCCGACCTCGGACTCGCCATGGGCACGGGCACGGACGCCGCCATCGAGGCGAGCGACCTGACCCTGGTCCGGGGCGACCTGCGGGTGGCCGCGGACGCCATCCGGCTGTCCCGGCGCACCCTGGGCACGATCAGGGGCAACCTCTTCTGGGCCTTCGGCTACAACGTGGCGGCCCTGCCGCTCGCCGCCGCCGGGCTGCTCAACCCGATGATCGCGGGCGCCGCGATGGCCTTCTCCTCGGTCTTCGTGGTCGGCAACTCGCTGCGCCTGCGCGGGTTCCAGCCGCTCGCGCGCTGACCCCCACGGGCCGCCCCCGGGCCGTGGGGGCGGCCGCCGGCCGTGGGGCGGTCACTCGCCGTCGGCGTCCAGCAAGGCGGCGATGACGGCGTCCATGTCCAGGTGGCGCAGTTCCTGCCCGGGCGGCACGGCCTCGTACACCCGGGCCAGGAAGCTCCGCAGACCGGAGGTGCGCACCTCCACGAGGGCGGTGCCCTCGTCGGTGCGGAACTCGATCGCGGTGTGCTCCGGCCCGTTCGGCCGGATGTGCACGTCGCCCTCCCCGGCGGGCTCGTACAGGCCCGTCGTGAGCAGCCCGCGGGCGAAGACCCAGGTCACCTCGGCGCCGTCGAGGGAGACCTCCGCGGGGAAGGTGATCCGGGCGGCGAGCGGGTCGTCGCGGCGGTAGCGCAGGGTCGCGGTGATCTCCCGGCCCCGGGGCCCCGAGCGCGGGGTGCGCAGACGGGCCCTGACGATGTGGTCGATGTCGGTCAGCATGGCCTTCCTCGGCAGGCGGGCGGTGCGCTCCGGATGCGTTCCGGTCCACCGGGAGAGCGCGGACGGCCGCTGTCCTTACGCGACTTCCGGCTCCGATTGTGTGATGTACGTCACAGATGGCCGGAGTCGCTGTCGGTGGGCCGTGCCACGATGAGCCATGGACGCACGACGGACGGTGGGAGCGGACGAGCGGCGGCGCCGCATGGCGGTGCGGCACCGGCTGACGCCGGAACGGCGGGCCGCGACCCCCGAGGAGGTCACCGAATCGCTGGTGGCGCTGCACGGCACGGACCCGGCGACGGTCTACGTGTCGGCCGCGGCCAGGATGCGCGAGCCCGGCGCCGCGGCCCTGGACCGGGCGCTGTACGAGGACCGGAGCCTGACCCGGCTGCTCGCGATGCGGCGGACGATGTTCGTGGTCACCACCGCCTCGGCGCCGGTGGTGCTCTCCGCGGCGGCCCTGGCGATCGCCGCGCAGGAGCGGCGGAAACTGCTCAAGCACCTGGCCGACGGCGGCGGCTGGGACGAGCGGTGGCTGGCCGAGCTGGAGGAGTCCGTGCTCGCCGCCCTGACCGGACGCGGCGAGGCGACGGCCGCGCAGCTCGCCTCCGACGTGCCCCGGCTGCGCGAACAGGTCGTGGTGGCACGCGGCAAGCCGTACGAGGCCACCCAGGCGGTGTCGACACGCGTCCTGCGGGTGCTGGCGGCGGAGGGCCGCATCGTCCGCAGACGGCCGGTGGGCGGCTGGACGAGCAGTCAGTACCGCTGGGCCCCGGGCACGGTGGCCCAGGCGCCTCCCACCCCGCAGGCACGCGTCGAGCTGGTGCGCCGCTGGCTGGCCGCGTACGGGCCGGGCACGGAGGCCGACCTGAAGTGGTGGACGGGCTGGACGCTGACCGAGGTCCGCAAGGCCCTGGCGGCGCTCGGCACGGAAGAGGTCCTGCTCGACGGGGAGACCGGCCACGTGCTGCCGGGCGACGGCGGCCCGGTCCCGCCGACGCCACCGTGGGCGGCGCTGCTGCCCGCGCTGGACCCGACGCCGATGGGCTGGCAGCGGCGCGACTGGTACCTGCCGCAGGACGAACGGGAGCGGGCGGCGCTCTTCGACCGCTCGGGCAACATCGGCCCGACCGTGTGGTGGAACGGGCAGGTCGTCGGCGGCTGGGCGCAGCGCGCCGACGGCGAGGTCGTCCACCGGCTCTTCACCGACCCGGGCCGCGAGGCCGTCGCCGCGATCGAGGCCGAGGCCGCGCGGCTGCGGGGGTGGCTGGACGGCGTCCGCGTCACGCCCCGCTTCCGCACCCCGCTGGAGCGCGAGTTGTCGGCCCAGGCCGCCTCGGCGTCCCAGGCGGCTTCACCGGCCTCGACGGCTTCACCGGCCTGAAACACCGTCACCACGGGTATGCCGCTCATGACGCCCGGTGACCGGCCGGGCGCGGACCGGGCGGAGGTGGACCGATGGAACAGGTGGCCGTGTTCTGCGGCAACTGCGACTGCGGCTGTCCCACGCTGTACGTGGACGAGACGGCGCCGGCCGACCAGCGGGTCGTGCTGACCGACGACTTCGGGCAGCGGGTGCGGATGAGCGCCGAGCAGTTCCGCTCGCTGGTCGAGGAGGCGAAGGCGGGCCGGCTGGACCACGTGTAGTGGTCCGGCCGGCCCGTCCTCCCGATCGCCCGCGCACCGCGGGCGGGGCCGACCCGGGTCAGGCGACCCGGGTCAGCTTCGAGCCGAAGGAGGGCTCGACGAGGGCCGACTCCAGCACGACCGGGACCCGGATCGTGCTGTCGCCCTTGCCGACGACGAGTTCACCGACCTGGTCACCTGCCTGCGCCGCGTGCGGCAGACCCCCCTTGCCGGTCTCCACCGAGATGTCGACCTTGAGGCCCGTCCAGCCGATCGCGGTGACGTCCTTCCCGGCCACCACCGGGGTACGGCCGCCGAGGCCGTCGTCGACGTAGCCGACGACGTCGCCCTTCTTGATGATCGCGGCCGAGGCGAGCGCGTCCCGCGTGCCGTCGATCAGGGTGCGGCTGCGGCTGAGGACCGTGTCGATGATCGGCGCCTTCTGCTGGTCGAGCATCGCGCCGACGATCAGCTGCTTGGTGCCGCCGATCGTGCGGTAGGCGGCGAAGAGCAGGTTGCCGCCGGCCTTGGTGCTGGTGCCGGTCTTGATGCCGACGATGTCGTGGTAGCCGGCCAGCTGGTTGTAGTTCTTCTGGTCGGCGCCGTTGATGTCCGTGTACTGGATCTTGGTGGCGATCTCCGCGAAGACCTCGTCCTGCATCGCCGCATGCCCCAGTTTGACCTGGTCGCTCGCGGTGCTGACGGTGGTCGCCTCCAGGCCGCTCGGGTCGGTGTACGTCGTGTCGTCCATCCCGAGTTCCTTGGCGGCGGCGTTCATCTTCTTCACGAACGCCTCCTCCGACCCCGCGTCCCAACGGGCCAGCAGGCGGGCGATGTTGTTGGCCGAGGGCAGCATGACGGCTTCCAGCGCCTCGTACTCGCTGAGCTTCTGCCCGGCGGTGACGGGGACGACGGACTCCGACTCCTGCATGCCGCTGTGGTACTGGTCCTCGGCCTTCTGGTCGACCTCGACGGTCTCGCCCTTGCCGCCCTTCTTGATCGGGTGGTCGCGCAGGATGACGTAGGTCGTCATCACCTTGGCGACGCTCGCGATCGGCGTCGGCACCTGCTCGCCGAACTCGCCCATACGGCCGAGGCCCTCGGCCTCGACGACGGCCTGGCCCTCGCTGGGCCACGGGAGCGCGAGTTCGTCGCCCCTGAAGGTGTACGAGGTCTCGGCGGTCAGGTCCAGTTCCGGCTCGGGCAGCGGGCGCAGCGCCTGCGCCACGCAGAAGGCCACGATCAGCAGCAGGACCAGCGGGGTCCAGATCTTGATCCGCCGCACGGTCGTGCGCAGCGGCGTCTGCGGCGGCGGCGGCGTGTTCGTCAGTTCCGCCAGCAGCCGCAACGGCTCGTCGGGGTCGGGCGGCAGCGGCATCTGCTTCGTCCGCGAACCGCCGCCGGGCTCCGTGGTCCGCGCGGTCTCCACGGGCGCCGGGGCCTGCGGGACCACGGCCGGGCGGTCGTCGGTCCGCAGCGGGACAAACGTTCCGCTCGGCCGGGAGGGCGCCTTGACGGGCGCGGACGCGGAGGGCGCGCGCAGGGTCAGGGTGCGGTCCCTGACCGGCGTGCCGCCGCCCTCGGTGCGGGGCGCGCGCAGCGTGAGCGTGCCCTCCCCGGCCCTGGGGCCGTCGTGTCCGCCCCCGGACGCCTCGCGCGCCCCGGGTCCGCCCTTGACGTCTCCGGGGCCCTGTGAGGGGCCCTCACCGCCGTCGTCCCCGCGGTCGTCCGACGGGGTGGCGTCCCGGGACTCCCCGGGAGCGTCCTCCGTGGAGTCGTCCGGGGTCTCCTCGCCCGCGTCGCCGACGCCGTCGTCCCCGGACTCCGCTTCGTCGTCCGCCCCGGTCCGCTCGTCCGTCCCCGCGGAAGGCTCCTCGCCGCGGCCGGTCTCCCCGGCGGCGGAAGGTTCCTCCACCTCGGCGCCGGAGTCCGCGGACTCCTCGGAGTCCTCCGGCTCCCCGGCGTCCTGGGGGTCCACGGCGTCCACCGCGTCCTCGGGCTCCCCCACGGGCGTCCCGCCGGCGGAGGGTTCCGCGGCGCCGTCCCCGGAGGCCTCGTCCTCGGTGCCGTCCTCCGCGGTGCGGTCCTGCGGGCCGTCCTCGGTGCCGGCTTCGGCCTCCGCCTCGTCCCCTGCCCCGTCCTCGTCCCCGTCCGTACCGGATTCCTCCGCGCCCGCCTCCTCGGCGACTGCGTCGTCGGTACGGGATTCCGCGTCGTCCCCCGCGCCGTCGGCCGGAGGGGCGTCCTCCGCGTCCGGCGTAGCGTCCTGCGGATCGCCGTCCACGTCCGCTCCGTCATCCGGCGTAGCCGAAGCACTCCGATCCGGCTCCGGCACGCCCTCCGCTTCGGGCGGCTCCGGCGCGAACTCCGGGTCCCCGGTGGCCGGTTCAGATGCGCCCCGGGGCGCTCCCACGACCCCGCGGAAGACCGACAGCCTCGGATCCACCGCCCCGCCTCCGGTCGCCTCCCCCGACAACTCCTGCTGCTCCGCCCTGCCGGGGGACTCGCCCGCCACCGGACCTCCTCCACACTTCGCGCGGTGCGCCGCCGCGGCGCCCCGCTCACCCTTACACCAGTTTCCAGGCCCCTGCCGTGAAGCCGCCGTGGGACCCGCCGTGGGACGCCGACGGCCCCCCGCGAGCCACCGCCGCCCTCGGTGCTAGACGAGAACGACATATGAGTCGGTTCCCGCACGAACGGGCTAGGCGCTCTCGACAGGCCGGTGTGAGAGGCGTCACCCTGTCATTCATCCACGCGGGGAGGCATGGATGGGCAGGAGCCGCAGAACACTTCCGGAGGAGCTACTGCTTCTCGCCTTGGACCCGGCCACGGGTACCACGGCGCAGCCGCAGTCGCTCGACCTCGGTCTTGCAGGGGCACAGCTAGTGGAGCTGGCCCTCGCAGGACGGATAGCCCCTGACGGGGATCGTATCGCCGTGGTGCACCCACGGCCGACAGGAGATCCGACCCTGGACTCCGCGCTCGAACTGCTGCGCCGTCGTGGCAGCCCCGTGCGCGCCGTCCACTGGATCGGCGGGCCCCGCCTGGGGCTGCGCCAGACGTATCTCACGCATCTGGAACGGTGCGGCATGGTGCACGCCGTGCCGGGGCAGATGTGCGGGGTGCTGCCGACCACGCGCTATCAGGCGACCGACAGCGAGGTCAGCCGGGAGATCAGGGCCCGGCTGGACAGTGCGATCCGCACCGGGGTGCCACCGGACCCGCGGACCGCCGCACTCGCCGCGATCGCCCATGCCGTGGGGCTCGGCAAGCACCTGTACCCGGGCAACGAAGGCCGGTCGTCCCGATCGCGGCTCCGTGACCTGATCAGGTACGACCCCATGGGCGGCCTCGTCGCGCACGCCGTGATGGACGTGCAGAACGGTGCCGCCGCGCAGCCGAAGCGCGCCCCCGCCCAGGGGCGTCCGGCGGCGGCCAGGGCGACGGGCCACGGCATGGTCCGCGCCGGCGTCCGCTGACCCGGGGTGTCCGGCGGCAGGGCCCGGACACCGTGACGACCGCGATCCCACCGCAACCGCCGCGCGCGGGGCGGCGACCGGCACCGGCCGGCCGCCGCCCCGCGCGCTGCCGTTTGTCCGCTCTTTCGACGAGCGCAGCATATGACCAATTCCCAGCGGTGGGATGACCGATAGTGGCACTCTGCTGACCAGCAGTACATATCTGCAGAGAACACGGACCAGTCCGGAATCCGGAGGTGCACATCCCGTGGCCGCCAACGTCAATCCCACCGTCAGGCGACGCCGACTCGGCTCGGAACTGCGCAAGCTGCGCGAGCAGAAGGGGATGACCGCGGAGGAGGTCGCCGCCCGGCTGCTGGTCTCCCAGTCGAAGATCAGCAGGCTGGAGAACGGGCGCCGGAGCATCAGCCAGCGCGACGTGCGCGACCTGTGCAGCGTGTACGGGGTCGAGGACAGCCGCCTCGTCGACTCCCTGATGAACATGGCGCGCGAGTCCCGGCAGCAGGGCTGGTGGCACGCCTTCGGCGACGTCCCCTACAGCGTCTACATCGGCCTGGAGACCGAGGCCGAGTCCCTGCGCGTCTACGACTCCCTGGTGGTGCCGGGGCTGCTGCAGACCCGCAACTACGCCTCGGCCGTCATCGAGGGGACGCTCCCCGAGGCCACGCCCGAGCAGATCGAGAAGCGGATCGAGATCCGGCTGCGGCGCCAGGAGCGCGTCACCGACCCGGACTCGCCGCTGCGCTTCTGGGTGGTGATGGACGAGTCCGCGCTGCGCCGTATCGTCGGCACCAAGGACGTGATGCGCGAACAGTTGGAGTACCTGGCCCAGATGAGCACCCAGGCGCACGTCACGGTCCAGGTCCTGCCGTACGACGCCGGGGCCCACCCCGGCATGTCCGGCAACTTCGCGATCCTGGAGTTCGCCGACGCCACCGACTCCAGCGTCGTCTACATCGAGGGCGTCACGAGCGACCTGTACCTGGAGAAGCCGACGGACGTACACGGCTACAGCGTGATGTACGAGCACCTGCGGGCCCAGGCGCTCAGCGCGGAGCAGAGTCGGCAGTTCATCGCGGACGCCGCGAAGGAGTACGCACGCTGACCCTCCGGCGGGAATCCCGCAGAGTACACCTGCGCCCCGTGAGGCGGAAGACCTCCTGGAATATGCCACCCGTTGGAGGTAATAGCCGCTGTGGGCAGTGATGTTGGCGAGTAGCTTCGATCACGTCAGAGCTGCACAAAAAGAAAGCTCGGAGCGATCATGGCTATTCAGCTCGGAAACACCAGGGCGTGGACCAAGTCCACCCGTTCCCAGGGAAATGGCGCCTGCGTCGAGGTGGCCTCCCGTACGACATCGGCCGTCGACGTCCGCGACTCCAAGGACCCCGACGGCCCGACGCTCGCCTTCTCCCCCGAGGCCTGGGCGGCGTTCGTCGCGGACGTCGGCCACGGGACGTACGACCTCGACTGAGCACCGCCGCAGTACCCGTACGGGCCCTCTCGACCGGCACGCCGTCCTGGCCGAGGGGGCTCACTGCCACCCCGGCGCCCTACCCCCGCAACCGGTCGACGTAGGTGTCGGTCCCGGGCACCGTGGGGACGAAGGGCGCGACGAGTTCGACCCGGCCCAGACCCGTGCCGGCCACCTCGGTGTCCAGCCCCGTGAAGTGCTCCTCCCACACCTCGCGCGGGTCCCGCTGCAGGAACCACAGCAGGGTGAGCCGGGTGCCGACGCCCTCGACCTGCTTCACGTACGACATCCGCTCCAGCGGCAGCGGTGTGGGACGGAAGACGGCCACCATCGCGGAGGGCGAGCCGGCCAGCCGCCGCGGCAGGTGGCGGTCGCGCAGCAGGCCGAACAGCGCGTCGCACTCCTGCGGGGTGTCGGTGTCGACCACCTCGACGACCAGCCCCGCGTAGGGGTGGTCGAGCGCGTGGAAGTCCCGGGGACCGGCCGGCCCGTCGCGGTAGACGGTGACGGCGTGGTCCTGGAAGGCGGTGAAGACGTGGGTGCGGTCGTGGTGGACGCGGGCGTCGCGGTTGAGGCGCCGGTTGATGGCGACGGTCCACTTCATGTGGTCCGCGTAGCGCCCGGCCGTGATCCAGTACACGGTGATGTAGCAGCCCTCGGTGACGGGCCGGGCCACCGCGGACTTCTCCGGGTAACGCAGTAACTGCAGGTCCCGGGTGGCCACCCAGCGGCGCCCGGCGTACATCCAGGGCATGGCCATGGCGCCGGCGATGAAGTGGTCGTCCTCGTACCAGCGGTTGTAGGCGTACTCGTGGCCGGGGTGCGGCTCGACCATGGTGATGAGCGCGTGGCCGAGGCCCGGGCCGTACGGGCCGACGGAGGCCAGTTCGGCGTAGACCTCGCTGCGGGTGTCTTCTTCGGTCATGCATACGGTGTAGCTGACCAAGTGTCAGATATGGAAGCCCGTGGCGGCGCCCGACCTATCTGTGTACGGTCCGCGAAATCGCCCGCCCACAGCGAAGGAGCCCGTCATGCGTGCCGCCGTCCCCGGCCTCGCCACCCGCGCCACCTCCGTCGGCGGCTCGCCGGTACGGGAGATCCTCGCGCTGACCGCACGCCCGGAGGTGATCTCCTTCGCCGGCGGGCTGCCCGCCCCCGAGCTCTTCGACGCCGCGGCGATACGCGCAGCGTACGACCGCGTCCTCGCCGAGGCGCCCGAGCGGGTGCTGCAGTACTCCACCACCGAGGGGGACCCGGCGCTGCGCACGGCGGTCGCTGGCCGGCTCAGCCGGGCGGGACTGCCCACCGGCTCCGACGACCTGCTCGTCACCGGCGGCTCCCAGCAGGCCCTCACCCTGATCTCCACCGCCCTGCTGGAACCCGGGGACGTCGTCCTCGTGGAGGACCCGGGCTACCTGGCGGCGCTGCAGTGCTTCGCCTTCGCGGGCGCCCGCGTGGTGCCCGTCCCCTCCGACGCGGACGGCATCGACCCGATGTCCCTGGAGCTGGCCGTGGTCCGGGAGAAGGCCAAGCTGCTCTACCTGGTGCCCACCTTCCAGAACCCCACGGGCCGCACGACGACCGCCGAGCGCCGGCAGGCGGTCGCCCTGATCGCCGAACGGCACGGGCTGTGGATCGCGGAGGACGACCCCTACGGCGAACTGCGCTACGACGGCGAGGCGGAGCCGTGGATCGCCTCCCACGAGGCGGCCGCCGACCGCACGGTCCTGCTCGGCAGCCTGTCCAAGATCATGGCCCCCGGGATGCGGCTCGGCTGGCTGCGCGCCCCGGCCGCCCTGCACCGGGCGTGCGTGGTCGCCAAGCAGTCCGCCGACCTGCACACCTCGACCGTGGACCAGGCCGCCGCCGCCCGCTACCTCGCCGACTCCGACCTGGACGCCCATCTGACCCGGGTCCGCGCCGCCTACCGGGAGCGGCGGGACGCCCTGCTGGCCGGACTGCCCGGCGCGCTGCCCGAGGGCAGCTCGTGGAACCGGCCCGAGGGCGGCATGTTCGTCTGGGCCCGGCTGCCCGCCGGTTACGACGCCTCCGAGCTGCTGCCCCAGGTGGTGGCCCACGACGTGGCCTACGTGCCGGGGGCACCCTTCTACGCGGGCGTGCCCGACCGTGCGGCGCTGCGGCTGTCCTTCGTGACGCACACCCCGGACGAGATCGGGGAGGGGCTGCGCAGGCTCGCCAAGGCCCTGGCCATCGCGGGCGGGTGAGCCTATCCTGACGGTCCGTCAGTTCATCCGTCCGGGTGGAGGTGGTGGGCCGTGCTGCTGCGCGACAAGACCGTGGTGGTGTCCGGGGTCGGAGCCGGCCTCGGACAGCGCGTCGCCCAGGCCGTCGTCCGCGACGGCGGGAACGCGGTGCTCGGCGCCCGCACCGAGGCGCACCTGGCCAAGGCGGCCGACGAGATCGACCCCGGGGGCGCCCACGTCGCCTGGCGCTCCACCGACATCAAGGACGCCGCGCAGTGTGAGGCGCTGGCCGCCCTCGCGCAGGAGCGCTTCGGCGGGATCGACGCGGTCGTCCACGTCGCCGCCATGGACGGCTACTTCGGCGGTCTGGCCGACGCCGACTTCGAGAGCTGGAAGACGGTGCTGGACGTCAACCTGCTCGGCACGCTGCGGATGACCCGGGCCTGCCTGCCCGGCCTGCGCGGGCGCGGCGGCGGCTCGGTGGTCTTCATCGGCACCCAGTCCGCCGTGGCCGCGCCGTCCCAGGTGCGCCAGGCGGCGTACGCGTCCTCCAAGGGCGCGCTGACCTCGGCGATGTACTCGCTCGCCCGCGAACTCGGCCCGGAGCGGATCCGGGTCAACACCGTGCTGCCGGGCTGGATGTGGGGCCCGCCGGTCCAGGCCTACGTCGGCTTCACCGCGCACACCGAGGGCGTGCCGGAGGACGAGGTGCTGCACCGGCTCGCGGACCGGATGGCGCTGCCGGAGCTGGCCACGGACGGCGACGTGGCCGAGGCCGCGGTCTTCCTCGCCTCCGACCGGGCGCGCGCGATCACCGGGCAGTCGCTGCTGGTGAACGCGGGCGAACTGATGCGCTGACAGGGACGGTCGGAGCCCGGGCGGGCTCCGGTCGACGTGCGGTCGTTCCGGCGAAGTACCCGCTCATCGTGGGGCGCCGAGCAGGTTCACAACAACGTGAAGTAAGGTCAAGAACAAGTAAAATCGTTCTACTCGCTGATCGGTGTTCATGTCCTTGAACGCCGATGGTCTTGACCAGCCCCTTTCCAGGCGGTTCAATCTGGGGCGCCGCCCCGCGACGGACGTACCGGCGAAGTGCGCTCCCGTTCACAAGGCGGACCCCTGGAAGGGGCAACAACGCATGAACAGTCTCGACTGGGCCGTACTCGTCGGCTACTTCGGCGTGATGGTCGCCATCGGCCTGTGGTCCCACAAACGCGTCGACGACGTCAGCGACTTCTTCACCGCGGGCGGTCGCATGCCCTGGTGGCTGTCCGGCATCTCGCACCACATGTCCGGCTACAGCGCGGTCATGTTCACCGGGTACGCCGGCATCGCTTACACCTACGGCGTCACCTCGTACGTCACCTGGTCCTTCCCCATCGCCATCGGCATCGCCATCGGCGCCAACCTCTTCGCGCCCCGGCTCAACCGGCTGCGCTCGCGGCTGCACGTGGCCTCGCCGCTGGAGTACCTGAAGACCCGCTACAACGTCCCGACCCAGCAGGCCCTCGCCGTCTCCGGCGTGCTGCTCAAGATCGTGGACGTGGGCGCCAAGTGGGCGGCGATCGCCACCCTCCTGTCGGTCTTCACCGGTGTCTCCCTCAACCAGGGCATCCTCATCACCGGCGCCGTCACGGCCGTCTACTGCACCGTCGGCGGCCTGTGGGCGGACGCCCTCACCGAGCTGGGCCAGTTCGTCATCCAGCTGCTGGCCGGCCTCGCCATGCTGGTCGCCGTGCTGGGCGAGATCGGCGGGATCAGCGGGCTGTGGACGGTCTGGGACAAGCTGCCGGACAACCACACCGCCCCGACCGCCGGGCCGTACACCCTGACCTTCCTGCTGGCGTACCTGTTCATCAAGACGTTCGAGTACAACGGCGGCATGTGGAACCAGGCCCAGCGCTACATGGCCACGAGCAACGCCCGCGAGGCCACGCGCTCCGCGCGGCTGTCGTCCGTGCTGTGGTTCGTCTGGCCGCTGATCCTGTTCTTCCCGATGTGGGTCGCCCCGCTGCTGGTGAAGGCGCAAAAGCCGGACGCCTCCGACTCGTACGCCCTGCTGACCGAGCAACTGCTGCCGCACGGCCTGCTGGGCCTGGTCGTCGTCGGCTTCTTCTCGCACACCATGGCCATGTGCTCCTCCGACGCCAACGCCATCGCCGCCGTCTTCACCCGGGACATCGCCCCGGTGCTGTCCAAGGCGGCGCGCGGCTGGAACGCACGGGCCGGACTGCTCGCGGCGCGGCTCACCACCGTGGCCTTCCTCGCCCTGTCGATGGCGGTGGCCACCCAGGTCAACTCGCCGACCTTCAAGGACATCATCACGGTCGTCATCAAGTGGGTGGCCGGCCTGATGGGCCCGATCGCGATCCCGTTCATGCTCGGCCTGCTGCGGACGTTCCGCAAGTCCGGCCCGACGGCGGCGCTGGTCTCCTGGGCGGCGGGCCTGTTCGCCTTCTGGCTCACCAACTACGGCCTGGACGGGGTGCAGCTGCAGATCCAGATCGTGACGCCGCTCGCGGTCAGCCTCGTGCTGTACGTGCTCATCGGCTTCGTCAAGCCGGAGGACACCCCGGAGCGCGACGCGGTCCTGGCGCGGATCAACTCCGACGGGGACGGGGACGACGTGGCCGCCGCGACCCTGCCCGAGGAGCCCGCGAAGGCCTGACGGCCGGTGTCCCGGGGCGGCCCTTCACCCGCCCCGGGACCCGCCCCGGCGCCCGTGCGTCGGCGGCTCGATTCGCCTCCGGAGCGCTCAAGACGGCGCCCTCACAGGACGTCGGCGAGCTCCTGCAGCAGCCGTCGCTTCGCCCGCGCCCCCACCAGGGACTTCACCGGCTCCCCCGACCGGAAGACCATCAGGGTCGGCATCGACAGGACGCCGTACGCCGACGTCACCCGCGGGTTGTGGTCCACGTCGAGCTGGACGACCTTCAGCCGGCCCGCCTCCTCGCGGGCGACCTCCGCCAGGACCGGGGCGATCTGGCGGCAGGGCGGGCACCAGTCGGCGGTGAACTCCACCAGCACCGGCTCCTCGGCCCCGAGCACCTCCTCGGCGAACGTCGCGTCGGTCACCTCGGTCAGGCCCTCGATGTGCGTCGTCATCGCGTACTCCCCTCGTTTGCCTCGCAGCTGAACTCACAGCGCGGTTCGGAGGTGCCCCCGGCCGAGGCCAGCTCCGCGCGGACGAGCTGCGAGCCGAGTCGCTCGCGGAGCTCCCCCAGGCGGTCGATGCACTCGTCGAGCTCGGCCAGCTTGCGCCGGTAGACGTCGATCGAGGCGGCGCAGGAGTCACCCTCCGGGTGGCCGGCCCGCAGGCAGTCCACGAACGGCCGGGTGTCCTCCAGTTCGAAGCCGAAGGCGCGCAGCGTCTGGATCTGCCGGAGCAGTCGCAGGTCCTGCTCGTCGTAGGCCCGGTAGCCGTTGCCCGTGCGCCGGGCCCGCAGCAGGCCGAGCGATTCGTAGTGGCGCAGGGCGCGGGTGGTGGTCCCGGCCCGTTCGGCGAGTTCTCCGATCCGCATGCCCCCGACGGTAGACCTTGACGCCGACGTCAAGGCCAGCCCGGATATTCCCCGTCGGGGCCCGGCGGCCCGGTGATCCTCCCGACACCGCCGACTGACGTACGCCGCACCTATCCTCGGAGGATGACCCACACTCCGCCCACCACCAACAGCATGCGCCGTGCCCTCAAGCGTGCCCGTGACGGCGTCGCGCTCGACACCGCGGAGGCCGCGGTGCTGCTCCAGGCGCGGGGGGCGGACCTCGCCGCCCTGACGGAGAGCGCGGCCCGGGTGCGGGACGCGGGCCTGGAGGCGGCGGGACGACCCGGGATCATCACCTACTCCAAGAGCGTCTTCATCCCGCTCACCCGCCTGTGCCGGGACAAATGCCACTACTGCACCTTCGTGACCGTCCCCGGCAAGCTGCGGCGGGCCGGGCACGGGATGTTCATGTCCCCGGACGAAGTGCTGGAGATCGCCCGGCGCGGTGCCGAACTGGGGTGCAAGGAAGCCCTGATCACCCTCGGGGACAAGCCGGAGGAGCGGTGGCCCGAGGCGCGGGAGTGGCTGGACGCCCACGGCTACGACGACACCATCGCGTACGTGCGGGCGATGTCCATCCGGATCCTGGAGGAGACGGGGCTGCTGCCGCACCTCAACCCCGGTGTCATGAGCTGGACGGACTTCCAGCGGCTGAAGCCGGTCGCGCCCTCGATGGGCATGATGCTGGAGACGACGGCGACCCGGCTGTGGAGCGAGCCCGGCGGCCCGCACTACGGCTCCCCCGACAAGGAACCGGCCGTACGGCTGCGGGTGCTGGAGGACGCGGGGCGCAGCTCCGTGCCGTTCACCAGCGGGCTGCTCATCGGCATCGGGGAGACGTACGAGGAGCGTGCCGAGTCGCTGTTCGCGCTGCGCCGCGTCGCCCGGTCGTACCACGGCATCCAGGAACTGATCATCCAGAACTTCCGCGCCAAGCCGGACACCGCGATGCGCGGCATGCCGGACGCGGAACTGGACGACCTGGTGGCCACGGTGGCGGTCGCCCGGCACATCATGGGGCCGTCGGCCTGCCTCCAGGCGCCGCCGAACCTGGTGGACGCGGAGTACGCCCGGCTGATCGGGGCCGGCATCGACGACTGGGGCGGGGTCTCGCCGCTGACCCCGGACCACGTCAACCCCGAGCGGCCCTGGCCGCAGATCGAGGAACTGGCGGCACGCTCGGCGGAGGTGGGCTTCAGCTTGCGCGAACGGCTCTGCGTCTACCCGGAGTTCGTCCGGCGCGGCGAGCCGTGGCTGGACCCGCGGCTGCTGCCGCACGTCGCCGCGCTGGCCGACCCGGCCACAGGTCTGGCGCGCGAGGACGCCGAGGTCACCGGCCGTCCGTGGCAGGAGCCGGAGGAGGTCTTCACCGCCGCGGGCCGCACCGACCTGCACCGCACCATCGACACCGAGGGACGCAGCGGTGACCGCCGGGACGACTTCGACGAGGTCTACGGGGACTGGGAGGCGCTGCGCGAACAGGCCGCCCCCGGCCTGGTCCCGGACCGCATCGAGGCCGATGTGCGCACCGCGCTGTCCGTGGCCGCTGACGACCCCACGAAGCTGACCGACGCCGAGGCGCTCGCGCTGCTGCACGCCGACGGGGCGGCGCTGGACGCGCTGTGCCGGATCGCCGACGACGTCCGCCGCGACGCGGTGGGCGACGAGGTCACCTACGTCGTCACACGGAACATCAACTTCACCAACGTCTGCTACACCGGCTGCCGGTTCTGCGCCTTCGCCCAGCGCCGCACCGACGCCGACGCCTACACCCTGTCCCTGTCCCAGGTCGCCGACCGGGCGGAACAGGCCTGGCAGCTCGGCGCCACCGAAGTCTGCATGCAAGGCGGCATCCACCCCGACCTGCCCGGCACCGCCTACTTCGACATCGCACGGGCGGTGAAGGAACGCGTACCCGGCATGCACGTGCACGCCTTCTCCCCCATGGAGGTCGTCAACGGCGCCACCCGCACCGGCCTGTCCCTCCGCGAATGGCTGACCGCCGCCAAGGAAGCCGGCCTGGACTCCGTCCCCGGCACCGCCGCCGAGATCCTCGACGACGAGGTCCGCTGGGTCCTGACCAAGGGCAAACTGCCCGCCGCCACCTGGGTCGAGGTCATCACGACCGCACACAAGCTGGGCCTGCCCTCCTCCTCCACCATGATGTACGGCCACGTCGACCAGCCCCACCACTGGCTCGCCCACCTGCGGCTGCTCGCCCGGATCCAGCAGGAGACCGGCGGCTTCACCGAGTTCGTGACGCTGCCGTTCATCCACACCAACGCGCCCGTCTACCTGGCCGGCATCGCCCGCCCGGGCCCCACCCTGCGCGACAACCGCGCGGTCACCGCCATGGCCCGCCTCCTGCTCCATCCCCACATCCGCAACATCCAGACCAGCTGGGTCAAGCTCGGCACCGAGGGCGCCGCCGAGATGCTGCGCTCCGGCGCCAACGACCTCGGCGGCACCCTGATGGAGGAGACCATCTCCCGCATGGCGGGCTCCGGTTACGGTTCCTACCGCTCCATCCGCGACCTGGTCGCCATCGCCGACGCCGCCGGCCGCCCGGCCCGGCAGCGCACCACGACCTACGGCGAGGTACCCGCCGAGCGCATCGCCGCAGGTCTGGCCTCCGACGGCCACCTGCCCGAACTGCTGCCCGTCCTCGAGGACTGAGCCGGGGCGCGGCCCCCGGCCGCGCCCCTCGGCAACCTGTGCAAAAGAGTCCGAGCAACTCTCCAAAAGCGTCACACAGGCTGCGCACCTCCTTCGGGAGGTGTCGTTAGCGTTGCTGGCCGTCCCGCCCTGCACGGTGAACGTGCGCGCGGACCTGCCGCCGACGTCCCCCGGCGGCGTCGTCAGCAGAGAAAGACTCGGACATGGACTACTGCTCCTCTTGCCGTCGGCATCTCAACGGGGCTCTCGTGTGTCCGGGGTGCGGCGCGTACGCACCCGACATCGCACCGCCCATGTGGCAGGGCCCGGACCCGACCGCCGAATGGGAGAGGCTCCGCGACACGGACTCCCCGGACGACCCCGACGGAACCGAACAGGACGACGCCGACCCGTCGCTGCAGGGTCGGGCGGCCCGGCGACGGCAGCTGGAACGCTGGAAGAAGAACCGGCGGCGTGCCGCGGCGGCCACGGCCGTGGCGCTCGTCGGCGGCGGCCTCACCGTCGCGGCGCTGCCGCACGGCGGCTCCAAGGGCCGGGCCGACACGGCGGCGGCCGCGGAGACCCTGGTCCCGGCCACCGCCCGCACCCTGCCGCTCTCCTCCATCCCCGCGCAGCCGGGCGGCGACGCCACGCACCGCCCCGGTCAGCGCGCACACCCCGCCACCACCGCGCCGCGCGGCGACGCACCCCACGCCGCACCGTCCGCCACGGGCACCACCGCGCCGGCGCACACCGCCCCGCAGGGCGACACCGGTCCCCGGGTCGGCACGGTCACGGCCGTCCCCGCGCCCGCGGACACCGCCCCGCACACCACCGCGCCCTCGTCCGCCCCCCACTCCCCCGCGGACGTCCCGGCCACACCCCCCACGACGACGGCGGCCCCCACGCCGCCGGCAACGAAGTCACCGATGCAGCTGTGCCTCCTGGTCCTCTGCGTCGGCTGACCGGAAAGGAACCTCACGTGTCAAGCAGCCACGCAGACCACGACCGCCGCCGCGTCCACGCCTGGCGGTTGTGGGGAGTCGGAGCCGCGACCGCGGTGCTCGCCGGCCTGCTGGCCAAGGCGGGCATCCTGGTCGCGCAGAGATTCCTGCTGCTGCCGCTCTTCGCCCCCCAGGGCTACGGGCTGTGGCGCGACGCCGCCGCCACCGCCTACGTCCTCGGGGCGGCGCTCGTCGCGCTCGCCGCGACGCTCCTGCTGCGCGTCCTCCTCACGACGACGCCCCGCGCCATGCTGTTCTTCGGCTGGATCATGGCCGGACTGACCCTCTTCGCCGTGGTGATCCCGCTGGCCCTGCACCGCTCCAACGAGATGCTCGCCACCTGCGTGGTGAACCTCTTCATCGGGCTGATCGTCACCTCCCTGCTCGCGGGCGCGGCCCGCTGGGCACTGACCCGCGGCATCCAGGCCCCCCGGCCCGCGTGGCAGGGCCGCAACTGGTAACCCGCGGGCCCCGGCCCCTCGAAGGCCCCCGTTGCCACGGCAGCGGGGGCCTTCGTCGATGCGTGACCGACCACATTCCGTTCGTGACCGGAAGCCGACCGATCTGGGTCGATTACAGTGCTTGGTCAGGTCGAGCAGAGAGGCGTTGGTCATGGTCGGGGCCATATGGGGGCGTGCCGAGCAGCAGGACTTCCGCAGCCGGGTGCGCGGTTGTCTGCTCGGTGGTGCGATCGGCGACGCCCTCGGCGCCGGCGTCGGGTTCGACTCCCTGGCCGCCCTGCGGAAGGCGCACGGCAAGGACGGGGTCACCGACTACGTCCCGGCGTACGGGCGGCGGGGGGCCGTCACCGACGGCACCCAGATGACGCTGTTCACCGCCGAGGGCCTGATACGCGCCCAGGTGCGCCGCGACGCCGGGGCCTGGCACCCGCCCACCGACGTTCACCGGGCCCACCTGCGCTGGGCGGCCACCCAGAACGACTGGGGGCCCGACGAGCGCCGCGAGGACGCCGGCTGGCTGGCCCGCGAGGAGTGGCTGTACGCGCGCCGCGGCCCCGGGAGGGCCTGCCTGACCGGACTCGGCGACGAGCGGATGGGCACCCTCGACAACCCCAAGAACCCGGACGCCAAGGGCTGCGGTGCGGTCGTACGGTCCGCGCCCTTCGGCCTGCTGGTCGGCTGGGAGCCGCAGCTGGTGTTCCAGCTCGCCGTCGAGTGCGCCGCGCAGACGCACGGCCATCCCACCGGTGTCCTGGCCGCCGGGGCCTTCTCCGTCATCGTCCACGGACTGGCCCGCGGCGAGGCCCTGGACGGCGCCGTCCAGCACACGCTGGCCCTGATCGCGGCGCGCCCCGGGCACGAGGAGACCTCCGTGGCACTGCAGGCCGCTCTCGGCGCCGTACGCCAGGGGCTGCCCGGCGCGGAGCGGGTGGAGTCCCTGGGCGCGGGCCGGACCGCCGAGGAGGCGCTCGCCATCGGCGTCTACTGCGCCCTGGTCGCCGAGGACGTCCGGCACGGACTGCTGCTCGCGGTCAACCACTCCGGGGACAGCGACTCCACCGGTTCGATCTGCGGCAACCTGCTGGGCGTGCAGCACGGCGAGACCGCCCTGCCCCCGGCGTGGACCGCGGAACTGGAGGGCCGGGGCACCATCCTCCAGCTCGCCGACGACTTCGCCATGGAGATGACGCAGGGCCCCGCGCTGCACGGTCCCGGCGGCGCTTCCGCGGCGTGGCTGGAGCGCTACCCCGGCACCTGAGGGCAGCCCGGAGCGGCAGCGGGCGCAGGCCGAGGTCAGAGGTACTGCGCGTAGTCGTCGAGCGTGCGCAGCACGTCCGCCGTTCCCGCGGACGGCAGTTGCAGCACGACCTCCTCCAGGCCCTGGTCCCGGTAGTACGCCAGCTTGCCCGGGTCGGGGCGCACCGCGTACGGCACGACCTGGAGCGCCTTGGCGTCCCGGCCGGCGTCCTCCCACACCCGGCGCAGCCGCGGCACGCTCTCCGCCAGCCCGCCCCCGCCGATCGGCATCCAGCCGTCGGCGTACGCGGCGATGTGCGCGAACAGCGTGGGGCCCCCGGCGCCGCCGCACAGGATGCGGGGCCGCCCGCCCGACGCGGGCTTGGGCCAGGCGTGACTGGCCGCGACCCGGCAGGACCCGCCCTCGTACGCGGTCGGTTCCGGCGCCCACAGGGCATGCATGAGGGCCATCCGCTCCCGCACCAGTTCCCGGCGGCGCGGCCAGTCGACCCCGTGGTCGGCGGCCTCCTCCACGTTCCAGCCGAAGCCGACGCCGAGGGTGAACCGGCCGCCGGAGAGGAAGTCCAGGCTGGCGACCTGTTTGGCCAGCACGATCGGATCGTGCTGCGCGACCAGCGTGATCCCGGTGCCGAGCCGCAGCCGGTGGGTGACGGCCGCGGCGGCGGACAGGCCCACGAAGGGGTCGAGCGTGCGGCCGTACTCCGGCGGCAGCGGGCCGCCCATCGGCGCGGGGGTGCGGCGGCTGACCGGGATGTGCGTGTGCTCCGGGAGGTAGAGGCCGTCGAAGCCGCGCTCCTCCAGTTCCCGGGCGAGCCGGACGGCGGGGACGGAGTGGTCGGTCAGGAAGATCGTCGTGGCGATCCGCATGGCGTCGTCGCACCTCCCGTGCTGTGGGCCAACGTTATGCCCGTGCCGCGCGGCGCGGACACCCGCGACACGGTGTCCCGCCACGGGGCGGCCCCGGGGTCACACGCCCGTGGGGACCGTGCGGGTGTCCCGTCCGGAACGCAGGACCCGGCCGGGGACGGCCCCGGTGATCCCGTCGTCGCGGATCGTCTCGACGCCGCCCACCCGCACGCTGACCACGCCCCGGGCCCTGGAGTCCAGGCGCGGGCTGTCGCCCGGCAGGTCGTGCACGAGGGTGGCGGTGCCCGCGTCGATCCGCTCGGGGTCGAACAGCACCAGGTCGGCGTGGTACCCCTCGGCGACCCGGCCGCGCCCGCGGAGCCCGAACAGCCGCGCGGGGTCGTCGGTGAGCATCCGCACCGCCTTCTCCAGCGGGACCAGGCGGCGGCCGCGCAGGCAGTCGCCGAGGAACCGGGTGGTGTACGGCGCCCCGCACATGCGGTCCAGGTGGGCACCCGCGTCGGAGCCGCCGAGCAGCACGTCCTCGTGCTCCCAGGTGTTCCGGCGCAGCTCCCAGCTGTCCGGGTCGTTGTCGGTGGGCATGGGCCACAGCACCGTCCGCAACTCGTCGGCCGCGCAGATCTCGACGAGGGTGCGGAAGGGGTCCTGGCCCCGTTCGGCGGCGATGTCCCGTACGACCCGGCCGCTGACGCCGGCCCGCCGGTTCTCCTCGGAGTACGTGTCCCCGATGACGTACCGCCCGAAGTCGGCGAGCCGGCGGAAGACACCCGCCTCGGGGCTGCCGGCACGGCGGAGCATCCCCGCGCGGACCTCGGGGTCGCGGAGCCGGGCGATGCGTTCGGGGACGGGCAGCGAGAGGATCTCGCCCCAGCCGGGGATGAGGTTGAGGGCGCAGAAGGTGCCGAGCGACATGTTCATCGGGGTCAGGATGGGCATCGTCAGCGCGACGACGCGGCCCCCGGCCTTGCGGGCCCGCTCGGAGGCCTGCAGCTGGCGGGGCACACGGTCCGGGACGGCGGCGTCGACGGTCAGCACGTTCCAGTTGAGCGGGCGGCCCGCGGCCACGGTCATGTCGACGAAGAGGTCGATCTCGTCGTCGGAGAAGGTGTCCAGGCAACCGGCGACGATCGCCTCGATCTGCGTGCCCTCGTGCTCCCCGACGGCCCGGGAGAGCGCGAGCAGTTCCGCGGGACGGGCGTGCCGCGAGGCCACCGGGCGGCCGTCGCCGTCGGAGTGGGTGGCGGACTGGGTCGTCGACAGGCCCCAGCCACCGGCCTCCATGGACTCGTGGAAGAGCCGCAGCATGCGGTCGAGCTGGTCCGGTGAGGGCTGCCCGCCGACGGCGTCGGGCCCCATGACGTAGCGGCGCAGCGCGCAGTGGCCCACCATGAAGCCGGCGTTGACGGCGATCCGGCCCTCCAGGGCGTCCAGGTAGTCGCCGAAGCCGTGCCAGTTCCAGTCGACCCCGGACTCCAGGGCCTTCAGCGACATGCCCTCGACCTTGGACATCATCCGGCGGGTGTAGTCGGCGTCCCGCGGCTTGAGCGGCGCCAGGGTGAAACCGCAGTTGCCGCCGGCGACGGTGGTGACCCCGTGGTTCATGGAGGGGGTCGCGAAGGGGTCCCAGAACAGCTGGGCGTCGTAGTGGGTGTGCGGGTCGACGAAGCCCGGGGTGAGGACCAGCCCGGACGCGTCCTCGGTGGTCCGTGCGGGCTCCTCGCTCCGGCCGGGCGGCGTGACCGCGACGACGCGGCCGTCCCGCAGGCCGACGTCGGCCGTGCGGGCCGGGGCACCGGTGCCGTCGACGAGCGTCGCGCCGCGGATCAGGTGGTCGAGCATGCGTGGTCCCTCCTCCTGCTGGGGCCGCGGGCGGGCGGCCCGCCGCGCGGGTGTGGCCCCCGGCCGTCCCCGGGCGCGGCGGGCCGCCGCCGCGGTGCCGGTCCGGACGGGGGCCGGGCGGCGGTCCGGGAAGGCGCCGCCCTGTCGGTGGCCCGCGGCGTCACGCCGCCCGGCGGAAGCGGGTGGTCCGGTGCACCGGGTCCGTGTCGATCTTGGGGATGACGTGCTCCCCCACCAGCTTGATCGTGCGCATCGTGTCCTCGAAGGGGACGCCCACCGGCAGCCCGAACGACAGCTGGTCGGCCCCCGCGGACTCCCAGCGCTTGCACTGCTTGAGCGCGTCGTCGGGGTCGCCGCAGATCATCAGCTCCTCGTCGAGGAGCATCTCGATGAGCTCCTCGGTGTACGTCGGCAGCAACTCGGGCCACTGCGGGATGTACTCCGGGCGCGGGAAGGTGTCGTGGTAGCGGAAGACCAGCGACTGCAGGTAGTTGAGGTTGCTGCTCGCGGCGACGCGGATCGCTTCCTTGCGGGTCTCGGCGACGATCGCGGTGGTCGTCACCATGACGTTGTCGTTGACGAAGTCCCCGATGGGCTCGGCGTCGCGCACCGCGGTCTTGTACTGCTCCAGCACCCACTCCATGTCGGAGACCTTCTGGACGCTGAAGCCCAGCACGCCCAGGCCCTTGCGGGCGGCCATGGCGTAGGAGGGCGGCGAGCCCGCGGCGTACCACATCGCCGGGTGCGACGTCCCGTACGGCTTGGGGAACACCTTGCGGGGCGGCAGGGACCAGTGCTTGCCCTGGAAGCCCGGGTACTCCTCGTTGAGCCACATCTTCGGGAACTCGCCGACGGTCTCCTCCCAGATCTCCTTGGTGGCGTTCATGTCCGTGACGCCGGGGAGGAAGCCGAGGATCTCGTGGCTGCCGGCGCCGCGCCCGGTGCCGAACTCGAAGCGCCCGTCGGAGAGGTGGTCGAGCATGGCGACCTTCTCCGCGACCTTCACCGGGTGGTTGACCTGCGGGAGGGGGTTGAAGATGCCCGACCCGAGGTGGATCCGCTGCGTGGCGTGGGTGAGGTAGCCGATGTAGACGTCGTTGGCGGACAGGTGCGAGTACTCCTCGAGGAAGTGGTGCTCGCTGAACCAGGCGTACTTGAAGCCCGACCGGTCCGCCTGGACGACGTACTCGGTCTCCTCCATCAGCGCGTGGTGCTCGGCCTGCGGGTCGACCTCCGAGCGGAACTTGGGCACATATCCCTGTACGAAGATCCCGAATTCCAAGGGGTTCACCGTCCCTAGCTTTTCTGACGGATCGTCAGATTCCCGCTCCGACTCTTCCACCGGCGACGGGGGAGGTCAATACCCGATCGCCGTCAGAAGAGCGAGACCCCGGCCAGCCAGCCGCCGTCGATGACGAACGGCTGCCCGGTGATGTACGAGGAGTCGTCACCGGTCAGGAAGAGCGCGAGCCGCGCGACCTCCTCCGGGCGCCCGATCCGCGCGAGCGGCACGAGCTTGCCGTACAGCTGGTCCAGGGCCTCCGCGGGCACGGTCTCCCCGGGGTTGGACATGGGCGTGTCGATCGCACCCGGGCACATCGCGTTGACCCGGATGCCCTTGGGCGCCAGCTCCACGGCGGCCACCCGCGTCATGCCGACGACGGCCGCCTTGGTCGCGGCGTACGAGGTCACCCCGGCCATGCCGGCCAGCGCCACGTAGGAGGCGGTGTTCACGATGGTGCCGCCGCCGGCCGCCGCGAGCAGCGGGGCCACGGTGCGCATCCCCAGGAAGGCGCCGACCTGGTTGACCAGGACGACCTCCTGGAACTCCGCGAGCGGGGTGTCGACGAGCTCGTTGAAGCGCAGGATGCCGGCGTTGTTGACCAGCCCGTCCAGCCGGCCGAAGGCCTCGGTCGCGACGTCCAGGGCCGCGGCCCAGTCCGCCTCGCTCGTCACGTCCAGGTGGACGTAGCGCGCCCGGTCCGCACCGATCCCCTCCGCCACGGCGGCGCCCCGCTCGTCCAGCACGTCCCCGAGGACGACTCGCGCCCCCTCCGCCGCGAAGAGCAGCGCCTCCTGCTCGCCCTGCCCGCGCGCCGCGCCGGTGATCAGCACGACCCGGTCGTCCAGCTTGCCCATGTCCGTCACTCCCTACGCGTCGAGGTGCGGCGCCACGCCGTCGGCGAACGCCTCCATCTGGTCGAGCAGTTCCGCCGCGCCCCGGGCGCGGAACCTCACCTGGATCTGGTCCACCCCCATCGCGCCGTACTCCCGCAGCGACTCGGCCAGCGCCTGCGGCTTCCCGGTCAGCGTGCGCCGCCCCACCGGCCATCCCGGCTCGCCGACGTACAGCGGCTCCGCGATCACCCCGACGGTGATCGGCGTCCCGCCGCGCAACTCCCGCAGCCGGGCGATCTGCCCGGGCATGGCCTTCCGGGAGTCCCCCTGGGGCAGCCAGCCGTCGCCCTTGAGCGCCGCGCGCCGCACCGCCGCGGGCGACGACCCCCCGACCCACACCGGGACCGGGCGCTGCACCGGCCACGGCTTCTGCTCCCCCGCCGCGAAGTGCGCCCGCACCGCGTCGATCGCCTCGTCCAGCAGCGGCCCGCGCCGCTCGAAGTCCACCCCGAGGGCCTCGAACTCCTCCCGGACGTGCCCGGCCCCGACCCCCAGGATCAGCCGGCCGCCGGAGAGGTGGTCCAGCGTCGCGTACTGCTTGGCGGTCAGCAGCGGATGCCGCAGTCCGATCACCGCGACGTGGCTCAGCAGCCGCACCCGCGTCGTCACCGCCGCCAGGAAGGCGAGCGTGGCGACCGGGTCGTACCAGGTGGGGCTCATCGCGGGGGCGAGCCGGGGCGGGATGGCCACGTGGTCGCAGCACCCGATGTACGCGAAGCCGAGCCGGTCCGCCGCCCGCGCGACGTCCACCAGGTCGCCCGGCGGCGCCGCGGCCTCCCACGGCTCCGCGTAGAGGGTGCTGAGCGATTGCACCGGCAACTGCATGCCGTACGCGGTCTTGGTCATGCCGCCATGGTCGGACCTGACGGTCCGTCAGACAAGGGGTCGGACCGGGCCGAAGGAGGTCAGCGCGCGGCGAAACCGCCGCAGGGCGCGCCGATGCCGGACACCGGCAGCCGCGGGCCGTCGACGTCCTCCCGGATGCCGGGCCCACCGGGCGGCCGCGCACCGTGTGCGGCGCGGCCGCCGGCAGCAGGCGGACTTCCTCAGCCGGCGGTCCCGCCCTGCCCGGGCCACAAACCGTCCGGGGTCAGCCCCAGCAGCTCGATCGCGTTGCCGCGCACGATCCGCTCGACGACGTCCGCGGCGAGGTGGCCCATCTGGGCCTCGCCGACCTCACGGGACTTGGGCCAGGTCGAGTCGGAGTGCGGGTAGTCGGTCTCGTACAGGACGTTGCCGACACCGATCGCGTCGATGTTGCGCAGGCCCACCGCGTCGTCGAAGAAGCACCCGTATATGTGCTCCCGGAACAGCTCCGAGGGCGGCCGCAGCACCTTGTCGGCCACGCCGCCCCAGCCCCGGTTCTCCTCCCAGACGACGTCGGCACGCTCCAGGATGTACGGGATCCAGCCGATCTGGCCCTCCGCATACATGATCCGCAAGGAGGGGAAGCGGTCGAAGATCCCCGACATCAGCCAGTCGACCATGGAGAAGCAGCAGTTGGCGAAGGTGATCGTGGAGCCGACCGCGGGCGGCGCGTCGGCGGAGGTGGACGGCATGCGCGAGGAGGAGCCGATGTGCATCGCGATGACGGTGCCGGTCTCGTCGCAGGCGCGCAGGAAGGGGTCCCACGCGTCGGTGTGGACGGACGGCAGCCCCAGGTGCGGCGGGATCTCGGAGAAGCAGACGGCCCGCACCCCGCGCTCGGCGTTGCGGCGCACCTCCGCGGCGGCCAGCTCCGCGTCCCACAACGGGATGAGGGTGAGCGGGATCAGCCGGCCCCCGGCCTGCGGGCCGCACCACTCCTCGACCATCCAGTCGTTGTAGGCGCGCACGCACAGCAACCCCAGTTCCCGGTCCTTCGCCTCGGTGAACGTCTGGCCGCAGAACCGCGGGAAGGTGGGGAAGCAGAGGGCGGACTGCACGTGGTTGACGTCCATGTCCGCCAGCCGCTCGGGGACGCTGTAGGAGCCGGGGCGCATCTGCTCGTAGGTGATGGCCTCCAGCCGCACCTCGTCCCTGCTGTACCCGACGGCGGTGTCCAGCCGGGTCAGGGGGCGTCGCAGGTCCTCGTAGACCCACCAGTCGGCGACGGGACCCTCGTCGCCGGGCTCGCCCATGCGCGGGGCGAACCTGCCACCGACGAAGGTCATCGACTTCAGGGGCGCGCGCACGATGCGCGGCGCGCTGTCCCGGTGCGCCGACGGGAGCCGGTCCCGCCAGACGCCGGGGGGCTCGACCGTGTGGTCGTCCACCGAAATGATCCTCGGGAAGGTCTCCATGGGCCCACGGTAGCGCGAATCTGACGGGGCGTCAGCAAGTGTGAGGGCGGCCCGTCCCCGTGTGCGGCGCCGCGGTGGTTGCTGTTGCGGTTTCTCCCCCGCCCTCCCGCCCGATTGCCCGGCGCGGTTGGTGCGGGCCTCGCGCGGTTCGTGGTGGGCCGGGGTCGGGGCCTCCGGGGCTGGGCATTCTGGACCGCATATTTATGTGCATGACGGGCGGCACTTGTTGTGCCGTCCGTGCCGCACAACAAATACACGTCAGCGTCCAGAACGCCCACCCTCCCCCAGCCTTCGGCCGGGGGTGCCCCCAACTCCCCCGCCCCCTCCGTATCGCCGGGCGACCAAAGGCCGGTGGGGGTCAGTAGAGCACTTGCGGCAACCCCGGACCGCTTTCTGACCCCCACCGGCCGTCATGCGCCCACACGACCGGAGGGGGTGTGGCGGGGTGCGCCCATCGGGGTCCCCCCGGCCGAAGGCTGGGGGAGACGAGCAGCGAACCCGGTACGCAACGATGTGGACGTAAACCGCGAGCGCTGTGGGGGTCCCCCCGGCCGAAGGCTGGGGGAGGGCGGGAGGGCGGGGGATGCCCGCCGCAGGCGCAACGCACCCGCACACAAACACCCGGCCGCAACGGGACCCGCGGTCACGCCACCCCGCCACCCGGCGCAAGCAGAAGCATGCGCCACACCGCGTCCTCCAACCCGTGCACGGAGGCGATCCACCCCAGGCTGTCCTCCGGGGTCCCCCGGCCCGCCGCGACCGCCAGCTCACCCACCGCGTCCGCGAGGTCGCCGTGCCGCAGCGCGGGCTCCATGCGGCCCCCGCCCAGCCCGTCGGCGACGTAACGCTCGTAGCCGGGCGCCGTGCGCAGGACGCCGACCGGACGCCACTGCTCCGCCAGCCGGTCGGCCGGCTCGCCGCCCACCCGGCGCCCGTCGGCCTCCAGGACCTGCGTGCGCGAGCGGTCCACCGAGAGCGCGGTCCACGCGTCGGCGCCGGTGAGCACCATCGCGGGGCGGCAGCGGTCGACGGCCTCCGCGACCGTCCCCGCCCCGTCCGGGCCGCCGCCGACCAGCGGCACCGCCGCCATCCCGGCGTACAGGCAGCCGTAGAACGCCCCGGCGAGGTCCGCGCCCTGCGGATAGGCGAGCAGCACCCGGCTGCCCGGCGGCACCAGCCGTCCCAGCCGCGCGGCGACCGCGCGGGCACGGCGGTCCAGCGCGGCGAAGTCGCAGTCGTACGGTGCGTACGGTCGCCCCTCCGGATGCCGGACGGCCCGGCGGCGCAACGCGGGACCGGGCAACCGGTACACCGACGGCGCCGGCGCACCGCCGCTGCGGCTCCGCGGTCCGCTCACGGCCTGCGGCACACAACGCGAGCACATGGGCGGCTCTCCACCTCCCCGGACGGAACACCCGTCAGACCGACGGCATATGCCCGCACTTCACATGAAACTGGACCGAACATTCCCCGCTACTCCCTGGAACGCCCCTCCCGAAAGCCACCCATAGGTGACCGCGTACAGGTTGAGGCGGCAAACTGGCACAAGCGGCGGAACCGATCGGGATGGTCCCGCCGTCCGTGAAGACTGTTCCGGCTCGTGATGAACGATCGATATACGCGCTCGTCGCGAAGGTACGGCGGCACCTGGGGGCAGGCATGGCAAGCGGTAAGGACCAAGGCGGAGCGCTGCGCTTCGCGGTCCTCGGCCCGGTGCGGGCCTGGCGCGGCACGGAGCCGATCTCCGCCGGGTCGCCACAGCAGAAGGCACTGCTCGGCGCGCTGCTGCTGCGCGGCGGCCGCACGGCCACCGCACAGGAACTGCTGGACGCCGTCTGGGGCGAGGACCCACCGCCCACCGCGCTCGCGGCGCTGCGCAGTTACGCCTTCCGCCTCCGCAAGGCCCTCGGCGCCGACGCCCTGGCCACCGTCGACGGCGGCTACGTGCTGCACCCGGGCGACGGCTTCGACCTGTTCCTCGCCGAACGGCACCAGGCCGCGGCCGAGAAGGCCCGCACGGCGGGCGACCTGGCCACCGCCCGCGAGGAACTGCGCGGCGCGCTGGCCCTCTTCGACGGCGAGCCCCTGGCCGGGCTCCCCGGCCCGTACGCCGAGACCCAGCGCACCCGCCTGCTGGAATGGCGGCTGCAGCTCACCGAGACCTGCCTCGACCTGGACCTGCAGGCCGGCTGCCACGCCGAGGTCGTCTCCGAACTCACCGTCCTGTCCGCGGAGCACCCGCTGCGCGAACGCCCGCGTGCCCTGCTGATGCTCGCCCTGTACCGCAGCGGGCGGCAGGCCGAGGCGCTGGGCGTCTACGCCGACACCCGCCGTCTCCTCGACGACGAGCTGGGCGTCGACCCGGGCGCGGAGCTCGCCGAGCTGCACCAGCGCGTGCTGGAGGCCGACCCGTCGCTGCTGCCGCCGCCCGTCCCGCAGGCCGAGGCCGTCGCGGAGCCGGTGCGTCCGGCCCAGCTGCCCGCCACCGTCGCCGACTTCACGGGCCGCGTCGCCTTCGTCCGCGAGCTCGGCGAGCGCCTGGCCGCGTCCTCGGCGGAGGGCGGCGTCATGTCGGTCTCCGCCGTCGCCGGCATCGGCGGAGTCGGCAAGACGACCCTCGCCGTCCACGTCGCCCACGCCGTCGCGGGCACCTTCCCCGACGGCCAGCTCTACGTCGACCTCCAGGGCACCGCCGCGCGGCCCGCCGAACCCGAGACGGTGCTCGCCTCCTTCCTGCGCTCCCTCGGTGTCACCGACTCCGCGATACCCGAGTCCCTCGCCGACCGCGCGGCGCTCTACCGCTCCACCCTCGCGGGCCGCCGGATCCTGGCCCTGCTGGACAACGCCCACGACGCCGCCCAGGTCCGTCATCTCCTGCCGGGCACGCCCGGCTGCGCCGCGCTGATCACCAGCCGGGTCCGCATGGTCGACCTGGCCGGGGCCCACCTGGTCGACCTCGACGTCATGAGCCCGGAAGAGGCCCTGCTGCTCTTCACCCGCATCGTCGGGGAGGAACGCGTCGCCGCCGAACGCCAGGCCGCCCTCGACGTCGTCGCCGCCTGCGGCTTCCTGCCGCTCGCCATCCGCATCGCCGCCTCCCGCCTGGCCACCCGCCGCACCTGGACGGTCTCCTTCCTCGCCCGCAAGCTCAGCGACGAACGGCGCCGCCTGGACGAACTCAAGGCCGGCGACCTCGCCGTCAAGGCCACCTTCGAACTCGGCTACGGCCAGCTCACCGCGCAGCAGGCCCGTGCCTTCCGCCTGCTGGCCCTCGCCGACGGCCCGGACATCTCGTTGGAGGCGGCGGCGGCCGTCCTCGACCTGGACGTCTACGACGCCGAGGAACTGCTCGAGACGCTGGTCGACATCAGCCTGATCGAGTCCGCCGCACCCGCCCGCTACCGCTACCACGACCTGGTCCGCCTGTACGCCCGCGACTGCGCCGAGCGCCACGAAGGGGACGACGCCCGCTGCGCGGCGGTGTCCCGGCTGCTGGACTTCTACCTCGCGTCGGCGATGTGCGCCTACGAGCTGGAGAACCCCGGCGACCGCCTGCTCGCGCACCTGGCCCCCGTGGGCCGCGCCGGAATGCCCTTCGGCTCCCGCGAGGAGGGCCTGGACTGGCTGTTCACCGAGGCGCCCAGTCTCCTCGCCGCCGTCCGGCAGGCTGCCGCCGGCGGTTGCGAGGGCCCGATGCGGCGGGCCGTCGACCTGCTGCTCGTGAGCCAGGACCTGATGGAGTCCGGGATCTACGCGCGCCAATACGAGCACGCGACGCGCTCCCTCGTCGCGACGGCCGACGCCTGCGGCGAGCCGCTCGTGGAGGGCCGGGCCCGCGTGCTGCTGGGCCAGCAGTACGTCCTGGCCGGACGACTGGAGGAGGCCGACCGGGAGGCCGAACGCAGCCTCGCGCTCGGGCGTGCCGTCGACGACCCTCTGACCAGCAGTTACGCCCCCAACCTGCGCGGGATGGTCGCCCTCGCGTCGCGGCGCTTCCAGGACTGCGCTGACCATCATTCCCAGGCCCTGGAGGCCTTCGTGGCCGACGGCAACCGCCATGGCGGCGCCGCCGCGCTGAGCAACCTGTCACGCGCCCAGATCGAACTCGGGGACGTCTCTGCCGCCGTGGCCTCGGCGGGGCAGGCCCTGTCGATCTACCGCGAGCTGCGGGCCGGGTTCCGTCTCGGCAACGGCCTGTACGCGTTCGCCATCGCGCTGACGGCGGCCGGTCGCCGCGAGGAGGCCCTGGCGTCGCTCTCCGAGGCGCTCCCCGTCTTCAGAGCGGCGCGACAGCAGTTCTGGGAGGCCATGTGCCTCTTCCGTATGGCGGAGGTGCATCTGTCCTCCGGTGCCCACCGTCAATCGGCCTCGCTGGCCGAGCAGTCGCTGAACGCGCTGCGCGATCTGGGGGGCGAGCTCTATCACGCAAAGGTGCTCACCGTCCTCGGGCGCGCGCTCGCCGAGGTGGGCCAGGTGGACCGTGCCCGCGCCTGCTGGCGGGACGCCCTGGCGTCCTTCGTCGCGCTGGGCTCCCCCGACGCCGCCGAGGTCCGGCTCCTGCTCCACGGTCCCGCCGCCCCGGCGATCGCCGTATAGCGGTTCCGCACCACGCAACACCGCTGATACAGGACATCAACAGTTCCGTTTATCGGTTGATTATCGAGGCCTGCCACGATTCCATCACTGCAAGAGCTGCCCGCCTGGTAGCGCACGGGGGTCGTTGCCAGGCGGGCTTCGTATCGGCCCAGTCCCACCACAAGGGGAGGCACCATGAGCGAGACGGCACCCGAGTCCGGCTCCACCGTCGAGGAAGAGCCGGAAGTCGTCGAGACCGAGGAGATCGAGGAGCCCAAGGTCAAGGGCGACGACACCACGGTCAAGCCTGACAACTGGCACTCGCCCTGACCGGTGCCTGATCGGCGGACGGCCGGCCCGAGGGGGCACGGGGGACAGCACCACCACGGGGGAAGCAGCGCGGCCTGAGGGCGCACCAGGGGGGAGCGCCTCAAGGAGCGGGGGACGGCACAAGGGATCCATGGACCGACTGCGGCGCGGAGGGGGCGCCGCAGTCGGTCTTTGTCATGCCCCGGATCGCGCCGAAGTCCACCGGCCGGGCTCCTCGCCGCCGCGCTCCCGGCCGCCGCCGCGGACGGCGCGGACAACCGGCACCAGACGATCGTCTCGCCCGACGACTTCCGCACCCCCTGACACCCGGCGCGCTCCTCATCGTCCCCGTCCCCGCAACTGCGTCTTGAGCACCTTCCCGCTCGCGTTGCGCGGCAGTTCCGCCAGGAACGCGACCTCGCGCGGGACCTTGTAGTTGGCCATCTCCCGCCGGGACCAGGCGATCAGGTCGTCCGCGGTGACCACGGCCCCGTCCCGCCGCACGACGTACGCGCGGCCGACCTCGCCGAGCCGCGGGTCGGGGACGCCCACCACCGCCGCCTCCACCACGTCCGGGTGGCGGGCGAGCGCCTGCTCGATCTCCGCGGGGTAGGCGTTGAACCCGCCGACGATGAACATGTCCTTGATGCGGTCGGTGATGCGCAGGTTGCCGTCGGCGTCCATCACGCCCACGTCCCCCGTGTGCAGCCAGCCGTCCGCGTCGACGGCCTCGGCCGTGGCCCCCGGGTCCTCCCAGTAGCCGGACATGACGTGGTAGCCGCGCACCAGGACCTCGCCGGGGCGGCCCGGCCCCTCGGAGAGCACCCGCACCTCCGTGTCGGGGATGGCCCGCCCGGAGGTCGCGGCCACCACCTCCGCGGGGTCGCCGCGCCGGCACATCGTCACGGTGCCGCTCGCCTCCGTCAGCCCGTAGGCGGTCAGCACCGTGGCGATCTTCAGCTCGCTGCGCAGCCGTTCCACCAGTTGCAGCGGGATCACGGACGCGCCCGTCACGACCAGCCGCAGCGAGCTCAGGTCGTGCTGGGCCCGTTCGGGGTGGTCGAGGACCGACTGGTGGAGGGTGGGCGGCCCCGGCAGCACGGTGACGCGTTCGGCGGCGATGTTGGCCAGGACGGTGCCCACGTCGAACACCGGCTGCGGGATCATCGTCGCGCCGCGCATCAGGCACGCGATGATCCCGGCCTTGTAGCCGAAGGTGTGGAAGAACGGGTTGACGATCAGGTAGCGGTCGCCCTCCTCCAGCCCGGCCAGGTCCGCCCAGACGTCGTAGACGCGCAGGGTCTGGGCGTGGGTGACCACCGCGCCCTTGGGGTGGCCGGTCGTCCCGGAGGTGAAGGTGATGTCCGAGGGCGCCGAGCCGTCGATCGCGTCGGAACGGGCCCGTACCGCCGCACCGGTGACGGGGTCGCCCGCGGCCAGGAAGTCCTTCCAGCGCCGGTAGCCGTGGCCTTCCGGCGCCGCGTCGGAGAGGACGACGACCTGTTCCAGGTCCGGCAGCGGATGCTCCTGCGTCGCGCGCCGCAGCGAGGCGACGTAGGAGGTGCCGAGGAAGGTGCCCGTGACGAAGAGCAGCCGGGCGCGGGTGCGGCGCAGCACGTAGGCCGCCTCCGCGCCCTTGGAGCGGGTGTTGAGCGGGACGAGCACCCCGCCGGCGGTGACCGAGCCCAGGGCGGCGGTGATCCAGTCGAGCGTGTTGGGCGCCCAGACGGCGACCCGGTCCCCCGGGGCGATCCCGGAGGCGACGGCCGCCGCGGCGGCGCGCTCGACCCGGGCACCGAGCTCCGCGTACGTGACGCGTGTCCGGCCGTCCACGACCGCCTCGCGCTCCCCCCAGCGCCGCGCGGCCTCCCGCACGAGCCGTGCAACGCTGCCCCACTCCAGGTCACCGCGCATGCGCCGAGCACCTCCCCATAAGCTGACTATCCGTCAGATTAGCGATAGCCTGACGGAATGTCAGCATTGAAGGACGCCACCGCGATCGTCGGCATAGGCGCGACTCCCTTCGCCAAGCACCTCCCCGAGTCGGAGAAGGCCCTCGCCTGCCGCGCCATCCTGGCGGCGCTCGACGACGCCGGGATCGAGCCGCGCGAGGTCGACGGCCTCGCGTCGTACACGATGGAGGAGACCGACGAGGTCGAGCTGGCGAAGGCCGTCGGCCTCGGCGACCTCACCTTCTTCTCCAAGGCCGGCTTCGGCGGCGGTGGTTCCTGCGCCACCGTCGCCCACCTCGCCGCCGCCGTCGCCACCGGGCAGGCCACCGTGGGCGTCGCCTGGCGGTCCCGCAAGCGCGGCAGCGGCCCGCGCCCGTGGACGAACACCACCGTCCAACTGCCCACCCCCGCCCAGTGGACCCGGCCCTTCGGCCTGCTGCGGCCCGCCGACGAGATCGGCATGCTGACCCGCCGCTACCTGCACGAGTACGGCGCCACCCGCGACCACCTCTTCAACGTCGCCCTGGCCTGCCGCAACCGCGCCAACCAGAACCCGGCCGCGATCATGTACGAACGCCCGCTGACCCGCGAGATGTACATGACCTCGCGCTGGATCAGCGAGCCGCTCTGCCTCTACGACAACTGCCTGGAGACCGACGGCGCCCTGGCCTGCGTCGTGGTCTCCGCCGACCGCGCCCGCGACGGCCGGCAGCGGCCCGTCTACGTCCACTCCGTCGCCCAGGGCCTGCCGGCCCAGCACCACGGCATGGTCAACTACTGGACCGACGACCCCCTGACGGGCCCCGCCTGGACCGCCGCCCGCCACCTGTGGAAGCACGCCGACCTCACCCCGCAGGACATCGACGTCGCCCAGATCTACGACGCGTTCACCGCCCTGGTCCCGCTCTCCCTGGAGGGCTACGGCTTCTGCGCCCGCGGGGAGGGGGGCGCCTTCACCGAGGGCGGCGCCCTGGAGATCGGCGGCCGGCTGCCGCTGAACACCTCCGGGGGCGGGCTGAGCGAGGCGTACGTCCACGGCTTCAACCTCATCACCGAGGGCGTGCGGCAGTTGCGCGGCACCTCCACCGCCCAGGTGCCCGGCGCGCGGACCTGCCTGGTCACGGCGGGCGAGGGCGTCCCGACCTCCGCCCTGATCCTGAGGAGCTGACATGCTGAGCCCCGTCACCGACGACGACGGCGCCCCCTTCTGGGAGTACGCCCGGGCCGGCGAACTGCGCGTCCAGGCCTGCGCGGACTGCGGACGGCTGCGCTTCCCGCCGCGCCCGTGCTGCCCGTACTGCCACTCCTTCGCCTGCGAGTGGCGGCCGGTGAGCGGCCGCGGACGCGTCTGGTCGTACGTCGTCCCCCATCCCCCGCTGCTGTCCGGCTACGCCGAGCAGGCCCCGTACAACGTGGTCCTCGTCGAACTCGCCGAGGACCCCCGGATCCGGCTGGTGGGCAACCTGGTCACGGCACCGGACGCCCGGCTGGACTCCTTCGACCCCGCCCGCATCCGCATCGGCGCCCCCGTGAAGGCGGTCTTCCATGACGGCATCCCCCGCTGGCTTGCGCTGTGAGACCAAGGACGGCGTCGCCGTCGTCACCCTCGACCGGCCGGAACGGCACAACGCGATCGACCTCGCCACGGCCGCGGGGCTGAGCGCGCTCTGGCGGGAGTTCCGCGCCGGCGACGAGGTCCGCGCCGTCGTCCTCACCGGAGCCGGCGACCGCGCCTTCTGCACCGGCCTGGACCGCGCGGTGCAGGTCCCGCAGCCGCCCTCGCCGTACGCCGTCGACGACCCACTGCTGACGGTCGGGCCCAAGGCCAACGACCTGTGGAAGCCGGTCATCGCCGCCGTCAACGGCATGGCCTGCGGCGGCGCCTTCTACCTGCTCGGCGAGTGCGAGTTCGTCATCGCCGCCGAGCACGCCACCTTCTTCGACCCGCACACCAGCTACGGCATGGTCAGCGCGTACGAGGCCATCGCCATGGCGCAGCGCATGCCCTACGGCGAGGTGATGCGCATGGCCCTGATGGGCACCGCGGAGCGGATCGGCGCCCGGCGGGCCCACGAGACCGGGCTGGTCTCGGAGGTCGTGCCCGGCCCGCTGCTGCTCGACGCGGCCCTGCGCGCGGCGGCGGTCCTGGCGGCCCACCCCACCGAGGCCGTGCAGGGCACCGTCCGCGCCGTCTGGTCGGCCCACGAGGCCGCGCGGGCCCAGGCCTTCGCGCACGCGCCGCACCTCATCGCCCTCGGCAACCTCCCGCCCGAGCACCAGGCCCGGCTGTTCGCGCACCGCACCCGGGAGCACCGCGTGCGGTGACGGTGTCCCGGGCCCGGGACCGGTTCGGCGGACGGCCGGTGACCTCGCGGTGCGGCCGGCCGTCGTCGCGCGGAGGGTGGAGCCCTCGTCACGGTGACGGCGGCCTTCCTGCCGCTTCCCGGGGTCGCCGCGGACCGTCGGAGGCGTCCGGGCGGGCCTCCTCGGGCGGCACGTGCCGCCCGACGTCGCGTCCCCGTGGCCGCCCTTGCTCCGGGACCCCGTCGGCGACACCGTCACGTCGGCGGGCACGGGGGCGGGTCGTGGCGCGCGGTGGAACCCGCGTCGACGCCGTGGCCGGAACACGGTGAACGAAGGTCACCCTGCCGCCGCTCGCGTGGCGCCCCGGCCCCCCGCCGCGTAAGTTGGCCGGCGGCGGCCGTCGTCAGCCCCTTCCGTGTGTGGCACGACGGCCGTCAGCCGGGTACGTCACGCGCGCCGGGTGGCCGCCTCGGTGCCCTTCACGGCGTTGAGGGCGTACACGCAGCGGTCCTTGCTGCTCGCGTAGACCACGCCTTCCGAGACGACCGGCGAACCGGTGATCTCCCCGCCGGTCTCCAGCTTCCAGCGCAACTGGCCGCCGCTCGCGTCGACCGTGTAGAGGCAGTGGTCCTTCGAGCCGAAGTGCACCCGCCCGTCGGCCACCACCGGGGAGCCGACGATCTCGCCCTGCGCGGCGAAGCGCCACTTCGGGGTGCCGGAGACCGCGTCGAGCGTGTACAGCGCGCCGCCCGCGCCCAGCATCACCGAGCCGCCCGCGACGAGCACCGGCTCCACGCTCTGCCGCTGCTCCGTCGCGACCCGCCAGCGGTCGCGCCCGTCCGCCGGGTCCAGGGCGTACACGGTGCCCAGGTAGTCGGCGACGTAGACGCCGCCGCCCGTGACACCCGGTCCCGGCACGTAGGCGGGCGGCGCGAACATCACCGCGGGGGCGTCGAAGCGCCACCGCTCGGCGCCGCTGCGGGCGTCCAGCGCCAGCACGCGGTTCCCCACGGTCACGTAGACCGCGCGGTCGGCGACGACCGGACGGGTCGGCATGGCGCCGCCCTCCCCGGTCGGGTACGACCAGTGCTCCGCGCCGCTCGTCGCGTCCAGGGCGTGCAGCCGGCCGCCGCCGTGGAAGTACACGACCCCGTCCACCACGCTCGGGCCCGACTCGGGCGTCTCGAACTCCGTCTGCGCCCCGCCGCGTTCCCAGCGCAGCCGTCCGGCCGCGGCGTCCCAGACCTGCACGCCGCCACCGCGGGTGCCGGTGACCACGGTCCCGGCGTCCGCGCGGAGCGAGTAGATCCAGCCGTCCACACCGGTGCGCCAGTGCTCGGAGCCGTCCGCGGCGTCCAGCGCGTACAGGCTCGGCCCGTCGGAGCCGTGGATCCGGCCGCCCGAGACCGCCATCGTCCACGCCACGTCACGGGTCTTGAACTGCCGCCGTCCGGTGGCCACGTCCAGCGCGTGCACCTCGAAGGAGGTCACGTAGAGCCGTCCCGAGGACACGACCGGCGTGCCCCACACGTCGTTCGACATGCGGAACCGCCACGGCCGCCATTCACCCGGCGGCACCGCCGGTGCCTGCGGGGCGCCCTGGGGCGAGCCCTGGGCGTTGCCCTGGCCGGGCACCGCCGCCGGCGGGCCCCCGGCCGCGCCGCCACGGCCGGCCCAGCCGAGCCCGTCCCCGGCGGTGGCCGCGGCCTGGTTCTTGCGCTCGGCGAGCCGCATCCCGGGCCCTATCGGTGCCGAACCGGCGAGCTGCACCGGTCCGCCCGGGCCCTCGGCGGCGGCCGGAGGGCGCGCCACGGGGGGCGCGGGAGGCTGTGCGGGCATCGGGGGCACCGGGGCACCCGCACCGCGGCCACCGGCCGCTCCGGCGCCCGCGCCACCGCCGGGGGCGCCCGGCCCCGCGCCGGGGCGCCCGCCACTGCGCCGTTCCTCTATCAGGCCCACCGCCGCGGGCGGCAGCCACGCGGAGGCCGTACCGGTGTCGTCACCCGCGGACGAGAACAGATGCGGCGCCAACTGCGCCTGCAGGTCCGCCGGACTCGGCCGGCGGTCCGCCTCCATGCGCATGCACGCCTCGATGAGCGGCCTCAGGTCCCCGGGCAGACCCGCCAGGTCCGGGCCCTCCCGGAGCAGCATGAAGACCGTCTCCACGGGGTTCGCCCCGTGGAAGGGCGCGTGCCCGGTCGCGGCGAACACCAGCGTCGAGCCCAGCGAGAACACGTCGCTGGAGCCGGTGACGCTGCGCGAGTCCTTGGCCTGCTCGGGCGACATGTACGCGGGCGTGCCGACGGCGACGTTCGTCATCGTCAGCCGCGTGTTGGACACCCCGCTCGCGATGCCGAAGTCGATCACCCGCGGGCCGTCCTCCACGACGAGCACGTTGGAGGGCTTCAGGTCCCGGTGGACCAGCCCCGCACCGTGGATCGACTGCAGCGCCTCCGCGACCCCGGCCGCCAGCCACCGCACGGCCTGCACGGGCAGCGGCCCGGACTCGTTGACGATCTCCTCGAGCGAGGGCGCCGGCACGAAGGCCGTCGCCAGCCAGGGCACGGCGGCCCTGGGATCGGCGTCGACGACCGCCGCCGTGTAGAAGCCGCTGACCGCGCGGGCCGCCTCCACCTCACGGGCGAAGCGCACGCGGAACAACTGGTCCTCGGCGAGCTCCGCCCGTACGGTCTTGATCGCCACGCGCCGGCCGGACGCCGAGCGGGCGAGATAGACCAGGCCCATACCGCCGGCGCCCAGCCTGCCCAGCACCTCGAAAGGGCCGATCCGTCTCGGATCGTGCTGCGTCAGCTGCTGCACCACTGCCCTGCCACCTCCCCGTGGGTTCCCCCCATCCCGGGGTCCGTCCCTGATTCTTCCTGGGATGAGTATCAGTTGCGAACCCGGGGCGGTGTCGACACGCGATTACCTTTGATTCGGTTGCGGATCCGCGCGCGTTCAGGACGGCTTCTCACCGACCGTGGTACCGGGATCGATCAGGGCGAAATGGGCACCCTGGTCGTCGCTCGCCAGGAGGAAACGGCCGAAAGGCGAATCCATCGGACCCATCGTGACCCGGCCCCCGAGCCGCGCGACCGCCTCCGCGGCGCGGTCGGCGTCGGAGACGGCGAAGTAGACGACGAAGTGGGCGGGCAGTTCCTGCGGGAAGCCCTCCCCCATCCGGAAGCGGCCGAGGACCGCCTTGTCGGGGGTGACCTCCTCGCCCTCGGGGACGAAGATCCGGAAGTCGATGGCCTCGTCCTCGATCCGCTTGCTGCCGAAACCGAAGACCTCCTCGTAGAAGGGGTCGGTCCGCTCGGTCTCGCGCGTGTAGACCTCGGTCCAGATGTAGGAGCCCGGGACGCCGGTCACCTCGAAGCCGCCGTGCGTGCCGGCCTGCCACACCCCGAACACCGCGCCGCCCGGGTCGGCCGCCATGAGCATCGTGCCGAAGGGCCCAACGGGCATGGGCTCCATGATGAGTTGACCGCCCGAGTCACGGATCCTGCCCGCGGTGGCCCGGATGTCGGAGGAGGCGAGGTAGAGGTTCCACACCGTCGGCATCCGGCCGTCCGGCTTGGGGGAGAGTGCCGCGACGTTCTTCCCGTCCGGGCCGTACGCCTGGGTGTACTGGCCGTACTGCTCCTCCCCCTGCCCGAAGGTCCAGCCGAGCAGTCCGCCGTAGAAGCGCTTGCCGGCCTCCAGGTCGTTGAGCATGGCGTCGGCCCAGCAGGGGGTGCCGTCGGGGTGCGCGGCCATCTCGTCCTCGATTCGTCCGGTGATGCGGCTGGCGATCCCGATTCACGTGGGGATTCGCGTGGATCGACGGAGTGTCTGACTTGACACGTTATCGGCGGATCCCCCGCCGCGCCCGAGGAGAAATCGAACACATGGCCTTCCCCATTTGCAGGCACCGAATCGCGCGCTGATCACCAGCCCGTAAACTGACGGCATGACAGGACAAGTTCGCACCGTCGACGGCCGTGTGGCAGGGCGCCGGGGACAGGCGACGCGGCAGAAGCTGCTCGACTGCCTCGGCGAAATGCTCAGCACGTCGCCGTACCGGGACGTCAAGGTCATCGACGTCGCCCGGATGGCGGGTACCTCCCCCGCAACGTTCTACCAATACTTCCCCGACGTCGAGGGCGCCGTCCTCGAGCTCGCCGAGGAGATGGCCAAGGAGGGGGCCGCGCTGACGGACCTCGTCGCCGGCCGCTCCTGGGCCGGCAAGTCCGGCGCCACGGCGGCGGAGGAACTGGTCGAGGGCTTCCTCTCCTTCTGGCGCAAGCACGACGCCATCCTGCGCGTCGTCGACCTGGGCGCGGCCGAAGGGGACAAGCGGTTCTACAAGATCCGCATGAAGATCCTCAACCCCCTCACCAACTCCCTTTCCGACTCGATCAAGGAGCTCCAGGGCAAGGGCCGCGTCGACAAGGATGTCAGCCCGGCAGCCGTCGCCGGATCCCTCGTGGCCATGCTCGCCGCGGTCGCCGCGCACCAGAAGGGCTTCCAGAGCTGGGGCGTCAAACAGGCCGAGCTGAAGCCGAACCTCTCGCTGCTGGTGCACCTCGGTGTGACGGGCAAGAAGCCGACGCGGTGACGCCGCGGCGCTGACGCCCGCCTCCGGCGGCATTGTTGATCTACGTTCACGTCGAAGTCCTGCCTGCAACGACGCGGGCGCCGACCGGTCCTCGGGGGAGGTTGCCGGCCCTGGCGCCCGCGTTGTCCTTTCCGGGGGCTCCGCCCTACGGCTCTACGGCTCCACGGCCCTGCCGCCGCCCGGCTCCCTGGGGACGAGCCGGAACAACCGGATCCGTCGCTCCACGCGCCGCGCGTAGGTCGCGTACGGCGGCCAGAACTCCAGCAGCGCCGCCCACACCGCCTCGCGCTCCCCGCCCGTCAGCAACTCCGCCCGGACCGCGATGTCCCGGCCGCGCCAGCTGACCTCCGCGTCGGGGTGCTTCAGCAGGTTCCCCGTCCACGCCGGGTGTTCCGTGCGCCCGAAGTTGCTGCCGACCAGCACGAAGGTCCCGCCCTCCTCGGGCATGCAGGCCAGCGGGGTGCGCCGGGGCAGCCCGCTGCGCGCGCCGGTGGCGGTGAGCACCAAACCGGGCAGCATCCGCGCGCTGAGCAGCACCCTGCCGCGGGTCGCCCGGTGCACGAACCGGTCCACCGCCGGGACGACATGCGGCCCGACCCTGGCGAACGCCCGGGTCGACGACACCTTCTGCACGGCGGTCCGCAGCACGCTCATGCCGCCGCCCTCCCCTTGGTCGTGGTAGCGGGCGTGGGTGTGAAGAGGCCCGCCCGCTCGGCCGCGTGGGCCCGCAGCGCGTGCACGGGGCCGAAGAGCAGCTCGTCGGAGGCGGCCCGCTTCACGTACAGGTGCGCGTGGTGCTCCCACGTGAAGCCGATGCCGCCGTGCAACTGGACCGCCTGGCCCGCGGTGGCGCGCAGCGCCTCCAGGCCCTGGGCGAGCGCGAGCGGCGCCGCCACCGCGGCGTCCGGCGCCTGCTCCGGGGGGCTCCCGACGGCCCAGGCGGCGTAGTAGGCGGCCGAGCGGGCGGCCTGGACCTGGACGTACAGGTCGGCGAGACGGTGCTTGACGGCCTGGAAGGAGCCCACGGGCCGCCCGAACTGCTCCCTGACCCCGACGTACTCCAAGGTCCCCGCGAGCGCCTGGGAGGCCGCCCCGACGGCTTCCGCGGCCAGTGCGGCGGCGGCCAGGACACCCGTACGGGCGAGCGCGGGGCGCGGATCGCCCGCCTCCTCCCCGCCCAGAGGCTCGGCGGGGACGTCGCGCAGCTCGACGCGGGCCTGCGGGCGGGTCTCGTCCAGGGCGGTCAGCCGCCTGCGGACCAGGCCCGGAGCGTCGCCGGGGACGAGGAAGAGCCGGATCCGGCTGCGGGCGTAGCCACCCGTATGGGCGGCCACCAGCAGCAGCCCGGCGCCGGGGCCCCCGAGCACCTGGTCCGCCTGCCCGTACAGCCGCCAGACCCCGTCCGCCCTGCGCGCCTGTACGCCCCCCGCGCGCCCGCCGCCCGCCCAGTCACCGGTGTTTGGGCCGGTGAGGCCGAGGGCGACCAGGGGTGCGGCAAGGGCCGCGGGCTCCCCGGAGGCGAGGCGCGGGAGCAGGGCGCGGCGCTGGACGTCGGTGCCGAGCGCCTCGACGAGGGGGGCGGTGAGCACGGTCGTGCCCAGCAGCGGTGAGGGCAGCAGCGCCCGGCCGGTCTCCTCGCAGGCCAGCACCAGTTCCGCCAGGCCGCAGCCGGCGCCCCCGTACGCGGCGGGCAGGGCGAGCCCGGGCAGCCCCAGCGACCGCGCCAGCAGCCGCCACAGGGCGCCGTCGCGGCCCTCGGGGGTGCGGGCGGCGGACTTCACCTCGTCCGGTCCGCAGCGTTTGCGGAGCAGTTCGCGCAGGGTGCGGCGGATCTCTTCCTGCTCCTCGGTGAAGGCGACGTCCACGGCGAGCTCTCCTCCCACCTCGGGGATCCGGCGGCGTCCGGAAACCCCGAATCTGATGTACCGTCAGATTCATGGCTCAGGGTCAGGGTACTCGCAACGGCCGTGAAGTCGCCGTCCTCGGCATCGCGTTGTCCGACTGCGGCAGGGTCGACGACGCCACCCCCTACACGCTCCACGCCCAGGCGGCGCGCCGCGCGCTCGCCGACAGCGGGCTGCCACGGTCGTCCGTCGACGGCTTCGCCTCGGCCGGGCTCGGCACGCTCGCGCCGGTCGAGGTCGCCGAGTACCTCGGACTGCGGCCGCGCTGGGTCGATTCGACCTCCGTCGGGGGCGCGACCTGGGAGGTCATGGCCGCGCACGCCGCCGACGCGATCGCCGCCGGGCACGCCGACGTCGTGCTCCTGGTCTACGGCTCCACCGCCCGTGCCGACCTCAAGGCCGGGCGGCGCACCGCCAACCTGTCCTTCGGGGCGCGCGGGCCCCTGCAGTTCGCGGCCCCGTACGGGCACACGCTGATCGCCAAGTACGCGATGGCCGCCCGCCGCCACATGCACCGGTACGGCACCACAGCCGAGCAGCTCGCCACCGTCGCCGTCCGGGCCCGGGCGAACGCGGCCCGCAACCCCGACGCGATGTACCGCACGCCGATCACCGTCGACGACGTCCTGTCCGGGCCGATGATCGCCGACCCGTTCACCAAACTGCACTGCTGCATCCGCTCCGACGGCGGCTGCGCGGTGCTCCTGGCCGCCGCGGAGTACGCGCGGGACGCGGCGCCGCCGCCGGTGTGGGTGCTCGGCTCCGGCACCGCCGTCTCGCACGCAACGATGTCGGAGTGGGACGACTTCACGGTCTCCCCCGCCGCGGTCTCGGGGCAGCTGGCCTTCTCCCGCGCGGGCGTCACCCCTGACGAGATGGACCTCGCCGAGATCTACGACGCCTTCACCTACATGACCCTGGTCACGCTGGAGGACCTCGGCTTCTGCGCCAAGGGCGAGGGCGGGCCCTTCGTCGTCGCGTCGCCCCTGCCGGTCAACACCGACGGCGGCGGGCTGTCCGCCTGCCATCCCGGCATGCGGGGGCTGTTCCTGCTCGTCGAGGCGGTACGGCAGCTGCGGGGGGAGGCGGGCGAGCGCCAGGTGCGCAGGCCCGGTGGGGCGCTGCCGGAGCTGGCCGTGGCCTCGGGGACGGGCGGCTGGTTCTGCTCCTCGGGGACGGTGGTGCTGGGGCGGGACTGAGGGTCACGGGCCCTTGCCCCGCCGCCCCTCCGCCCCGCCGGGGCTCCACCGCCCCCTTCGGGCGTCAGCCGGTGACGGCGACCGGGGCGTCCCAGTCGCTGCGGTCCACGGTGATGGTGTAACCGCCGCGGGTCTCCTTGCTGTTGACCATGTACTGGTGGCCGCGGCGGTGGCCGGTCCACAGCGACGTGGAGAACGGCCAGTCCGTGGTCGTGGTCTTGTGCTCGTCCCACAGCGCGTACCAGAGGACGTCCGGCAGGTCGGTGCGGTTGGCCGCCGTGGCGACGGCCTTCGCGCTGGAGCTGCGGAAGCCGTAGAAGCCGGCCCAGTAGCCCTTGGCGTGCACGGCCTTGTCCCACGCCCGGACGTACGCGAGCACCGCGTTGTTGCACGAGGTGTTGGTGACGTCGTACGACTCCATGTCCAGGTACACCGGGCTGCCGGCCTTCATCCCCAGCGCTGACGCCTTGGCCACCGCGTCCGCGCCGTCCGTCGCGCCCAGCGAGGTCGCGGTGGAGGCGGTCAGCTTCTCCGGGTTGCGGCTGGTCTGGCACGGCGGCTGCGCGCCCACGTAGAGCGGGATCAGCTTCCAGCCCGTGGCGCTGACCGACTTGACCCAGGACGCGGTCAGGTTCGGCTGCGCGCACCCCCGGTTCTTGCCGCCGACGTACACCGCCGCCGCACCGTAGAACCCGTTGTGCCACGCCTTCATCGCCGACGCGGAGGGCGCCGTGCAGGTGTCGAACGCCCGCCCCGTGTAGACCTTCGGCGCCGGGCGCGACACCGTGGTCGCCATCGAGGCACCCGCCGCGACACCACCGCCCACGAGCACCGCGGCCGCCGCCACCGCCCAGGCGATGTAGCGACGCTTCTTCGACATCCGGTGACCGGACATCCCCACCCCATTCACGACACGGGACGCACCGCACCGGGTGCGCCTGGCAGGACTGCTGAAGCCCCCGGCACGGCGCGCGCGTCCGGCACGGCGTGCGACACGCGTGCGGAGCGCGGATGCACCGGCGTACGGGTCCACGGCGCGCGAGGGGCGGATCGCACCCTAGCCAACCCGCACACCGTGATCGGGAAAGCACTTGTCCCGATCAGCACAAGATTCCCCCAAGGCACGGCAAATCTCCGCCCGGTCGCCGGGGTCAGGGGCGTGGATCGGTCGCCAGGCGGCTGTGCAGGTGGACGTCCCGAAGCGCGCCGGACAGGTCGACGACCGCCTCGCGCAGGACCCCTTCGAGGACGTAACCGCAGCGCCGCGCGACACCGCAGGAGGGCTCGTTGCCGACGGCGTGGCCCAGCTCCAGCCGGTGCAGGCCGAGATCGCGGAAGGCCCACCGGGTGACCGCCTCCAAGGCCCGGGAGGCGACGCCGCGCCCACGGGCCTCGGGGAGCATCCAGTAGCTGACGCGTGCGCCGCGCATGGCGTGGTCGATCATCCCTATCCCGGCCTGGCCGAGCACCACACCGGCCTCGGTGACCGCGAACGACGCGAGGTCGCCGGCCCCCCAGCCGTCGCGCCGGCGCCGCAGGAACGCCCGCACCCCGGCTTCGTCGGGCTCGGGGGCGTGCGCCGTGTTCCAGCGGCGGAAGTCCGGGTCCGCGAGGCCGCGCAGTGCCGCGTCGAGGTCGCCGGACGTCTCCTCCCAGGGCCTGAGCAGCAGTCCGTACGCTTCCAACTCCACCGGCCTCAGCACGCCCTCATTCAAGCAAAGGAGGCGGTGACCGCCCGGGCCGGACGGAAGACGGGGATCGCGATCTCCCCGCCCGCGGCCGCGGGGCGGAAGCAGACGCGGAGGTCCATCCCGACGCGCAGCGCGTCGTGGGCGCAGCCGACGACCTCCGTCATCATGCGCGGTCCCTCGGCGAGGTCGACGACGGCGGCGACGTAGGGGACCCGTCCGGCGAACGGCTGGAGGTCGTTGGCGTGCACCACGGACCAGGTGTAGAGGGTGGCGTGGCCCGCAGCCTGCTCCCAGACGACCTCCTCGCTCCAGCAGTGGGGGCAGAACTCCCGGGGGTAGTGGTGGGCGGCGCCGCAGCCCGCGGCCAGGCACCGGCGGATCAGCAGCCGGCCCTCGGCGGCGGCGCTCCAGTAGGTGCGCGTGAAGGCGTCGGGCTCGGGCAGACCGGTCACAGGAAGAGCTCCCAGACGCTGTCGAGGGACCATGTCTGCCAGCCCATGGCGAAGAGGAGGACGACGGAGGCGAGGATCATCATGGCGTTCTGCCCCTGCTCCGCCCAGTCGTGGATCATGAGGACGAGATAGAGCAGGTTGAGGACGATGCCGCCGGCCAGCGCGACCGGTGTCAGCAGCCCGGCGGTGAGACCGAGCCCGACGGCCAGTTCGGCGTAGACGACGACGTAGGCCATCACCTTGGGGCGGGGCGCGACGACCGCGGTGAATCCGCCCTGGACGAAGGTCCAGCGGTGCTTCGCGGCGACGTCGGCGGCCCAGGCGATGCCGGTGCCCCGCTCGAACCAGCCCTTCTTGTCCTTGTGCCGCCAGCTCTCCAGCCACCACAGGCCGAGGCCGATGCGCAGGACGGCGAGCCATTCGGCGCCGGTCAGCCAGATCGTCTGCATCGTGTGCCTCCCCGGGACAAGGGATCTGACGAACTGTCAGTTGACCGGATGCGGTCGCACCTCCGCAAGGTGGCGGGGCGAAAGCGCGCTACCTTCCGGAGTGACCCTCACCCTGCAGGCACGGGAGCAGCCATGACCGACACCTCGGCATCCGCCGGCACCTCCGCATCCGCCGCCACCCCCCTACCGAACACGGCGGCGCCGGACGCCATCGTCGTCGGCGCCGGTCCCGGCGGTCTCGCCGTCGCGGCGTCGCTGCGGCACCGGGGCGTGCGCACCCTGGTCGTCGAGCGGTCGGACGCGGTGGGCGCATCCTGGCGCGGCCATTACGACCGGCTGCGGCTGCACACGACCAGACGCCTGTCCGCGCTCCCGGGCCTCGGGATACCCCGGTCGTACGGCCGCTGGGTGGGTCGCGACGACGTCGTCCGCTACCTGGAGCAGTACGCCGAGTTCCACGGCCTGGACGTCGCCACCGGCATAGAGGTGGGGCGGATCGAGCCCGCCGGGGACCCGGCGGCGGGCTGGGTGCTCCCGGCCACCGGCGGGCGCCGGCTGACCGCGCGCAGCGTCGTCGTCGCCACCGGCTACAACCACTCGCCGCACCTTCCGGACTGGCCCGGGCGCGGCACCTTCGACGGAGAGCTGCTGCACGCCTCCCGCTACCGCAACGGCCGGCCCTACGAGGGCCGGGACGTCCTGGTCGTGGGCGTGGGCAACACCGGCGCCGAGATCGCCGTCGACCTCGCCGACTCCGGCGCGGCCCGCGTCCGGCTGGCGGTGCGGACGCCCCCGCACATCATGCGCCGCTCCACCGCCGGGTGGCCCGCGCAGCGCACCGGGATCATGGTCCGCCGCCTCCCCACGAAGCTGGTCGACAAGATCGCGCCCTACGTGGAGCGCGTCTCCGTACCGGACCTGTCGGCGTACGGGCTGCCCCGCCCGGACAACGGGCTCTACTCGCGGGTGCGGGAGGGCTCCATCCCCGTCCAGGACGTCGGCATCATCGACGCCGTCCGGTCGGGGAAGGTGGAGCCCGTCGCCGCCGTCGAGGGCTTCGACGGGCGCGAGGTGCTGCTCGCCGACGGCACGCGGATCGCCCCGGACGCGGTGGTCGCGGCCACCGGCTACCGGCGCGGCCTGGAACCGCTCGTCGGTCATCTCGACGTCCTGGACGAGCGGGGCCGGCCCGTGCGGCACGGCGGCCGCAGTCCGAAGAACGCTCCCGGTCTGTACTTCACCGGCTTCACCAATCCCATCAGCGGCATGTTCCGCGAAATGGCCATCGACGCGCGCCGGATCGCCAAAGCCGTGGCGCGGCGGTAGCGAACGCGCGCGGTGGGCATCGAGGGGGTACGGACGAGCACCCGCGACGCCACACGCACCGCCTCCGTACCACCCCTGCGCACCCCCGCACTGCCCCCGTACCACTCCCGCTCCACCCCGGTCCGGCGGACCGGCCGGCCCTCTCCCCTTCGGCCGGCCGGACCGCCTTCCCGCGGGGCGCACAGGTTTCTCGCATCCTCCCCGTTCCTGACGGATCGTCAGTTCAGTAATCTGACATTGCGTCAGTTCTCTGGACCTTCGAGCGGGACGGGCGAGACACATGCTTGGATCGACCTTCAGCACACGCGGCACCGATCCCGCGGCGGACGCCGGCGGCCCGGGCCACGGCACGGACGACGTGGACGTCAGCGGGCGCCCGCTGCACGCCTGCGTGCCCGACCTCGACCGCTTCTTCCGGCCCGAGTCCCTGGCCGTGGTGGGCGCCTCGGACGCCGAGGGCCGCCCCAACACCGGCATCACCCGGCAACTCGTCACCTGGGCCGAGCGGGTCGGCGCCCGGCTCCACCCGGTCAATCCCGGCCGCGGCACCGTGTTCGGCCTGCCCTGCCACGCATCCGTCGCGGATCTCCCCGAGCCGGTCGACCTCGCCGTCCTGCTCGTCGCCGACCCCCTCCCCGTCCTCGAACAGCTCACCGGGGCCAAGGCACGGTTCGCGGTCGTCTTCGCCTCCGGCTTCGCCGAGACCGGGGAGGCGGGCACCGCCGCCCAGGAGCGGCTCGGCCGGGCCGTCGCGGGCAGCGGACTGCGACTGCTGGGGCCGAACACCAACCTCAACGCCTTCCAGGCGTTCCGTGAGGACCTCCCCGGGCCGGCGATCGCCCTGATCACCCAGTCCGGCCACCAGGGCCGTCCGGTCTACGCCCTGCAGGAGCTCGGCATCCGGCTCAGCCACTGGGCACCGACCGGCAACGAGGCCGACCTGGAGACCGCCGACTTCCTCTCCTACTTCGCCGGGCGGCCCGAGGTCGGCGCGATCGCGGTCTACGCCGAAGGCCTCAAGGACGGGCGCTCGTTCGCCCTCGCCGCCGACCGCGCGGCCCGTAACAAGGTGCCGGTGGTCATGGTCAAGGTGGGCCGTACCGAGACGGGCACCCGCGCCGCCGCCACCCACACCGGCAAGCTCACCGGATCCGACGCGGTCGCCGACGCCGCCTTCCGCCAGTTCGGCGTGATCCGCGTCGACGCCCTGGACGAACTCCAGGACACCGCCGCCCTGCTGGCCCGGGCCCGGCCGCCGGCCGCCGAGGGCGTGGTCGTCTACTCGATCTCCGGCGGCACCGGGGCGCACTTCGCGGACCTGGCCACCACCGCCGGGCTGCCGCTGCCCACCCTCCCGGAGCCGAAGCAGGCCGAACTCCACCAGTGGATACCGGAGTACCTGAACGTCTCCAACCCCGTGGACAGCGGGGGCCATCCCGTCGGGGACTGGCGCGGTCGGAAGATCATCGACGCGATCCTCGCCGATCCCGCGGTCGGCGTGCTCGTCTGCCCGATCACCGGCCCCTTCCCTCCGATGAGCGACCGGCTGGCCCGGGACCTCGCCGAGGCCGCCGAGGCCACCGACAAACTGGTGTGCGTGATCTGGGGCTCCCCCGTGGGCACCGAGGAGGCCTACCGGACCACCCTGCTCGGCTCCTCCCGGCTCGCCACCTTCCGCACCTTCGGCAACTGCGTGACCGCCGTACGGGCGTGGCTGGACCACCACCGCTTCGCCGCCGGCTACCGCTCCCCCTTCGACGACGCGCCGCGCACGCCCTCCTCCTCCGCACGGAAGGCGCGCGCCCTGCTGCACCCCGGCCGCCGGCTGAGCGAGCACGCCGCCAAGCAGCTGCTCCGGGCGTACGGAATCCGCGTCCCGCGCGAGCAACTGGTCACCAGCGCCGCCGGTGCCGTCCGGGCGGCGGCCCAGGTCGGCTACCCCGTGGTGATGAAGGCGTCCGCCGACCGGCTCGCGCACAAGACCGAACTCGGCCTGGTCAAGATCGGCCTCACTTCCGCCAGCCAGGTCCGCGACGCCTACCGCGAACTCGCCGACATCGCCCGCTGCGAGGACCTGGACCTCGACGGCGTCCTCGTCTGCCAGATGGTGGAGCGAGGCGTGGAGATGGTCGTCGGCATGAGCCACGACCCGCTCTTCGGGCCCACCGTCACCGCGGGCCTCGGCGGGGTCCTCGTCGAGGTCCTGCGGGACACCGCCGTCCGCGTACCGCCCTTCGACGCCGGGACCGCGCGGGACATGCTGCGGGAACTGCGCGGCGCCCGCCTGCTCGACGGCGTGCGCGGGGCGCCACCCGCCGACGCGGACGCGCTCGTCGACGTCATCCTCCGCGTGCAGCGCATGGCCCTGGAACTCGGCGACGGCCTCGCCGAACTCGACATCAATCCGCTGATGGTGCTGCCGCGCGGGCAGGGCGCCTGCGCCCTCGACGCACTGGCCGTCTGCCGTCAGGAGAACACACATGACTGACTCCCCCCGTGGAGTGGTCACGGAGCGTGATGGCTCCGTGGAATCCGTTGTACTCCACGTCACCGACAACGGGGTCTCCCGGCTCACCCTCAACCGCCCCCAGGCGATGAACGCCATCACCCCTGACCTGCGCGAACGCCTCATCGAGAAATTTCTGGAGGCCTCCGCGGACCCGGCCGTGCGGGCCGTCGTCCTGACCGGCGCCGGCCGCCGGGCCTTCTGCGCGGGGGCCGACCTGCGCGGCGGTCCGGCCGCCGCGGACCGGGTCGCGGGCGACGTGGCCCGGACGATCCGGTCCGGGGCCCAGCGCCTCATCGCCGCCGTCCTCGACTGCGAGAAACCCGTGGTCGCCGCCGTGAACGGCACGGCCGCCGGTCTCGGTGCCCATCTCGCCCTCGCCTGCGACCTCGTCCTGGCCGCCGACACGGCGAAGTTCATCGAGGTCTTCGTCCGCCGCGGTCTCGTCCCCGACGGCGGGGGCGCCTACCTCCTCCCCCGCCTGATCGGCCCGCACCGCGCGAAGGAACTCCTCCTCCTCGGCGACGACCTCCCCGCCGCCGCCGCCGAACGCCTCGGGCTGGTCAACCGCGTCGTCCCCGGCGAGGAACTCGACTCGGCCGCCGACGCCCTCGCCCAGCGACTCGCCTCCGGCCCCACCCGCGCCCTGGCCCTGACCAAACAACTCGTCAACGCGTCCCTGGACTCCGACCGCGCGACGGCCTTCGCCGCCGAGGCGGCCGCGCAGGAGCAGAACATGACCACCGCCGACGCCCAGGAGGGACTGCGCGCCTTCATCGAACGCCGCCCACCGGACTTCCGTGGCCGGTGACACCGCGAAGGCTCACTCCCCGGGCGCCCCGGCCCCGGGCGGGGGCCGGTACTCCTCCAGCAGTCCGGTGCCGTACGCCAGCAAAGCGCCCGCGAAGACGAGCCCGACCACCGCGATCGCCACGACGGAGATCTGGAACGCGACCTGCCGCTGCCGCGCCCACCCGGTCCTGCCCTCCGGGTCCCGGCGCCCCGCGTAGAACGAGGTGACCGGCACCGGCGCCGCACCGGCACCCGCGAGGCACAGCCACGTGAGCGGGTACGGACCGCCGAGCCACACCACCGGCACCGCGAGGACGGCGGCCGTCGCGGCCTCCGCCGCCAGCAGGCAGAGCCAACGGGGGCGCCCCGTGCGCGCCGCGAGCCGGAGTCCCAGGACCGTCGCCGGCAGGGCGTGCAGGAGCGAGGCGGCCACTGCGAAGGCCCACAGGGGGACCAGGGCCAGCGGCAGCACGCAAAGGGCGAGCGGTTCCTCGAAGGCACCGTCCGAGGACTTCAGGGACGGAAGGACGACCATACGGACCGTTGCCGCGATCACCCCCACCGCGCAGTACGTCGTGACCGCCGCCGCGCGTCCGGCATCGCCCCACGGGTCGACCGCGGGCCGCGCCGGGGACCCCCACCCCGTACCCCATCCCATGGCCGGCACGGTACGCCCGATCCTCGTCCGGCTGCCGTGCGGGCCTTCACTTCTGACGATCCGTCAGTTTCAATGGGAGGCGTGATGGGACAAGCAGGCATGGCGGTCGCCGTCGTGCGCTACCTCCGGTCGGCCGGGGCGGTGACGACGTCCGGGCGGGTGGACCCGCTGCCGCCGCCCGAACTGCGGGCCGTGCGGCCGGACGAGCGCGCCCCGGTGGACCAGGCCGAATTCCGGAAGGTGCTGGGGAACTTCGCGAGCGGCGTGACGGTGATCGCGGCGCCCGGGGACGACGCGGAGGGCGGACCCGCCGGGTTCGCCTGCCAGTCGTTCGCGTCGCTGTCGCTCGATCCGCCGCTGGTCGTCTTCATGGTGGCGCGCACATCCACCAGCTGGCCGCGCATCGCGCGGGCCGGGGTGTTCTGCGTGAACGTGCTCGGCGCGGGCCAGCAGGAGCTGTGCCGCTCCTTCGCCGTGAGCGGCGGGGACAAGTTCGCGGGCGTGGAGTGGGATCCGGCGCCGGTGACGGGCTCGCCCCGGCTGCGCGGCGTGGCCGCGTGGATCGACTGCGCGATCCACGCCGTGCACACCGGCGGCGACCACCTCGTCGTCATCGGCCGGGTCCGGGATCTGGGCCACGGTGCGGAAGACGACGGGCCGCTGCTCTTCCACCGCGGCAGCTTCGGCCGGCTCGCGCCCTGACCGCGGCCGCCGTACGCGCCTCAGCCCGTGAACTCCGGCGCCTGGTGGGGCGCCCACCAACTGGTCAGCGCCCAGATCCCGAGGGCGGCCACGGCCGCCGCCACCAGGGCCGCGAGCCCGGGGCGGCGCGACCCGCGCAGCGTGAGCAGCCAGAAGGCGAGCGGCACCAGGGCACCGCCCGCGGCGATGAGCGGAAGGTCCACGTAGAGGACGCTCAAATCCCGGCGCTGTCCCTCGAAGCCGCCCTCGACGTTGACCCTGGCGAGCGGCGCCCATGCCAGCAGCGCGGACGCCGCACCCAGGCCCGCCACAAGGAGGCCGGTGAGGCCCTTGGCCGCTTCCCTCACGCACAGGACGGACGCCCCGGCGCCGCACGCGGTTCCCGTACCGCCACCAGGGCAGCCGCGGGACCCGGCGGCGCCGGGGCCGGCCGGCTACGCCGCGAGCGGGAGCGCCCCGGCGCCCGGGGTCGCCCGCCGCCGGATCACCAGCGCCATGAGCGCCGCCACCGCGCACAGCGCCCCGGAGGAGTACCAGACCACGTCGTAGGAGCCGAAGGTGTCGCGCGCCGCGCCACCGAGGAACGCCACCAGGGCGGCGCCCAACTGGTGGGAGGCGAGTACCCAGCCGAAGACGATGGCGCTGTCGGCGCCGTAGAACTCACGGCACAGGGCGATGGTCGGCGGCACGGTGGCGACCCAGTCCAGGCCGTAGAAGACGATGAACAGCACCATGGGCGGGTGGACGGCGTCGTTCAGGAGCACCGGCAGGAACATCAGCGACAGTCCGCGCAGCCCGTAGTAGGTGGCCAGCAGCCGCCGCGGGCTGAAGCGGTCGGTGAACCAGCCGGAGGCCACCGTGCCCGCGATGTCGAAGATGCCGATCACGGCGAGCAGTGAGGCGGCGGCCGTCACCGGCATCCCGTGGTCGTGGGCCGCGGGCACGAAGTGCGTCTTGACCAGGCCGTTCGTCGAGGCGCCGCAGATCGCGAAGGTCCCCGCCAGCAGCCAGAACGGGCCGCCGCGGGCTGCGTTGAACAGCGCCTTGACCGCCCGCTTGGCCGCCCCCGTCACCGGCGGCGGCTTCGGCACGAACTCCGCGGCACCGTACGGGGCCAGGCCCACGTCGGCGGGGTGGTCCCGCAGCAGCAGGTAGACCAAGGGCGCGACGACGACCGCGGCGCCCGCCACGGTGAGGGCCGCGGCGCGCCAGCCCGCGTGCTCGATGATGACGGAGAGCAGGGGGAGGAAGATCAGCTGTCCCGCCGCGCCGGCCGCCGTCAGGATGCCCGTGACCAGGCCGCGCCGGTCCTCGAACCAGCGGTTGGTGACGGTGGTCGCGAAGGCCAGGGCCATGGAGCCGCTGCCCAGCCCGACGAGCACGCCCCACAGGAGCACGAGCTGCCAGCTCGCGGTCATGAAGACGGTCAGGCTCGCACCCGTCGCGATGGTGACGAGCGCGGCCGCGACGACCCGGCGGATGCCGAAGCGGTCCATGAGCGCGGCGGCGAACGGCGCCGTCACGCCGTAGAGCGCGAGGTTGACCGAGACGGCCAGGCCGATCATGCCCCGCGACCACCCGAACTCGCCGTGCAGCGGCTCGATCAGCAGTCCGGGCAGGGAGGCGAAGCCGGCGGCGCCGATGAGCGTGACGAAGGCGGCGGCCGCCACCGACCACGCGCGGTGGATCCGGGGCGTGCGGAACGGCCGGGGAACGTCGGGGCCCCTGTCGGCCAGGGGCTGCACGGGAAGCTCGGGAGTCTGCGTCACCAGGTCAGCATCCGGCATCGTCTTTCACGAAACGAGTGGCCGGATGGCCATGTTGTGCAAGGATCGGGCCATGGCCGAATCCATGGAGACGCCTTCTCCGACCGCCGCGCCGCGCACACCGGTGCGCCACCGGGTCGTCGTCCTGGTGCAGCACGGTGTGATCCCCTTCGAAGTGGGCATCCCGCACCGCATCTTCGGCGGCGCGAGGGACTCCGACGGGGTCGATCTGTACGAGGTGGTGACGTGCTCCCCGCACGGTCCCGGGCCGGTGCGCGCCGAGGCCGACTTCGAGATCCACGTCGCCCACGGCCCCGAGGTCCTGGAGACGGCCGACACCGTCATCGTCCCCGCCGCCCATGAGCGCTCCGTCGCGCACACCGAGGGCAGGCTGCCCGCGGAGATGGCGGCGGCTTTCGCCCGCATCCGCCCCGGCGCCCGGCTCGTCTCCATCTGCACCGGCTCGTACTTCCTCGCCGCGGCCGGCCACCTGGACGGTCTGCGCGCCACCACGCACTGGTCGAGCACGGACCACTTCCAAAGGCTCTTCCCCCAGGTGCGGGTCGAGCCGGACGTCCTGTACGTGGACAACGGCGCCATCCTCACCTCCGCGGGCGTCGCCTCGGGCATCGACCTGTGCCTGCACCTCGTACGCCGTGACCACGGCACCGCCGTGGCCAACGCCAGCGCGCGCCGTACGGTCGTGCCGCCGCACCGGGAGGGCGGACAGGCCCAGTACATCCAACGGCCCGTCCCCGAGCCCCAGCAGGCCACCACGGCCGCGGCGCGCTCCTGGGCGCTGGACCGGCTCGACCAGCCGCTGACGCTGCGCGAGCTGGCCGAGCGCGAGGCGATGAGCGTGCGCACCTTCACCCGCCGCTTCCGGGAGGAGGTGGGCACCAGCCCCGGGCAGTGGCTGACACAGCAGCGCGTCGAGCGCGCCCGGCACCTGCTGGAGTCCAGCGACCTGTCGGTCGACCAGGTCGCCTCGCAGGCCGGGTTCGGCACGGCGGCCTCCATGCGGCAGCACCTGCAGGCCGTCCTCGGCGTCTCGCCCAGCGCCTACCGGCGCACCTTCCGGGCGACGGCGGCGTTCTGACCCGCCTCAGAAGGTCAGCACGCCCCGCGCCACGCGGCCGCCCCGGGCGTCCTCCGCCGCCTTGGCGAAGTCCTCCACCGGGTAGGTGCGGGTGACGAGTTCGTCCAGCAGGAGCCGGCCCTGCCGGTAGAGGTCGGCGTAGAGCGCGATGTCGCGCTGCGGCCGTGCCGAGCCGTAGCGGCAGCCCAGGATGGACTTGTCGAGGTACATGGAGGACACCAGGAAGGACGCCTCGGCGTCGGCCGGTGGCACGCCCAGCAGGACGGCCTGGCCGTGGCGGTCCAGGAGGTCGACGGCCTGGCGGATGAGCCCGACGTGGCCGACGCACTCGAAGACGTGGTCGGCGCCGGTGGGCAGCAGCGCGCGAGCCGCCTCCGCCGAGTCCACGAACTCGGTGGCGCCGAACAGCCTCGCGGGTTCCTCCTTCGCCGGGTTGGTGTCGACGGCGACGATCCGGGAGGCGCCCGCGATGCGCGCGCCCTGCAGCACGTTCAGGCCGATGCCACCGGTGCCGATGACCACGACCGTGTCGCCGCGGTCGACCCGGGCGCGGTTGAGGGCGGCGCCGACCCCGGTCAGCACCCCGCAGCCGATGAGCGCGGCCGAGGTGAGGGGGATGTCCGCGGGGAGGGGGACGGCCTGGACGGCCTTGACGACGGTCAGTTCGGCGAAGGCCGAGTTGGAGGCGAAGTTGAACAGCGGCTCGCCCTGACGGCTGAAGGGCCTGCCGGGACGGCCGATGGCCTTGCGGCACATCGTCGGGCGGCCCCGGTCGCAGTCCGGGCAGGTGCCGCAGTTGGCGAGGGTGGACAGGGCCACGCGGTCGCCCGGCGAGACGTGCGAGACGCCGGCGCCGGTCGCCTCGACGACGCCCGCCCCCTCGTGGCCGAGCACGACCGGTACGGGGAAGGGGATGACCCCGTCGACGACGGACAGGTCGCTGTGGCACAGCCCGGCCGCGTGGATGCGGACCAGCACCTCGCCCGGGCCCGGGTCCCGGACCTCCAGGTCGTCGACGACCGCGGGCTCCGTCCCGTCGAAGATCACGCCTCTCATCACCACACCACCGCCTGGAGCTCGCTGTACGCGTGCAGTCCGAAGGAGCCGCCGTCGCGGCCGATCCCGCTGTGCTTGAAGCCGCCGAAGGGCGTCTCGGGGTGACGCTGCACGGTGTTGATGCCGACGTTGCCGCTGCGCAGGCGGGCGGCCAGGGCCCAGGCGCGCGCGGTGTCGCTGCCGAAGACGTAGTCGTACAGGCCGTACGGGGTGCCGTTGGCGATCTCGACGGCCTCGTCCTCGGTGTCGTACGGGAGGGCGGCGACGACCGGGCCGAAGATCTCCTCGCGGGCGACCGTCATGGCGGGCGTGACGTCCGCGAGGAGCGTGGGGGCCGCGTAGTAGCCGGGTTTGAGGTCGGGGCGCGCGCCGCCGGTGACGACGCGGGCGCCCTGCTCGCGGGCGCCGGCGATGTACGCCTCGACGCGGTCGCGGTGCGCGGCGGTGATCAGCGGGCCGACGACGGTGGAGTTATCCACAGGGTCCCCGACGGTCAGCGAACGGGCGTACTGTTCAAGGGCGGTGATCACCTGCTCGTACCGCCCGCGGGGGACGAGCACACGGGTCGGTGCCGTGCAGATCTGACCTGAATGGAATGCCCATGTTGAACCGACAGCAGATACCGCTGATCTGAGGACGCCCGGTGCGGCGTCCTCGAGGATGATCGCCGCGCCCTTGCCGCCCAGTTCCATCAGGGTCCGCTTCATCGACGCGCCCGCGACGCGGGCGATCGCCTGCCCGACCGCCGTCGAGCCGGTGAAGCTGATCATGTCGACGCCGGGGTGCGCGACCAGTGCCTCACCGGCCGCGGCGCCCGAGCCGGTGATGACATTGAACACCCCGTCGGGCAGGCCCGCCTCCCGCATGATCCCGCCGAGCAGCAGGCAGGTCAGCGGGTCCTGGGGCGCGGGCTTGGCGACGACGGTGTTGCCCATGGCCAGGGCGGGGGCGACCTTGCCGGCCAGGTTGACCAGGGGGAAGTTGTAGGAGGTGATGCAGGCGACGACGCCCACCGGACGCCGTACCGCCGCCGCGTTGACCAGCCCGCCGGGGGCGAGCGGCGAGGCCTTCACGGGCTGCGGCGCGAAGGGGATCGTGTCCGGTTCCAGCGCGCCCCGCGCGTAGCGCCGGAAGCGGTCCACCGCCGTGGGAATCTGCATGCTCGACGCGACACGGATCGTCGCTCCCGTCTCCTGCTGGAGCAGCGGTACGAGATCCGCCGACCGCGAGGCGAGGACGTCCGCGATCCGCTCCAGGATCGCGGCGCGCTCCGCCGGGCTCGTACGGGACCAGCCCTCGTACGCGTCCCGGGCTGCGCGCACCGCGGCGTCCACGTCCGCCGGGCCCGCTTCGGGGGCGTGCCCGACGGTCGCCTCCGTGGCCGGATTGACAACTGGATAGTGCGCTCCGGCCGGTTCGTGCCACCGGCCGCCGATCCAATGGCCGTACGTCCCGTCGCTGTTCATCCGCGAGGCTCCTTCGGGAGGCCGAGCACCCGCTCGGCGATGATCGTGCGCTGGATCTCGTCCGAGCCGCCGTAGATGGTGTCGGCGCGGCTGAAGAGGAACATGCGCTGGGCCTGATCGAGTTCGTAGGGCCGCTCCGGCTCCCACGGCGCTGGGCCGGTCGCGGCGGGGGCGCCGCGGACGGCGACGGCCAGTTCGCCGAGCCGCTGGTGCCAGCCGCCCCACAGCAGCTTGGCGACGCTCGGGGCGGCCGGGTCGGCGGTGCCCAGCGTGCGCAGGGCGTTCCAGCGCATGGTGCGCAACTCGGCCCACTGGCGCACCAGCCGGTCCCGCAGCACGGGGTCGGTCACCGCCCCGGTGGCGACGGCGCGGTCGACGACCTGCCGCAGTTCGCGTTCGAAGCCGATCTGCTGCACGAGGGTGGAGACCCCGCGCTCGAAGCCCAGGAGGGACATGGCGACCTGCCAGCCGTTGCCCTCCCCGCCGACGACGTGGGCGGCATCGGCGCGGGCCCCTTCGAAGAAGACCTCGTTGAACTCGGCCGTCCCGGTGAGCTGGCGGATGGGGCGGACCTCGACGCTGCCGGGCTGGTCCATGGGGACCAGCAGGAAGCTCAGTCCGTGGTGCCGGCGCGAGTCGGGTTCGGTGCGGGCCAGGACGAAGCACCAGTCGGCGTCTTGGGCGAGGGAGGTCCAGATCTTCTGGCCGGTCACGCGGTAGCAGGGACCGTCGGCGTCGTGGTCCGAGGCGGCCGCGGTGCGGACGCCGGCGAGGTCGGAGCCCGCCCCGGGCTCGCTGTACCCCTGGCACCACAGTTCCTCGCCGCGGGCGACCGGCGGCAGGAAGCGGTCGCGCTGGTCGGGCGTGCCGTGCGCCTCCAGGGTGGGTGCCAGCAGGTTCTCGCCGATGTGCCCGGACCGGGCGGGCGCCTCGGCGCGGGCGTACTCCTCGCCCCAGGCGACCTGCTGGGGCAGGGTGGCACGCCGGTTGCCGTAGTCGCCGCGCCAGCCGAGGCCGATCCAGCCGGCGGCGCCGAGTTCCCGCTCCCACTCCCTGCCGGGTGCGCGGTCCGGGTGCGCCGTCAGCCACTCCCGGGCCTCTGCGCGGAAGGCCTCCGTCTCCGGGCCGAAGGTGAAGTCCATGGTCCGCCCTCTCCTCGGTGCGGGGCCGTCACTGCCCTCGGGAGGCGGCCGCGGCGGCGCGCATGGCCTCGACCTGGGCGAGCATCGGCATGGGGTCGGTGCCGACGGAGCCGGGCAGCGCGGCGGCGATGCGCTGCGGTGTCCATCCCCCGCCGTCCGCGTAGGCGGCGCGCAGTTCGCGGGGCTGCGCCCAGACCGCGATCTTGGGTCCGGCGACCGTGTAGACCTGTCCGGTGATGTCGCGGGCGTGGTCGCTGAGCAGGAAGGCGACCATGGCGGCGACGTCCTCGGGCTCGCCGATCTCGGCGAGCTCCATGGGCACGTTGACGGACATGCGGGTGCGTGCCACGGGGGCTACGCAGTTGGCGGTCACGCCGTAGCGGTGCAGTCCGAGTGCGGCGCTGCGCACCAGCGAGATGATCCCGCCCTTCGCCGCGGAGTAGTTGGCCTGGGAGACGCTGCCCTGGTGGTTGCCGCTGGTGAAGCCGACGAGGGTGCCCGAGCCCTGCCGTCGCATCACGGCCGAGGCGGCGCGGAAGACGGTGAAGGTGCCCTTCAGATGGGTGGCGAGGACCGGGTCCCACTCGTCCTCGCCCATGTTGAAGAGCATGCGTTCGCGCAGGATCCCGGCGACGCAGACGACTCCGTCGACGCGGCCGTAGGTCTGCACGGCCGTGGTGACGATCCGTTCGCCGCCCGCCATCGACGAGACGTCGTCGGTCACCGCGGTGGCCTCGCCGCCGGCCGCCTCGATCTCCTTGACGACGGCGGCCGCGACCTCACCTGTCGGTCCGCTGCCGTCGACCGCGACACCGTAGTCGTTGACGACGACCTTGGCGCCCTCGGCCGCGCACGTGAGGGCGACGGCCCGCCCGATGCCACGCCCGGCCCCGGTGACCGCGACGACCTTTCCGTTCAGGAAGTTGCCCACGTCCGGTCCCGCCCCTTCTCAGAGTTTCTGACGGACCGTTAGATTTTAGGAGCACGGACGCACCCCAGCACAAGCCCTGAGACCGGGAGGCAGCGATGGCGTTCCCCGCCGAGTTCCACGACATCGCCAAGCGCGTCAACAACTGGGGCCGCTGGGGTGAGGACGACGAGATCGGCACCCTCAACCTGGTCACCGACGAGGTCGTCCGCGCGGCGGCCGGCACCGTGCGCAGCGGACGCCGTGTGCCGCTCGCGCTGCCCCTGCAGCAGGACGGGGTGCAGACGGGAATGATCCCGGGCCGGGTCAACCCCCTGCGCACCATGGTGATGCTCAACCACGAGATGTTCGGCCCGGGCACGGTCGCCACCAGCGACGACATCGTCACCATGGGGCTGCAGGCGGCGACCCACTGGGACGCGCTGACCCATGTCTCGCACTCGGGACGGATCTACAACGGCCGCCCGGCCGACTCCATCACCGCCCACGGCGGCGCCGCCTTCAGCGGCATAGAGAAGATCACGACGCTGCTCTCCCGCGGCGTCCTGCTCGACGTGGCCCGCGCCCGCGGCACCGACCGGCTGCCCGGCGACCACGCGGTGACCCCCGACGACCTCGACGCGGCCGAGGAACTGGCCCGGACCACCGTCCGCGCCGGGGACGTCGTGCTGGTCCGCACCGGTCAGATGCGCGTGTACCTGGCGGGCGACAAGCACGCCTACGCCTTCCCGTCACCGGGGATGTCGGTGCGCACCCCCGAGTGGTTCCACGCCCGCGACGTCGCGGCGGTCGCCAACGACACGCTGACCTTCGAGATCTTCCCGCCGGAGATCGAGGACCTGTGGCTCGCCGTGCACGCCCTGGACTTGGTGGAGATGGGCATGCCCCAGGGCCAGAACTGGAATCTCGAGGCGCTGTCGGAGGCCTGCGCCGAGGAGGGGCGGTACGTGTTCCTGCTGGACGCCACCCCACAGCCCTTCGTGGGCGGGGTCGGCAGTCCGGTCGCGCCGGTGGCGGTGCTCTGAGGGAGGTCCGTACGGTCAGAAGGCGGGGCGGCGGATCAGGCCGCCCATGGACTGCGCGGGGACGATCGCGGGGCGCTCGCTGCGGTCGATCTCGCACCAGATCTGCTTGCCGGCACCTTCACGCTGCCAGCCCCAGCGGTCCGCGAGGCCGTCCACGAGTTCCAGTCCCCGGCCGCCGGTCTCGTCGTTGTCGGCGTGCCGCGGCCGTGGCGGCGCGTCGCTGGTGTCGGCCACCTCGACGCGCACGGTCTCCTGTTCGCCGCTCTGCGCGGCGCCGGAGGAGCGGAAGAGCATCCGCAGCACGGCGGGACAGCCGGTGTGCACGACGGCGTTGGTGACCAGTTCGGAGATGAGCAGGATCAGCGTCTCGGCGACCGGCTCGTCGGCTCCTATGCCGGAGCCCGCGAGACGCGAGCGGGCCCACCGGCGGGCCCGGCCCACCTCCGCGGGGTCGGGGCCGACCTCAAGCTGAACCTGGAGCACCTGCACCGCTCACACCATCCGAACCGGCGGACACGTCGCCTCGCGCCTCGGCAGGGTCACCGTACGTGACCTCTTCGCAACCCAGCATGATTGACCCGCAGTGACCGCAACAAGCGCTTCGGGCATATTCCAGCGCAAGGGGGCACGAGTGCTGCATACTGTGCGGGGCTCATTACGGGGCGAAATCGAACAGACCGGTACAGGCAGCCCGCCGGGCACCGAGACCCCGCCACTGCCACATCCGTCGCGTTTCGCCACCACACGCACCCGATGGAGCGTACCCGAGGCAGGCTCCGACTCCACGGCGTGACGAGTCACACCTCGGACACAACCCGATATCGACGCTCGGGGACTCCTTATCCGTGACGAATCAGCCATAACTGCCTAAATCCGGCAAAGAGTCTCGTCGAGGAGTCTCCCCGCGAGCTGCTCCTCACACTCCGCCACGGAACGGCCCCGGCTCCGCAGGATCCACGACCGCTTGATGTGGAGATGCACCTCCGCCTCCCAGGTGAAACCCATCCCGCCGAACACCTGCAGGCAGTCGCGGGCGTTGCGGACGGCCGCCTCGTCCGCCAGCAGCCGTGCGGCCGCCGTCTCGCCCGGATCACCGGAGACCGCCGCGGCACGCACCGCCGTACGTGCCATCTCGACCCGGACCAGCATCTCGGCGCACAGGTGCTTGACCGCCTGGAAGGAGCCGATGGGCCGCCCGAACTGCTCCCGGGTCGCGGCGTACCGCACGGCGAGTTCCAAGGTGCGCGCCGCGCTGCCGGTCTGCTGCGCGGAGGTCAGCAGTTCGCCGGCTCCACCGTCGCCGGCCGGTTCGCCGCCCACCACCCGGTGCAGGGGGGTGAGCGGGTCCACCGAACGCACCGTCTCGGCCTTGTCGAAGGAGCCCAGCACATGGTCGGACGCCTCCAGCCATTCGGCCAGCTCACCGTCGACCGCGGTGACCACCGTGGTGCCCTCTGCCGCCCCCGGCACCCGTCCGGCCGCCAGGTGCGTCGTCACCAGCGGCCCCGGCAGCAGCACCCGTCCGGCCTCCTCGAAGACGAGCACGGCTTCCGGGAGGCCGAGGCCGAGCCCGCCCCGGTCCTCCGGCAGCCGCAGTGCGAAGAACCCCGCCTCCCCCAGCGCCCTCCACATCTCACGGTCGAGGGGCGCCGGGGTCCCCTCGGCCGCCCCGGCGGCGTCCTCCCGCAGGCGCTCCGCCGGGTAGAGCCGCGCCAGCAGTCCACGGGTCCCGTCGGCGAGCGCCCGTTGGTCCTCGGTGAGGCGGAAGTCCACGGCCGCTCACGCCCCCTTCGGCAGGCCGAGGATCCGCTCGGCGACGATGTTCCGCTGGATCTGCGACGTGCCCGCCGCGATGGTGTACGAGAGCGAGGAGAGCCGGTCCGCCGTCCACGGGCGGTCCGCGTCCAGCGCCCCGGACGGGCCGAGGAGCTCGGCGGCGGTGTCGTAGAGCTCCTGGCGCGCGTGCGAGTAGCGCAGTTTGAGGACCGAGCCCCCGACGCCCGGGGCGCCGGCGCTGACGTTCCACTGGACCAGCCGCCACAGGACACCGAACTCCGCCGCCAGGCGGCCCAGCCGGCGCCGCAGCACGGGGTCGTCCCAGGCTCCCGTCTCCCGGGCGGTCCGGGCCAGTTCGCGCAGGGTCCGCCGGCACGCGACGACCTCGCCGGCGAAAGCGGTGCCGCGCTCGAAGGAGAGGGTCACCATCGTGACCCGCCAGCCGTCGTTCTCCGCGCCGACCCGGTTGGCGACCGGCACCCGCACCTCGTCCAGGAAGACCTCGGCGAACTCCGTCGTCCCGGCGAGGGTCCGCAGCGGCCGCACCGTCACGCCCGACACGTCCATCGGCATCGCCAGCCAGCTGATGCCGCGGTGCCGCGGTGCGTCGGGATCGGTGCGCACCAGCAGTTCGCACCAGTCGGCGACCTCGGCGTGCGAGGTCCAGATCTTCGAACCGGTGACCACGTAGGCGTCGCCGTCGCGCACCGCCCGCGTCCGCAGGGACGCCAGGTCCGAGCCCGCCCCCGGCTCGCTGAACCCCTGGCACCACACCTCGTCCCCGCGCAGCACCGGAGGCAGCCAGCGTTCACGCTGGCCGGCCGTCCCCTCGGCGGCGATGGTGGGCCCGGCGTGCAGCAGACCGACGAAGTTCGCGCCGACGTAGGGCGCCCCGGCCAGCTCGGTCTCCTCCAGGAAGATCAGCCGCCGGGTCGGATCGGCGTTCCAGTGGACGTCGGCGTACCCCGCCTCGTGCAGGCGCCGCTGCCAGCCGGTGTCGTACGCCCGCCGGGCGGGCCAGTCGGCGGGGTCCGGCACGGGCGGCAGCGTGGGCAGCGTCCGGGCGAGCCAGGCGCGCAGCTCGCCCCGGTACGCCTGCTCCGCCTCGGTGTACGTCAGGTCCACCGGTCCGGCTCCAGCCCCAGCATGCGGATGGCGTTGCCGCGCATGAGCTTGTACACCGTCTCGTCGTCGAGGCCCTTCACATGGTCGAGGGCGACCTCCTTGGTGTGCGGGAAGGTCGAGTCGACGTGCGGGTAGTCGGTCTCGAAGGTCGCGTTGTCGCGGCCGACGACGTCGATCGAGGCGACGCCGTGCTTGTCGCGGAAGAAGCAGCAGAAGATCTGCCGGTAGTAGTAGGTGGAGGGCGGCTCGGGGATCACGTCGCGCACGCCGCCCCACGCGCGGTGCTCCTCCCAGACGTCGTCGGCCCGCTCCAGGGCGTAGGGGATCCAGCCCATCTGCCCCTCGCTGTAGGCGAGCTTGAGCCGGGGGTGGCGCACCAGCACCCCGCTGAAGAGGAAGTCCATCATCGAGGCCATCGCGTTGTTGAAGGAGAGCGAGGCCTGCACGGCGGGCGGCGCGTCCGGGGAGGCGGCCGGCATCTGCGAGGACGAGCCGATGTGCATGTTCACCACCGTCCCGGTCTCCTCGCAGACGGCGAAGAAGGGGTCCCAGTACCCCGAGTGGATGCTGGGCAGCCCGAGGTGGGTCGGGATCTCGCTGAAGGTGACGGCCCGCACCCCGCGGGCCGCGTTGCGGCGGATCTCGGCGACGGCCAGGCCGACGTCCCACAGCGGGATCAGGCAGAGCGGGATCAGCCGGCCGCCGCTGTCCCCGCACCACTCCTCGACCATCCAGTCGTTGTAGGCGCGGACGCAGGCGAGGGCGACCTCCTTGTCCTTGGCCTCGGCGAAGGTCTGGCCGCAGAAGCGCGGGAAGGTGGGGAAGCAGAGCGAACCCTCGACGTGGTTGAGGTCCATGTCCGCGAGCCGGGCCTTGGGGTCCCAGCAGCCACGCCGCATCTCCTCGCGGGTGATGCCCTCCAGGGTCATCTCGTCCCGGTCGAAGCCGACGGCTGCGATGTTCCTCTTGTAGGGGAACTTCAGGTCCTCGTAGATCCACCAGTCGGTCGGCGGGCCGTCCGGGTCCATCGTGATCTGGTACTTCCCGCCGACGTAGGCGAGCTCCCCGATCCCGGCGGTCAGCGGCTGGGGCCCGCGGTCCCGGTACTTCGCCGGCAGCCAGGTCTCGAAGAGGTGTGCGGGTTCGATCACGTGGTCGTCGACGCTGATGATCCGGGGCAGTTCCATCGCTCCCCGCCCTTTCCTTGAATCTGATGGACCGTCAGATTCACAGTACGCCCGCCGCCCCGGAGCGTCCATCGGCGACGCGCGGACCCTGGACCGCGCCCGGCCGGGCGCCTACGCTCCGGGCGACTGGATCTGACGCGACGTCAGATCACTGATCGGGAGGAGAAGAGATGCGAAGCCTGGGCGACTCGCCGACCCTCTGGGCGCTCATCGCGGGGCGGGCCGCCCTGACCCCCGACGCCCCGGCGCTGCTCGACGCCGACGACCGCCGGCTGACCTTCGGGCAGCTGCACGACCGCGCCGAACGGGTCGCCGCCGGGCTGCAGGCCCGCGGCATCCGGCCCGGCACCGCGGTGGCCTGGCAGCTGCCGACCCGGATCGAGACCGTGGTCCTGTCGGCGGCCCTCGCCCGGCTGGGTACCGTGCAGACCCCGGTCATGCCCTTCTACCGCGACCGCGAGGTCGGCCACATCCTGCGCCAGACCGGCCCCGCCCTCTTCGCCGTCCCCGGCGTATGGCGCGGCTTCGACCACACCGCGATGGCGCGCCGCCTCGGCGCGCACGACGTCCTGGAGGCCTACGACTGCCTGCCGGAGGGCGACCCGGACTCCCTCCCCGCCCCGCCCTCCGACGGCACGCAGGTCCGCTGGATCTACTGGACCTCCGGCACCACCTCCGAGCCCAAGGGCGTGCTGCACACCGACCGCAGCCTCATCGCCGGCGGCTCCTGCCTCGCCCTCGCCCTGGAGCTCGGCCCGGACGACGTCGGCTCCGTCGCCTTCCCGTACGCACACATCGGCGGCCCCGACTACCTGGTCATGCTGCTCCTGTGCGGCTTCCCGGCCCTGCTGCTGGAGCACTTCTCGCTCCCAGGGTCCCTGGAGGCCTACCGCAGGCACGGGGTCACCATGGCGGGCGGCAGCACCGCCTTCTACTCCCTCTTCCTCACCGAGCAGCGCAAGCAGCCCGCGGGGAGCAGGATCATCCCCACCCTGCGCCTGCTGTCCGGCGGCGGCGCCCCCAAGCCGCCCGAGCTCTACCACGAGGTGGTCCGCGACCTCGGCTGCGCACTCGCGCACGGTTACGGCATGACCGAGGCCCCCATGATCACCATGGGCTCGCCGCGCGACCCCGTCGACCGGCTCGCCACCACCGAGGGCCGCCCGCCCGCCTCCATGGAGATACGCATCGCCGACGACGGCGAGGTGCTGCTGCGCGGTGAGGCCGTCTGCCAGGGGTACACCGACCCGGAACTGACCAAGCAGGCCTTCGACGCCGACGGCTTCCTGCGTACCGGGGACGTCGGCAGGCTCACCCCGGACGGCTACCTGGTCCTCACCGGGCGCCTCAAGGACATCATCATCCGTAAGGGTGAGAACGTCTCAGCCAAGGAGATCGAGGAACTCCTCTACGCCCACCCCGGGATCGCCGACGCCGCCGTGATCGGCCTGCCCGACCCCGAGCGCGGGGAACGTGTCTGCGCCGTCGTCGAGCAGCCGCCGGACGCCGGACCGCTCACCCTCGCCGAGGTCACGGCCTTCCTCCGCGAGGCGGGCCTGGCCGTCCACAAACTGCCCGAACAGCTCGAGGTGGTGGACGTGCTGCCCCGGAACGAGACCCTGCGCAAGGTCCTCAAGTACAAGCTCAGGGAGCGCTTTACGAAAGCGTGAGGCACGTCCGGCGCAAAGCCGCGTACCCTCCTCCGCAAGAGTTCCAAAGGGGAAGGTTCACGGTGGGCACACAGGACGGCCAGGACCGGGTGCGGGACGGCCTGGACGAAGGTCCCGGCACAGGTCCGGAAAGCGGCCCGCAGGACGGCCCGCAGGATCCCCTCGAACTGCTCCGGCTGGGAGACGCCGCCCTGGACGCGGGCGAACTCACCCAGGCCCGGCTCCACTTCGAGACCGCCGAGCGGCTGCTCGACGCGGACCCCGCGGCCCCCGACGCCCGGCGCGCCGCGGCGCTGCGCGGCCGGGCCGTGTCCCACCTGCTGGCGGGCGAGGTGCGGTACGCCTCCCACCTGCTGGAGGAGGGCATCACCCGGCTCGAACGGCAGACCGTGTCGGACGGCGCCCGGCCCGACCCCGACGCCTTGCTGATGCTGCACATCGCGGCCATCGGGCCGTACACCGACCTGGGCGCCTACGCCCGGGCCGCCCACGCCGCCGAGCAGGCGCTCAACCTCGCCCCCGGGGCCGGCGATCCGGCCCTGGTCGCCCAGATGCACCGCAGCATCGCCCGCACCCTGATCGTCGCGGGACGTACCGGCGAGGCCGAGGCCTCCCTGGCGAAGGCGCAGGAGCTGTTCCAGCGGCTGGAGCTGCACACGGACCTGGCCCACTGCCACTGGATGCGCGGCTACGTCCACTCCCAGGACGGCGACCTGGAGCAGGCCGAGCGCGAGCTGCGCACCGCCCGCGACATGCTGTCCGCTGGCCGGTCCGTGCTGTTCACGGTGCAGGTCGAGGTGGAGCTCGCCGACGTGCTCCGGCGGCGCGGCAAGCCCGCCGAGGCCGAGGAGCTGCTGACCCGGCTGCTGGACGAGCTGGGCCCGTGGCGCGGCGCCGTCCACGCCGGCGGGGCGCACCGGCTGCTCGGGCTGCTGGCGGAGGAGCGCGGTGACCCGGAGGCCGCGGAGGAGCACTACGTGTCCGCCCTGGCGCTGCTGGAACGCGCGGGAGCCGCCGGGGACCTGGCGGACATCTGCCGGCTGCTGGGCGACCTGCTGCGCCGGTCCGGCCGGGTGGAGGCCGCGCTGGACGCCTACCGGACGGGCCTGGGCCACCGCGCGGCGATCGGCACCACCACGCTGGGCCCGGCTCCGGCCGACTCCTGACCCGGTCCGGCCTCGCCGCCGTGCCGGCTCAGGGCTTGCGGACCGTGTTCACGTAGCCGGTGCCGCCCGCGGCGAGGCCGTCGACCGTCTTCTCCACCTCCGTCAGGGACTGGGCCTTCCTGGCGTTGTGGTAGAACCAGTCGACCTTCATGTCCCAGGTGCGCTTCCCCGCGAACGGCAGGTCCACGAACCACGCGTTGAAGTTCACGGACATGTTCTGGGTCGGGTAGTACTTGCCCTCGGTCCGGAACAGCTCGTGCCCGTCGAGGCTGTAGGTCACCACGCCGTGCGCGGCCGTGGTGACCAGCGTGTGCCACCCCTTGAGGCTGGACGTCGTGGCCCGGGTGACCCGGTCCCCCTCCCTCGCGCTGCGCCAGGTCGTCGTGTCGAGCCTCGGGCCGGGGGCGCCCCAGCCCCCGTTCGGCTGGTACTCGTTGTCGAGCTCGCTGTACTCGGCGTGGTGGTGGGGCGAGATCATGTAGAAGGTCTCGTTGATGTGGTCGCCGTTGCGGCCGCTCGCCGGTTCGTCCGTGAAGTGGATCCGGGCGGCGAAGGTCCCGGTCAGGAATTCCGTGCCGGTGGTGTGCACCTCGGCCTGGGTGGTGCCGCGCTTCGTCCCGTCGGTGGCGGCGCGCAGCTGCAGGACCTGGCCGCCCAGCGCGTCCTCGTCCGCGGGGAAGCTGACGCCTCCCGCCGACCACGTGTCGTGGATGCCGGGGCCGCCCCCGCTGGTGCGGACCAGCCAGCCGTGGGCACGCAGCGCCGGGTCCCGGGGGCCGCTGTACCGGAAGTCGTCGAAGACGATCCCGGAGGGCGGTGCGGGCCGTGCCGCGGCTGCGGCCGGTCCCTGGGGGGACGTGGTGACGTCACCGCCGGGCTCGTCGCCCCAGACGTGCCTGCCGTCCAGGTAGCCGGTCACCAGCTTCGACGCCTGGAAGGTGTCGTGGGCGGGGCTGAACGACCGGTCGTCGCGCTGGTCCACCTTCCCGCCGGGCCGGTACAGCTGCACCCCGATGGCCCCGCTCTTCGCGCCGGGGGCCAGGGTGCCCGCGGCCTTCGTGAAGGTGATCTCGAGGTAGTGGTCGGCGGCCGGGGCCGGACGGTCCATGGCGACGGTCCTCCCGTCGACGTTCGGGCAGCCCACCGAGGCCTGGACGCAGTTGAACGCGTACGGGGAGCCGCCGTCCTGCGTGAACCAGTACCGGACCGCCACGTCGGCCAGACGCACCGGGTGGTCAGAGGTGTTGACGACCTCCAGCCACGGCCGGGCCGTGGCGGCGGACGCCGGCGTGCCCGCCTTGTAGCGGACGGTGAGCTCCGGGGGCGGCCGTTGTGCCTCGCGCCACACGGGGTACAGCGCCGTGACGCCCGCGCCGACGGCGACCGCCAGCAGCAGGTACCCGGCCGCCCTCCACACCGGGTGGCGCCGCTTCCCGCGCCCCGAGGGTACGAGCCGGTCGGACCGGACGGAGGGGCGGACGGAGGGACGGGCAGAACCCACGGAAGCTCCTAGCGCGGTGGAGGGGCGATGCCGAGGGCACGCCATGCGGTCGGCGGGATCCGGTCGGACCGGCGGCGGAACGCAGGCGCCGCCTACGAGGCCGCGTCGCGCACGGGCACGACGGCGCCGACCGCCGGCGGGGCCGTCTCGGTGTGCGCGGACGGGTCCCACGGGTCCCCGGCCGTCTCCCGGCGCTGGCGCGGGAGGTGGGGCTGCGGATGGGGCTGGAAGGCGATGTCGTCGTGGGCACCGCCGACCTCGATCCGGGCCCGGGTGCCCCAGTTGGTGCGCCGCAGCGTCGCCAGGGACCACAGCCGCAGCGGCAGCAGCAACCCGATGTTGAGCAGGGCGTACAGCGGGGCGGCGAGGAACGTCAGCACCCGGTCGACGATCCTGACCTGCGCGGCGCCGCGCAGGTAGTGGACGGACCGGACCCAGGCCATGACGCACATGTAGGCGAGGTAGCCGGCCAGCAGCGTCCAGCCCTGCGGGTGCATCAGGACCGCGACGAGCGCCGCGAGCAGCCCCGCGGTGAAGGCGACCCAGGTGACCAGCTCGACGAGGTTCAGCCACCAGTACATGCGGTGCAGCCGGAACTTGGCGAGGAGCAGGAAGCCCTCACGGATGAACGACTTGCCCCAGCGGATCTGCTGGCGCACGTAGTGGCCGAGGCGCTCGGGGACGTCGGTGTAGCCGACGGCCGACGGCTGGATCAGGGAGAGCCCCTCGGTGAGGCAGTAGTACGTCAGGCGCCGGTCGTCTCCGAAGGTCGCCGGACGGCCGAGGAACCGCTGGTCGAGGAAGTCGCCGAGGTGCTTGCGGACGACCCACCCGCGGTACATGGCCAGCGACCCGCAGGCGCAGAGCACCGAGCCGAGGCGGGAGTAGGCGACCCGCTCGCCGAGGAAGGCGTTGACGTAGCGCATGTCGATGAGGCGGGTCAGGAGGTTGGTGCCGCGGTTGTGGGCGAGCACCAGCCCGGTGACGCACTGGACCCGGCGCTTGGCGAAGGGCCGGGCGAGCTCCGCGACGGCGTGCCGGTCGAGCAGCGTGTCGGAGTCGATGCACAGGTACACGTCCGCGAGCGGCTCCTGCCGGAAGCCCGCGGCGAGGCCGTGGCGCTTGCCGCGGTTGTCGGGGAAGCGGACGAAGTCCAGGCGGACCCCCGCGCGCTGGAACTGCGGGCGCATCTCCTCGACCAGGGCTCGCGCCGAGTGGTCCTGGGAGCAGTCGTCGACCAGGGTGAGGGAGTGCGGCAGCAGGGTCTGCGCGAGGACCGACTCCAGGCAGCCGCGCAGCATCGCCGGGGCCTCGTTGTAGACCGTGATCACGCCGTGGATGCGCAGCCGGGTCACCGGCTTGTCGAACGCGAGCTCAGGACGGCGGCGCCGGCGGATGGAGAGCAGCAGTTTGACGGCGAGGAGGGAACCGACGGCCACTCCGTACCAGTGCACATGACGCAAGGACCACGAGAGGTGGTCCCAAGAACCCGCGAGATCGAGCATGGGCAGTGGAGACCTCCGTACGAACGCCCCCACCCGCCGGACAGAACCTTGAACACGTGTTCTGCGCACGAAGGTAACCCGGGCGGAGGTCCGGCGAAAGGTGCATCCTCCGCAGATTTCGCCCGACAGGCCACAATCAGGCCTCCACAGGCCCCTCATGGACGAAGCGGACACAGGATGTGAGAGTGCTCACACGGCACTTGACGGGCCCGCGCCGCTGGGCGGCGCCGAAGGACGGCCTAGGCCGACAGCGGCCGGGCCGCGTCGTCGGTGGCGGCCTCGAGATCGGGGAAGACCTCGAAGAGCCGGCGCACACCGAGCGCGGCCAGCACCCGGTTGACGTGCGCGACACCGTCGGAGGGGCTGTTACGCGGGAGGATCAGCCGCAGTTGCCCGGCGCAGGACCGCATCAGCCGCCGGGCGGCGATCAGCACACCCACACCGCTGGAGTCGCAGAAGTGGACCCCGGCCAGGTCCAGCACCACACTGTGGCGCCCGTCGGCCACCGCGTCGTGCACGTGCTGACGCACCACCGGCGCGGTCACGAGATCCATTTCCCCCGAAACGGTCAGGACCACCCAACCGTCCCGTTCGTCCTGCACCACCTGCAATGCCACTGTCTGGCCCTTCTCCTGGCAGCGGTCGTACAGACCCTATGCCCCGACTGAGCCGCTTCCCCGCAATCTTCCGGTCACACCCGGATAACGCATTACCAGAATCGATCAGTTATGGCAGAAGCTTGCCTCAAGGCGTCGTACGTGGCAGCAATCGGCGGATACATTCGATCCGAGGCAGTGCGACCGTAGTAGGACGACGGTGACAAAGGGGGAGACGCGATGGCGGCATCCGCACCACCCCGCTGGGACCGCAAGATGCAACAGCGGCTCGCTCGCGGGGAGGAGGCCGCGCTCGGCGAGCTGTACGACCGCTACGCCTCCCTCGTGCACAGCCTCGCCCACCGCGTCATGGACGACGAGGAGGCCGCCGCCCAGATCACCCGTGAGGTCTTCGGCTACATCTGGGAGAACCCGGACGCCTACGACCCCAAGCAGGGTTCGCTGCGCTCCTGGGTCGCCGGCCTCACCCAGCGCCAGGCCGTCCACCGGCTGCGCCAGTCGGAGACCCGCGGCGCCGGCACCCCGGAGCAGGTCGAGGCCAGGGTCCGCGAGGCATCGACGGCCGCCCGCGCCGACTACATCGTGACCTCCATGCCCGAACCCCTGCGCCTGGCCCTCGACCTCGCCTACCGCCGCCGCATGGACTACCGCGAGGCCGCCGCCGACCTCGGGGTCACCGAGGACGAGGCGCGCCGCCGCCTCCGGCTCGGGCTGCAACTGCTGTCCACCGCCGCGCAGGACTCCTCGCCCCAGGGAAGGTCCCTGTGAACGGACCGGCCGAGAACGGCGAGACTCCTCCGCCCGGGACCAACCTGCCCCGTGTGCCGATGCCCCGCGGCGCCGCCGAGGACGGCCCGCTGCCCGAGGCCGTGCCTGCCGCGCCCCCGTCCTCGCCGGACGCGCCCGCGCGCGACGCGGCGAAGACGGCGCCCGAGCCGGAGCGAGAACAGGCGAAGGAGCCCGTGCGGCCCGGACCCCCGGAGTACGACCACCGGGTGCTGCGCTCCCTGCTGGGCGCATGGGCACTGTCGGCCTGCTCCCGTGACGAGGCCGGCGCCGTCGAGGTCCACCTCACCGGCTGCGCGCCCTGCGCCGAGGAGGCGGTGCGGCTGCGCCGCGCGGTGGGCCTGCTGCACCAGGAGGAGTCCCTCGACCTCGATCCGCTGCTGCGCGCCCGCGTCCTGGAGGGCTGCCTGGGCCGCCGCCCGGCCCGTATCCCCGTCCCCGGGTGGGCCGCGCCGTACGACGCCGAGACCGCGCGCCTCGACGCGCTCCTCGCCGACCTCGGCGAACCCGAGTGGGACATGCCCGTCAAGCTGGTCTGGGCGGGCGGGTCGCGCGAGCTGACGCTCTGCGGCGTCCTCGCCCATCTCGGGTCGGTGGACGGGGTCGTGGCCACCGCGCTCGGCCTCGACGACCCGCTCGGCCCCGGCGCGCCGCGCACACGCCTGGAGCGCACCGAACTCGCCGGGGAGCGCTGCCGTCGCCACACGCACGCCTTCGTCCGCAACAAGTGGCGCACCCAGACCCGGGACATCGTGCGGACGCTGTCCTTCGCCGGCTCCGCGACCGGCGGGCTGCCCGTGGACTTCACCGACGCCGTCGTGCCGATGCGCGACGCCCTGATCGACCGCGCCTTCGAGTGCTGGATCCACGCCGAGGACATCGCGCAGGCCCTGGACTACCCCGAGTACGGGCCGCCGGCGGCGCCGCACCTCAACCGCATGATCGACCTCGCGGCCCGGATGCTGCCCACCGCCCTGGCCGCGCTCCGCCAGGCGGGGCGCGCCGAGTCCGCCGCCCGTCTCGTACGGGCCGGTGCGCCGGGCCGTACCCTCGACCTCCACGTCGAGGGCTCCGGCGGCGGCCACTGGTACATCTCCCTGGACTCGCCCGGCGCGATCGGCACCCCGGAGACGGTGGTCGCCGAGATCGCCGTCGACCAGCTCGACTTCTGCCAGCTGGCCGCGGGCCACATCGCGCCCAGCCGCGTCGCCGCCGGGCGCGACGGGGACCACGCGGCGATCCGGGACGTCCTGCACGCCACGGCATCGTTGTCACGCCTCTAGGCCGTGTCGCCTGGGGGCCCGCGACCGGGGGCCGCACGGAACCTGCGGGGCGGCGGCTACCCCTTGCTCACCGCCGTCAGCACCTCCGGCAGGCGGCCCAGCAGGCGGGGCGCCGCCGTGCGGACCCCCAGCACCGCGAACCCGGCCCCGTAGAGGCAGCCCAGCGGCAGGACGAGCCACAGCGCGCCGTGCCGTCCCGAGACGTGGAGCCAGATCAGTACGCCGAGCACGGGAAGCGTGATCACCGCGCCCGTCACCGCGCCCCCGACGAGGCTGAGCCAGGCCAGGCTCCCCTGGCCCGGCGCGGCGGCGCTGCCGAAGCGGTTCTCCTGCGGCATGGAGTAGGGGAAGCGCACACTCGCCCAGGCGCCGGTGGCGATCAACGCCCCCAGCAGCGCGAAGGAGAGCCCGAGCGTCTCGGCCGCCGCGTCGGCCCGCCCCAGCAGGAAGGCCGCGCCGATGGTCACGACGGCCACGTACGGGACGCCCACCACCGCGATCGCCAGGGCCCGCCCGCGCAGTTCCGCGTACGCGTCCGTGCGGGAGGAGACGGTCGCGGCGACCGTCCAGAAGGCGGAGCCGTCCATGCCGAACTGGTTGTACATCTGCAGCCCGAGCAGTGCGGCCGCCCAGCAGGCGGTGTAGACGCTGCCGTGCTGGACCGCCGAGACGAGCGGCAGCAGCAGCCCCAGGGCCAGGGCGGTGGCCCAGGCGGCCTTGGTCCGCGGATCGCGCCAGGCGTAGCGGAACTGGCGCTCCATGACGGTGCCGGTGCGCCCCTCGGGGAGCAGCCTGAACCGGGTCTCCCGGACCTTCGACGGGCCCGCCTGCACGGTGGAGGCGTCCGGCCGGGTCATGAGCCGGTCCAGACTGCGGTACCACCACACGAGCACCAGCCCCAGCACGGCCCCGGCCCAGGCGAGTTCGCCGACCGCGAGCCCGTACGCGCCCTCCCCCGCCGACCGCACCGCGTCCAGCGCCGACGCCGGCGGCAGCCAGCGCAGCACCGAGGTGAGGGCGCCGATCCGCTCCAGGCCGTGTCCGGAGGTGAGCGCGTTGGCGCCCAGGCTGACCAACTGGGCGCCCACCGCGACCAGCAGGCCGCTGAGCACCGCCAGGTCGCGTCCCTTGCGGCTGGTCAGCAACCGGGTGTTGGCCGCGGCGACGGCCCGCGACAGGGCCACGCACAGCAGCACGGTGAGCGGCACGGCGATCACCGCCGCCACCGCCGAGGCGGCGCCCGCCACGACGGACACCGCCGCGCCGACCACCACCAGGAACGTGAGCAGCGGCCCGACGCCGACCAGCGAGGACACCAGGAGCGCCCGGATCAGCGGCCGCGGCCGCAGCGGCAGCATCGCCAGCCGGGTCGGGTCGAGGGTGTCGTCACCGCCGAAGACGAACAACGGCATGGCGGCCCAGCCGACCGCGAGCACGACCGCGACGCCGATGGCCGCCGAGGGCGCGTAGTCGTTCCCGCGCAGGGCGACCAGCCCCACGCCCAGGCCCAGCGCGTAGAGCAGGGACACCAGGCTGCCGATGATCCAGCCGACCCGGCGTCCCGTCGACTGCCGCAACCCGTTGCGGAGGACCGACAGCTTGAGCCGTACGAAGGTGCCCGTCACGACCGGCTCGCCCCGGCCGGCCCGTCCCCGCCGTCCGCGCCGCCCCCGCCGTGCCCGCCCTGCCCGGCACCCCGCGCCGCCGGAGCGTTCACCCCGCCGAGCCAGTCCAGGTCCTGCCCAGGGCCGCGGTCCCGGGCGCCCACCAGGGTCAGGAAGGCGTCCTGCAGCGTCGGCGCCTGCCCGCGCACCTCGGCGAGCGGGCCCTGGGCCACGATCCGGCCGGCGGCCATCACCGCGACCCAGTCGCACAGGCTCTCCACCAGCTCCATGACGTGCGAGGAGAAGACGACGGTCGCCCCGGAGCCGGTGTAGCGCTCCAGCACCCCGCGGATGACCTGGGCGGAGACGGGGTCGACCCCCTCGAAGGGCTCGTCCAGGAAGAGCACTTCGGGATTGTGCAGCAGTGCCGCGGCCAGGCCGATCTTCTTGCGCATGCCCGTCGAGTAGTCCACGACGAGCTTGTTGGCGGCCCCGGCCAGGTCGAGGACGTCGAGCAGCTGGGCGGCCCGGCGGTCGGTCTCCGCGCCCGGGATGCCGCGCAGCCGGCCCGTGTACGCCAGCAGTTCGCGGCCGGTGAGCCGCTCGAAGAGCCGCAGCCCCTCGGGCAGGACGCCGATGCGGGACTTCACGGCGACCGGGTCGCGCCAGACGTCGGCGCCGCCGACCTCGATGAGGCCGTCGTCGGGCCGCAGCAGCCCCGTCACCATCGACAGGGTCGTGGTCTTGCCCGCCCCGTTGGGTCCGACGATCCCCACGAAGTGCCCGGCGGGCAGGGTCAGATCGATCCCGGCGACGGCGATCTGCTGCCCGAAGCGTTTCCACAGTCCATGGACGCGTACGGCGGGCGCGACGGATGCATTCGGCATCCGCTCAGCCTATGCCGACGGGGGTGGGGCCCGGCTAGCGTCCGCAGGCGTAGGCGAGGGGGGAGATCAGTTCCTCGGTGTCCGGCAGCCACCGGTTGAGGGCCGTGGGCCGGCGCACCCACTGGACGACGCCGCCCGTGCCGAGCCGCGTGGGCGGGGCCGGGACCCAGTCGCCGTCGCCGCGCACCACCAGGTCGAGCGAGGAGGGCGCCCAGCCGAGCCGGCGCAGGAGGTCCGGCGCCTTCGCACCGGCTCCGGGCAGTACGAAGAAGATCATCCGGCGGGACGGGGTCCCGAGCACCGGGCCGAGCGGCAGTTCCATGCGCTCCATGCGGGCCAGCGCGAGGCAACCGGCGTCCTCCGGGACGTCGATGGCGTCGAAGGTGCGTCCGGTGGGGAGCAGGACCGATGCGTGGGGCTGCCGCAGCCACATCCTGCGTACCGTGGCTCCGCTCCCGCTCGCCTCACCGACCCAGCCCGGCCCGGTCGGGTGCGCCCCGGGCGCCGGGCAGACGGTGTCGCCGCAGGAACAGCGCGGGGTGCGCGGGCCGCCGCGGCCGGCGGGGGCTGCGTCCTCGACGAGCCAGGCACCGGGCAGCACGTCCCAGTGCCGCTCCTCCGCGTACCCGACGGCGGCTTCGAGGAGTTGGCCGGCGATCCGCGGCGGGGCTGCGATGGTGTGTTCCACGGTGTCTTCCACGACCTTCACAACTGCGCTGCCCAGCGCGGGTTACGGGCGGTGACGTCCCGGCCTCGCGGCTCATGGCGGGCGCACGGGAGCACTGGTGGGGGCGCGCGGTAGGGGGAGGTCCGACATCCGGGTAGTCACCCTTGGGTGTGTAGGCATGCATCCCACCGCAAATTATGTCCTTTGCGGCGAATTTGAGTGGCGCGTACCGGGAAGGGATCTTCGGGAAGGGATCTTGAGGTCCCGAAAGCGGCAGCTGTGAGGGGGAGCCCATGGCCGCACGACCGCTCGTCGCACGCCAGCCGAACGAACGGCTGCAGGCACTGATCCAGGAGGCAGGCTGCTCCAACGCCGGATTGGCCCGCCGGGTCAACATGTGCGGCGCGGAGCACGGCCTCGACCTGCGTTACGACAAGACCTCCGTGGCCCGCTGGCTACGCGGCCAGCAACCGCGGGGCAGGGCACCGGCGATCATCGCCGAGGCCATCGGCCGGAAGCTGGGCCGCACCGTCACCATCGACGAGATCGGCATGGCCAACGGCAAGAACCTGGCCACCGGTGTCGGCCTGCACTTCTCGCCCACCGTGCTCGGCGCGATCGAGCAGGTCTGCGAGCTGTGGCGGAGCGACGTCGGCCGCCGGGACTTCCTCACCGGCTCCACCGTGGCGGCCTCGGCCCTGGTCGAGCCCAGCCGGGACTGGCTGATCACCCGGGCCGACGCCCAGGTCGCCCGCGCCGGCGGGCAGCGTGTCGGCATGTCCGACGTCGAGGCGGTGCGGGCGACCACCCGGGCGCTGAACGAACTCGACCACCGCTTCGGCAGCGGTCATGTGCGCCCCGTGGTGGTGCACTACCTCAACAGCGTGGTCTCCGGGCTCCTCGCCGGCTCCTACCGGGAGGCGACGGGCCGTCAGCTCTTCTCGGCCGTCGCCCGGCTGACCGAACTCGCCGGCTACATGGCCGTCGACACCGGCCAACCCGGCCTGGCGCAGCGCTACTACATCCAGGCGCTGCGGCTGGCCCAGGCGGCGGGGGACCGCGCGTACGGGGGCTACGTCCTCGCCGCGGGGATGAGCCACCTCGCCGCGCAGCTCGGCACCCCGCGCGAGATCGCCCAACTCGCCCGCGCCGCCCAGGAGGGCGCCCGCGGTCAGGTCACCGCCACCGCGCAGGCCATGTTCTACGCGGCGGAGGCGCGCGGCCACGCGCTGATGGGTGACGCACGGGCCTGCGGCGCGGTCGCGGGGCAGGCCGTGGAGGCGCTGGAGCACTCCGAACCGGGCGACGACCCCGACTGGATCCGGCACTTCGGACCGGCCTACCTCGCCGACGAGCTCGCCCACTGCCACCGCGACCTCAACCAGGCGCCGCAGGCGGTCCGCCGCGCCGAGGAGGCGCTGGCCGGGCACGCCCCGGACAAGGCCCGCCGCCGCGCGATCGGCCTGCTCCTGCTCGCCCAGGCCCAGGTCCAGCAGCGGGAGGTCGAGCAGGCCTGCCACACCGGCGCCCAGGCCGTCGAGCTGCTCGCCACGCTGCGCACCACCCGCGGCGCGGAGTACCTCGACGACCTCCGCCTGCGCCTGCAGCCGTATGCGGCGGAGAGCGCCGTCCGGGAGTTCGACGCCCGCCTGGAGGAGGAGGAACTGGCGGCGTGACGGCACGGGGGCGGGGGGCGTCGCGCGCCCCCGTCCCCCGAATCGTTACAGGAACGACATCAACCCACCGGTAGGGGCACCCTGTTCTGCGACGGGGCGGCCCCCCGGATCCCGCCGGACCCACCGCGGCATGGTGACGTCCGAAGCAGACCCGGTAGCGTGAGCCGACGATTCCGTAGCGACGGTGAAGGCAGAGGTACCGGTGATGCACGGCGGACGCGGTGACGAGGCGTATCCGGAGGTGCACGAGGGCGTGGTGCTGCCCTCGGACGGGGGCATACCCGGCCCGGGAGCGACCGCGGCGTGGGGTTCCGGCCCCGCGGCCGGGCAGCCGTGGGGCGAGCAGCCCCAGGCGTACGGCCCTCCGCATCAGTCCCTCCCGGACACCGACGCGACACAGCTCTTCCCGCCGTACCCGCAGGCCCGGCCGCCCATGCCGGCCCACGAGCCGCAGCAGCCCCCGGCGCCCCAGTTCCAGCCCGGTCCTGTGGCGGACGCCACACAGGTGCTGCCGCCCTACCCGATGCCCGGAGCCGCCCCGTACGGCGTACGCCCGGGCACCCCGCCCGACGCGGACGCGACCCAGCACCTGCCGCGCTTCGACGACGCGCCGGCCCCGCAGCAGGCCCCCGGCTACGGCTATCCGCACGACCCCCAGGGTCACCAGGGTCACGACGGGTTGCTCCCGGCACAGCAGCCCCACGACGACTTCGGGCACCTTTACCGCCAGGACAGCCCGCCCCCGCAGCAGCCCGGCTACGCGGCGTCCCCGGACTACGCACAGCCCGCCTACGGTCAGCAGCCCGCCTACGCGCCGCAGCCGTCCTACGACTACGACCGGCCCGCCCCGGCCCGTCGCAAGCTCACCCCGGCCGCACTGATCGGCATCGTCGTCGGCGGCTGCGCCGTCGCCGGTCTCCTTGCTGGCGCCCTGATGAGCGGCGGGGACGACGACCCCGCCGCGGCCCAGTCCCCGTCGGCCTCGTCGAGCGCCTCGTCCCCGGCCTCCTCCGGGGGAGGCGACGAGGGCGCGGCGGAGGAGCAGGCCAAGGGACTCGAGGCCCTGCTCAAGACGAGCGGCAGCAACCGGACCTCCGTGATCAACGCGGTCGCCGGCATCAAGGGCTGCCGGAACCTGGACGGGGCGGCCGCCGACCTGCGGGCGGCCGCGCAGCAGCGCAACGACCTGATGACGCAACTGAAGTCGCTGCCGGTGGACCAGCTCCCCAACCACCAGGACCTCACCGACGCCCTCAACAAGGCGTGGACGGCCTCCGCGGCCGCCGACAACCACTACGCGGCCTGGGCCGACCAGCTCAAGGCCGGCAAGAAGCTCTGCCGTCACGGCCAGGCGCGCCCGACCGGCCAGTACGCGGCGGGCAACACCCAGAGCGGTACCGCCACACAGGCCAAATCGCGCGCGGCGGCCCTGTGGAACCCCATCGCGAAGAAGTACGGGCTGACGCAGCACCAGGGCGGTCAGCTCTGAGACGACGGACCCCCGGGAACGGATCCCGGCCCCGGGGGACATGAAGCGCCGGCGGCCGTGGCCGTCGGCGCTTCCGCTCCCGCCGTGGAACCCCCGGCGCGTCAGCCCGGGGCGTTCTCCAGCGTCTTCGTCACGTCCACGAAGCCCTTGCGCGCGGCGACCAGTCGGCCCTTCTCGACCTTCTGGAAGGTGATCCGGCCGTTGACCAGGCGCGGCTGGTCGATGATGGAGGCCGTGTCCTGCTCTCGCCAGCCGAGCGGGGGCGTGAGGCCGTCGGTGGAGACGTCGTGCGCCTCGTCCAGCGCCTGCTTCAGCGACGGGGCCGTGACCGCCTGGTCCTTGCCCATCTTCTCGATGACCTCGGCGAGGGCCGTGTAGGCGATCCACGTGGTCTGCACGCCCGGGTCGTTCGGGTCGATGGTGTTGTCGCCGAAGGCGTACCTCTTGATCGTGTTCCGCATCAGCGCCCAGCGCGAGTCGGACGCCGGCGGGTACCAGCCGGTGACGAAGGCACCCTCCAGCGGGCTGTTGCTGCCGCCGGTGCTGTCCAGGGTGGACTGCTGGACGCTGCCGAGGACGGAGGCGATCCGCGCCTTGGGGCCGTCGTCCAGGCCGGTGACCGGGTCGGTGGTGGTCGTCCGGCGGAAGGCGTCGAAGAAGGTGGCGGTCTTGTCGCCGAGCGCGGCGCTCACGCAGTCGCCGGGCTTGTTGCTGCCGATCGCCCGCCGGGAGATCCCGTTGTAGTCGGTGGCGTCCTCGGGGGCGCGCAGGTCGGTGGCGCTGGTGCGGCCCTCGTCGCGCAGGCCGGCGTCGAGGAAGCGTGCGAAGAGGTCGCCCGCGGCGGTGTCGGGGCGTATGAGGCTCACCTTGTCGCACTTGCCCGCCAGTTGACGGCCGGCCCCGGCCATCAGCGCGGGCAGGCCGCCGTTGACGGGGTAGGAGAGCGGGCTCTCGAACTCGTCCTGGGTGATGCCGTAGCCGCCGAGGTACGGGATGCCCTCGGCCTCCAGCGTGGAGGTGAAGGCGGCGCCGAACTGGCTGTAGGAGCCGACGACGGCGACCGCGCCCTCGTCGGCGGCGCGCTGGGCACAGTCCCCGACGCCGAGAGCGCTGTTGTGGTCGTTGCAGGTGATGACCTTCAGCTCCCGGCCGGCGATGCCGCCGCGGGCGTTGACGTACTTGGCGAAGGCCTTGGCCATGCCGGGCATGCCCGGCATGTTGGTCGCGCTGGTGTTCTCCGGAGCCCACGTCATGACGACGACCGGGCCCGTGGTGCCACCCGTCCCCCCCGGGAGCGTGCCGCATCCCGCCAGCAGGGCGACGCCGGCCATCGCGGATGCGAACGGAACGGCTCTGCGCGTACGCCAATCACTCATGGAATGGGAAGATTCCGCGTTTGTCGCAACGCCAGGGTGAACGCAAGGGAACGGAGGGTCACCATCGGGTGAACAGAGTGTGTGGGTCCCGGAGCACGTACGATCGTGCACTGTGCAGAGTACGGAGAAGTCTTCCCGCCGCGGCACCCGCTCCTCCACGATGGGGGGCATGCCGCTCAACGACATGCCCTGGTGGCGCTGGCGCACGAACGTGCGCTCCGCGCTGCACATGATCAGCGACCCGGAGTTCCAGCGCGAGGTCTGGCTCACCGGGCAACCGGGCTACGGCGACGTGACCGACGCCGTCTACCGCCTGGTCGAGGACACCTGGCTCGACAACTGGTCCGCGGAGAAGTACGTGGGCACCGTCTTCCGGGACTCCCAGGAGGCGGCCCTGGTCGACGTGGCCGTGCTGCGGGTGCTGAAGATACTGCACCAGGTGGGCGCCGACGCCCCCGTCTCCGCCTACCTGGAGCACCACGCGTGGCCCGAGGCCGTGCGGGCCGCCCGCGAGGCGCACGTACGGATGGCCACCGGGGACGGCGAGGACCCGGACACGCCGCCGCGGTCACTGGACATCCTCAAGATCTACACACGCACGGCCTGAGCCGTCCGCGCGGCGGCACGCGAGCGGGGTGCCACCTGCGACGACACCCGGGGCGCCCGGCTGGCGGACGCCTTGGAACGGCGGGGCGACTTTGTGCGACCCTAGCCCCGTGAACGCCGCCGACGATTCGCCGCCGCAGTCCCAGCAGTACATCCTCACCCTGTCGTGCCCCGACAAGGCGGGGATCGTGCACGCCGTGTCGAGCTACCTCTTCATGACCGGGTGCAACATCGAGGACAGCCAGCAGTTCGGCGACCACGACACGGGGCTGTTCTTCATGCGGGTGCACTTCTCCGCGGGCCACCCGGTCACCGCCGACAAGCTGCGGGCCAGCTTCGCGGCCGTCGCCGACGCCTACGCCATGGACTGGCAGATCACGCCCTCCGCCGAGCGGATGCGCATCATCCTCATGGTCAGCAAGTTCGGGCACTGCCTGAACGACCTGCTCTTCCGCACCAGCATCGGAGCGCTGCCGGTGGAGATCGCCGCCGTGGTCTCCAACCACACCGACTTCGCGGAGCTGGCGGGCTCCTACGACGTCCCCTTCCACCACATCCCGGTGACGAAGGAGAACAAGGCCGAGGCCGAGGCGGAACTGCTCTCCCTGGTGGAGAAGGAGAACGTCCAACTGGTCGTCCTCGCCCGCTACATGCAGGTCCTGTCCGACCACCTCTGCAAGGAGCTGGCCGGCCGCATCATCAACATCCACCACTCCTTCCTGCCCAGCTTCAAGGGCGCCCGGCCCTACCACCAGGCCCACGCCCGCGGGGTGAAGCTGATCGGTGCGACGGCGCACTACGTCACCGCCGACCTCGACGAGGGCCCGATCATCGAGCAGGAGGTCGAGCGGGTGGGCCACGGGGTCAACCCGGAGCAGCTGGTCGCCATCGGCCGCGACGTGGAGTGCCAGGCCCTGGCACGCGCCGTGAAGTGGCACAGCGAGCACCGCGTCCTGCTCAACGGCCGCCGCACGGTCGTCTTCGCCTGACACCCGGCCGGCGGCCCCGGAGCGGGCCCGGGCGCCGGACCGGGCGGGCCTCAGGCCTGGCAGACGGGCACGCCGGCGACGTCCGCCAGGAAGGTCTCGACCGCCGCGTACCAGGCCTCGGGCTGGTCCCAGGGGACGAGGTGCCCGGCGTCGGGGATCTCCGCGTACGAGCCCCGGGGCAATACCCGCACCATCTCCTGGGCCTCGGCACGGCCCAGCTCGCCGTCCCAGCCGCGCACGACGAGGGCGGGGCAGGACACCTGGGCCAGTTCGTCCCAGTGGGCGTCGTGGATCCAGGACTCCCGGGAGCGCAGCATGTGGCGCCGTTCGAACACCGGGCGCCAGCCGTCGGCGTGCTCCTCCATCACCTCGGCGAAGAACTCCCCGCGGGCCGGGCGGGAGCCCTCCAGCCAGGGATCCTCCTCGCCGAACCACCGGCGCACCGCGTCGGGACCGGAGAAGGGCAGCGGCCAGGCCCTGAACCAGTCCTCCCAGCAGCGCTGGCTCGCCTCCCCGAGGGCCACCGCGCGCATGTCGCACAGGACCACGGCCCGCACCAGCGACGGCCGGCGCGCGGCGAGCTGCCAGGCGGTGAGGGCGCCCATCGAGTGCCCGACGACGGTGACCGGGGCGAGCCCCAGCTGCTCGACGACGGCGGCGGCGTCGGCCACGTAGGCGTCACGGGTGTAGGGCCCCTCGGGCTTGGCACTGCGCCCGTGGCCGCGCTGGTCCAGGGCCACCACTCGGTGGCGGGCGGCGAGCCGGCGGGCGGTGCCGGCCCACTGCGAGGCCCGTCCCATCAGGCCGTGCAGCAGCAGCACGGCGGGCCGCGGCGCCTCCTCGGACCTGGAGGCGGGCCCAAAGGCGGACCCCGCCCCGGGCCCGGAAACGGGGGCGGACCCGTCGGCGTACTCCCACGTCGTGAGCGGGAGGCCGCCCGCTCCGGTGACTTCGACGCGCCTGGCCATGTGCCGCACCCCCTGGTACGTGACGTTCAGACCCCCACGCTATCGAAATCCTGTTCGATATGCGTCTTCACACGCGCAACACCGCTCTTTCGAGTGACAACGCTCAAGGATTGCCGGCGCGCGCCGAGGGGAGGACTTCAGCGGGACGCGGCCCGGCGGGGAAGACGGGCAGCGGGGAGCCACCCGGACAGCTCGGGGATCCGGGTGGGCTCCACGGGGGCCCAGGGGAGGGAACGGGGGGACGGGGGAGGAAGGGACTCCGGCGCATGGGGAGGCGCCGGGGTCCCTCGAACAACGGCCCCGGCACCGGCGGCGCCCACGACCCGGCCGGAATCCGGCCGGCGCGTGACGCGACTACCGCTTGGCGACGAACACGTGCGAGGCGGTCTCCGTGCTCAGCTCCGCGGCCTCGCCACCGCTGCCGACCAGCACACCGCCCGCCGACGGGGTCACCGACACCACCGCGCCCGGCTGCACGCCGGCCCGCCGCAGCGTGTACATCAACTGCGCGTCCGTCTGGATCGGCTCGCCGATCCGCCGCACGACCACGCTCGCGCCGGCCACGCCCGTCTCCAGGTCGGTCAGGCTGACCATGCCCTCGTCCAGGAACGGGTCCGCGCCGTCCTTCTCGCCCAGCTCCTCCAGGCCCGGGATCGGGTTGCCGTACGGCGACTCCGTCGGGTGCCGCAGCAGCTCGAGGACGCGGCGCTCGACCGCCTCGCTCATCACGTGCTCCCAGCGGCACGCCTCGGCGTGCACGTGCTCCCACTCCAGGCCGATGACGTCGACGAGCAGGCACTCGGCCAGCCGGTGCTTGCGCATCACGCGCGTCGCGATCCGCCGGCCCTCGGAGGTCAGCTCCAGATGCCGGTCGCCCGCGACGTGCACCAGTCCGTCCCGCTCCATGCGCGCGACGGTCTGACTGACCGTCGGTCCGCTCTGGTCGAGCCGTTCGGCGATTCGGGCGCGCATGGGGACGACACCCTCCTCCTCAAGCTCAAGGATGGTGCGGAGATACATCTCCGTCGTGTCGATCAGTCCGGACATGCGCGCCCCTCGGTGGCTCGTACGTGGCCCTGCACCCAATTCTGACGCATGCGACCGACAACCGGAGCCCTGTGGTTGACAGGCGGACGCCGCGGCACCACGGTTCTCGGCATGACCGATCTGGCCGCCACATATTTCGATGCCGCCATCGCACTGCTGAGGCGCGTGAGGGACGAGGAGTCCGCGGGGATCGAGACGGCCGCGGCCGCGCTCGCGGACACCGTGGCGGCCGGGGGACGGGTGTTCGCCTACGGCGCCGGGCACTCCTCGCTCCCCGCGCAGGACGTCGTCTACCGCGCGGGCGGCCTCGCCCTGGTGAACCTGCTCGCCGTGCCCGGAGCGGTCGGCGTGGACGTCGTCCCGGCCACGCTCGGCAGCGCGCTCGAACAGGTCGGCGGTCTGGCCCGGGTCGTGCTGCGCAGCTCTCCCGCGCGGGCGGGCGACCTCCTGGTGGTCATCTCCCTCTCCGGCCGCAACCCGCTCCCCGTGGAGATGGCGCAGGAGGCCAAGGCGCTCGGGATGAAGGTGATCGGCGTCACATCGGTGGCGTACGCCAAGGAGACGCACTCACGGCACGCGAGCGGCACCTTCCTGAAGGACCACTGCGACGTCGTGATCGACAGCAAGATCGCGCCGGGCGACGCGGAGCTGTCCGTGCCGGGGATCCCGGCGCCGTTCGGTCCGGCCTCCACCGTGGTGACCAGCGCGCTGATGCAGGCCGTCGTGGCCACGGCCGCGGCGGACCTGGCCGGGCGCGGCGTCACCCCGCCCATGCTCCGCTCGGGCAACGTCGACGGGGGCCACGAGTGGAACGCGAAGGTCTTCGAGGAGTACGCGGACCGGATCTTCTACCGCCACTGAGCCCACGGTCAGGCCCGCGGCGGCAGGTCGAGCGGCGGCAGGTCGAGGGAGGCCGCCACCCGCAGCGCGACGTCCTCGGCGAAGGCGGCGTCCGCCCGGTCGAAGGGACGGCGGCCCGTGCCGCGCAGGAAGGTGAGCACGCCGAGCGTGCGGCCGCGGCTGCGGAGCACGGCGCACAGTCCGTGGACGGTGCCGTCGGGCCAGCGCCGGGCGGCGGCCCAGCCCGCGACCTGGGCCCGTGAGGCCGGCTCGGCGGCCGCGGCCCCGAAGCCGGCGCGCACGGAGCCGGTACGGGCGACCGCCTGCAGGGCCGGGTGCCCCTCCCCGTACCGCACCGGGATGCCGCCGGACACCGGCAGGCAGGGCCCCGCGCCGCCGGGGGGCGTGGCGGCGACCCGGACGAGCCGGGCCCCGTCGGGCGCCAGCACGTCGAGCAGCGCGTGCTCGGCGAACCCGGCGAGGGCGAAGTCCACGTAAGCGGTGGCCGCCTCCATGGGGTCCTCGCACTCGGCGACGGCCAGCGCGGCCCGGTGCAGCTGGTTGCTGCGGAAGCGCAGCCGCGCCGCCTCCTGCTCGGCGAGCTTGGCCTCGGTGACGTCGTGGAAGAGCCAGCCGACGCCGAGCGGCACCGGCTCCTCCCCCAGCGGCGAACCGAGCCGCACGAAGCCGCTGCGCCAGCAGCAGCGCGTGCCGCCCTCCTCCCGCAGGCCCACCCACAGCTCGCTGGCCACGGGGGGCGCGCCCTCGGCGAGCACGTGCTGCAGGGCGCTCTCCAGCTCCTCCACGCCCTGGTCGAGGAAGTCGCCCAGCGGCCGCCCGAGCGGCGCGTCCCGGCTGGTGCGCAGCGCGCGGGCGGCGTACGCGTTGACCACGACGGGGCGCAGGTCGGCGTCGACGAGGACGACCCCGGTCGAGGCGTCGTCGAAGAGCGCCTCGCTGAGGGCTATCGAGCGCTCCAGGTCGATCTGGGCGTGCACCTCGGAGAAGGCGCAGTAGACCCCGGCGGGGCGCCCGTCGGAGCCGTGCACGGCGGCGGCCTGGGTCCGCACCAGCACCCGGTGGCCGTCCTTGGTCAGCAGCGCGAACTCGTGGACCTGGCGGCCGTCCGCGGCCATGGCGCCCAGCAGCCGCTCGCGCACCTCCTCTGCGTCGGCGGTGCGCGCGGCCCAGCCGGCGAAACCGCGCCGGCCGACGGCGTCCTCGGCCGTCCAGCCCAGGATGCGGGCGGCCTCCGCGTTCCAGTGCGTGATCACTCCGTCGCGGTCCAGGGCACAGAGGCCTGCCTCCATGCCGTCCAGGAGCGCGGCGAGCAGTTGCGGCGTCGCATCGAATGACTGCACGTCTGGACATTCAACCCCTGTGTGACCGACGACACAGGAACTTCACGAAATTCGGTGGCCGGCGGTGCCGTGGTCCACGGGGCGGAAAAAAACCGCTTGTCGTCCGCCGGAGCCTTTCCTAAGGTGGCGGACACACACGAAGGGAGGTGGTCCGGAGAATGAGTTCCCATCGGACGCGTGAGGTGGCTGCGGGCTGACGCCTGCGCTCCTCGCCTGCGCGCGATGTGCGTAGCGGGCCAAATCCATCGCAGTCACCCGACCCGCGGGCTCGTCGGATTCGTCCGGCCGATGCCCGGACGGCCCGCCGTCCGGGGAGCAGCCCGCGGGTCGCCTGCGTCTGCGGGCGGTGACCGGTCCCGCCCCTCGGCGGCGCACGGCCCTCAGGGCGACAGCCGCCGCACCGTCCAGCCGTCCTCGGCGGCGGTGTACACCAGCCGGTCGTGCAGCCGGTTCTCCCGTCCCTGCCAGAACTCCACGCTGCGCGCGACCACCCGGAAGCCTCCCCAGTCCGGCGGCACGGGCACGTCGCCGCCCTCGGGGTAGCGGGCCGCCAGCTCCTCGTAGCGGTGCTCCAGCTCCTCCCGCGAGCCCACCACCGAGGACTGCTCGCTCGCCCAGGCGCCGATCCGCGAGCCGTGCGGACGGGTGCGGAAGTACGCCTCGGTCTCCTCGCGCGAGACACGCTCGACGGCGCCCGCCACGATCACCTGGCGGGCGATCGGGTGCCAGGGGAAGAGCAGCGAGGCGTGCGGCCGCTCGGTGAGCTCCCGGCCCTTCCTCGACCCGTAGTTGGTGAAGAAGACGAAGCCGCGGTGGTCGTAGCTCTTCAGCAGGACCGTGCGCGAGCTGGGCAGTCCGTCGGCCCCAGCGGTGGAGACCACCATGGCGTTGGGCTCGTCGACGCGGGCGTTGACGGCGTCGGCGAACCAGCGCGCGAACTGCGTGTACGGGTCGCCGGCCAGTTCGTCCTCGGTCAGTCCGTGGGCGCGGTACTGCTTGCGCATGGCGGCGGGGTCGTGGTGGCTGTGCTGCACCCGCACATCTTGCAGCACGGCGGCGGCACCGTGTGCCGGACGGTGCGCCGGAACCCGCGCGGGACCTGCGCCGGAGCACCCGCCGGAACATGTGCCGGACCTCACGCTTCACGTCACCTGCGGGAGGGGACAGACTTACAGGCCGGGTATCTGTGCCCTCTCGACATCGGGGGATATCGTGCGGGGCACCCAGTGCCAACCCCCATGCACCACCCCTGCACCATCCCGCGTGCCACAAGCACCACCGGATCGTCGACCGCATCAAGAGGAGCCGCCTGATGTCCGACTTCGTACCCGGCCTCGAGGGAGTCGTCGCCTTCGAGACGGAGATCGCCGAACCCGACAAGGAAGGCGGCGCCCTGCGCTACCGCGGAGTGGACATCGAGGACCTGGTGGGCCACGTCTCCTTCGGGAACGTGTGGGGCCTGCTGGTCGACGGTGCCTTCAACCCCGGCCTCCCGCCCGCCGAGCCCTTCCCGATCCCCGTCCACTCCGGTGACATCCGCGTGGACGTCCAGTCGGCGCTGGCCATGCTCGCGCCGGTGTGGGGTCTGAAGCCGCTGCTGGACATCGACGCCGAGCAGGCCCGCGAGGACCTGGCGCGCGCGGCCGTGATGGCGCTGTCGTACGTGGCGCAGTCGGCGCGCGGCCAGGGGCTGCCGATGGTGCCGCAGAGCGAGATCGACAAGGCGGAGACGGTCGTCGAGCGCTTCATGATCCGCTGGCGCGGCGAGCCGGACCCCAAGCACGTCAAGGCCGTGGACGCCTACTGGACCTCCGCCGCCGAGCACGGCATGAACGCGTCCACCTTCACCGCGCGGGTGATCGCCTCCACCGGTGCCGACGTGGCCGCCGCGCTGTCCGGCGCGGTGGGCGCCATGTCGGGCCCGCTGCACGGCGGCGCGCCCTCGCGCGTGCTGGGCATGATCGAGGAGATCGAGCGGACCGGCGACGCCGAGGCGTACGTCAAGCAGGCCCTGGACAAGGGCGAGCGCCTGATGGGCTTCGGCCACCGCGTCTACCGCGCCGAGGACCCGCGGGCGCGGGTGCTGCGCCGTACGGCCAGGGAGCTGGGCGCCCCCCGCTTCGAGATCGCGGAGGCGCTGGAGAAGGCGGCCCTGGAGGAGCTGCACTCCCGTCGCCCGGACCGCGTCCTGGCGACCAACGTGGAGTTCTGGGCGGCGATCATCCTGGACTTCGCCGAGGTCCCGGCCCACATGTTCACGTCGATGTTCAGCTGCGCCCGCACCGCCGGCTGGTCCGCGCACATCCTGGAGCAGAAGCGCACCGGCCGCCTGGTGCGCCCCTCGGCCCGCTACGTCGGCCCGGGCTCCCGGGACCCGCGCGAGGTCGAGGGCTACGCGGACATCGCACGCTAGTCCGGTGCGGTGCACCCTGGGGGGATGAGGCTGTTCGTGGCCGTCGTGCCCCCCAGGTCCGCCCTCGCCGAACTGGGGGGCGCCGTGGACGCGCTCCGCGCCCTGCCGGGCGCGGACGGGCTGCGCTGGACGGAGCGTGCCGGATGGCACGTGACGCTGGCGTTCCTCGGCGAGGTGGACGAGGCCCTGCTGCCTGGCCTGGCCGAACGCCTGGACCGGGCGGCGCGACGCCATCCGCACTGCCGGATCGCGCTGACCGGCGGGGGCCGCTTCGGCGACCGCACGCTCTGGGCCGGACTGGACGGGGACGACCTGGGACGTACGGCGGCCGCGGCGCAGGCGGCCGCCCGGCGGGCGGGCGTCCACCACGAGGACGAGCACGGCCGCTTCCACGCCCACCTGACGCTGGCCCGGCAGCGCGCCGGGCGCACCAGGGTGGGCCTGAGGCCCTTCACGGACGCCCTCGCGCAGTTCGCGGGCACCCCGTGGACGGCGGCGGCGATCTCCCTGGTGCGGAGCCATCTGCCCACACCCGGGGTGCCGGGGGCGCAACCCCGCTACGAGACGGTGCGGACCTGCCCGCTGGGGCACTGAGGCCGCCCCGTTAACCTCGATGTGTGGACCCGAAGACCCGTACCCGAGTAATGACCGCCGCCCTCGCCCTGCTGGTGGTCGTGGTGATCGTCGGCACCGTCGTGCGCGGCTAGACGACCGGAGGGGAGGGGCCGGCCCGTCTCGGCCGGCCCGTCTCGGCCGGCCCGTCTCGGCCGGCCCGTCTCGGCCGGCCCGTCTCAGGCGCCGGCGTAGACCCTCTCGACGAATTCCGCCACCTGTTCGTCGGTGAGGTGGCGGGCCAGGTCGGCCTCGGTGATGATGCCGATCAGCTTCTTGTCCTCGACCACCGGGAGCCGCTTGATGCGGTGCGACTCCATCTCGGTCAGGACGTCGGAGACGTCGGCGTCCGCGTCGATCCAACGGGGGGTGCCCTCGCACAGGTCGCCGCAGGTCACCTTGGACGGGTCGCGCCCCGCGGCGATGCACTTGGTGACGATGTCCCGGTCGGTGATGATGCCGCACATCCGGTCGTTCACGTCGTGGACCGGCAGCGCGCCGACGTTGAGCTCGCGCATGAGCTGCGCCGCCCGGTCGAGAGTCTCGGTCGCCGGTATCGCACGGGCGCCGGGATGCATGATCTCTTTGGCTGTGGTCATACCCTCATCGTGCGCCCGACCGGGTGAATCTGCGACCGGGCGCACGACGGGGCGGACCACCGCGGACGCCTACCAGGCGAAGGCCTCCGGGGACGGGCCCGGGCCCGGGAAGATCTCGTCCAGCTCGGCGAGCAGCTCCGCGGGCAGCTCCAGTTCGACCGCGCGCAGCGCGGAGTCCAGCTGCTCGCGGGTGCGCGGGCCGACGATCGGGCCGGTGATCCCGGGGCGGCCCAGCAGCCAGGCCAGGGCGACGTCACCGGGCTGCAGGCCGGCCTTGTCGACCGCGTCCTCGTACGCCTGGACCTGCTCGCGCAGGGCGCTGTCCTTCAGCGAGTCGGCGCTGCGGCCGGAGGTGGAGCGGGAGCCGCCGCCCTCGCGCTCCTTGCGCAGCGCGCCGCCCAGCAGGCCGCCGTGGAGCGGCGACCAGGGGATGACGCCCAGGCCGTACTCCTGCGCGGCCGGGATGACCTCCATCTCGGCGCGGCGCTCGGCGAGGTTGTACAGGCACTGCTCGCTGACCAGGCCGAGCGAATGGCGCCGCGCGGCGGCCTCGTTGGCCTTGGCGATGCCCCAGCCGGGGAAGTTGGACGATCCGGCGTAGAGCACCTTGCCCTGCTGCACCAGGACGTCGATCGCCTGCCAGACCTCCTCCCACGGCGTCGCGCGGTCGATGTGGTGGAACTGGTAGACGTCGATGTGGTCCGTGCCCAGGCGCTTCAGGCTCGCCTCGGCGGCACGGCGGATGTTGAGCGCGGAGAGCTTGTCGTCGTTCGGCCAGGGGGCGCCGTCGGCGCCCATGTTGCCGTAGACCTTGGTCGCCAGGACGGTCCTGTCACGGCGGCCGCCGCCCTTGGCGAACCAGCTGCCGATGATCTCCTCGGTGCGGCCCTTGTTCTCGCCCCAGCCGTAGACGTTGGCCGTGTCGAAGAAGTTGACGCCCGCGTCGTGCGCGGCGTCCATGATCGCGTGGCTGTCGGCCTCGTCCGTCTGCGGGCCGAAGTTCATCGTTCCCAGTACGAGCCGGCTGACCTTGAGTCCGGTGCGTCCGAGCTGTGTGTACTCCATGGGGACCAGCCAAGCTCTTGGAGTGCGCTCGAATCAAGCGGAGTTGAGGGGGTGTCGGTACGGCGCCCCCAGGCCCCACGCCTGGTGCGCGGCGTCGGCGAACGCGGCCGCCAGCCGGTGCTCCCCGGAGGCGTTGGGGTGGGTGCCGTCGTAGGTGTCCCGGGTGATGTCGTAGCCGGCCGGGCGGGAGGCCAGCAGCAGCGGCGAACCCGCGGTGCCCAGGTCGGCGACGGTCTTGGCCAGGCGGGTGTTGAACTCCTCGCACTGTGCGCCGAATCCGGGGTCCTGGTCGCAGCGCGAGTTGGGTATGACGGGCAGCAGCACCGCGGCGACACGGGGGTTGGCCGCCCGTGCCCGTCCGACGAACAGCCGCACGTTGGCCTCGGTCTGCTCGGGGTTGGTGTAGAAGCCGAGGTCGATCAGCCCCAGCGAGACCAGCAGCACGTCGGGACGGTGCTCCCGCACGGCGCCCTCGATGAGCGGCGCCATGTGCAGCCACCCCTCGCCCCAGCCGGCCAGGTGGCGGCGCGCGGAGACGGGGAAGGCGGGGTCGGCGTAGCGCTGCGAGACGGCCGCGTCGGCACCGGGGTCGTGCAGCGCGGTCCGCGGGCCGACGATCTCGAAGTCCTCGCCCTCCGTCCCCAGCGACCGCAGGTGCTGCCACATGCGGTAGCGCCAGGTGTGCTCCCCCGCGCTGCCGATCGTCATGGAGTCGCCGACGAACATCCACGCCGTGCGGCGTCCGGGCGTGCGGCGGGGCCCGTCGCCGGGGCCGGGGGGTGCACTGGACATGGAGGGGATCTTAGAGCCCGCCAGCTCCCCGGCAGGGCCCTGACCTCGGGTCCGGCGGTGTTAGCACCGTCACTGCCGCAGGGCCGGGAAAGCCGTGCGGCCACTGCGATTGGCCCAGCGGACAAGCCATCGAATGGCCCTGCTGAGCGGGCCGTTCCGCTCCTAGGGTGACGGGCATGACGCACTCGGTGGACTTCTACTTCGACCCCATCTGCCCCTTCGCCTGGATCACCTCCCGCTGGATCCTGGAGGTGGAGGGGGAACGCGAACTGCGCCTGCGCTTCCGGGTGATGAGCCTGTCCGTGCTCAACGAGGGCCGCGAAGGCCTGCCCGAGCGCTACGAGCGGCTGCTGAGCACCGGCTGGGGCCCGGTACGGGTGTGCGTCGCCGCCGCACGGCACCACGGGGAGCACGTGCTGCGCGAGCTGTACACGGCGCTCGGCACCCGGCTGCACGTGCAGGACCGCCCGGCCTCCGACGAGGTGCTGCGCGAGGCGCTGGCGGAGGCGGGCCTGCCGCCGGAGCTGGCGGAGGCCGCGGGCGGCACCGCGTACGACGAGGAACTGCGCAGGAGCCACCACGAGGGCATGGACCCGGTCGGGGAGGAGGTCGGCACGCCCACCCTGCACATCGACGGGGCCGCCTTCTTCGGCCCCGTCCTCACCTCGATCCCGCGCGGCGAGGAGGCGGCGCGGCTCTTCGACGGGGTCCGGGCGCTTGCCGGCCACCCCACCTTCTTCGAACTGAAGCGCAGCCGCACCGGCGGCCTCGACTTCGCCTGAGCCGTCCACCTGGCAGGCTTGGCGCATGCGCCCACTGCTCGCCGCGGCCGCGGCCTCCGTCCTCGTCATGGGTCCCCTCGTCGGCAGCGCGGCCGCCGACGACGGGGAGTCCGCGGCCTTCACGATGTCGGACCCGCGGATCACCGAGTCGAGCGGCCTGGTCGCCAGCCGCCTCCACAAGGGCGTCTACTGGACGCACAACGACAGCGACGACGGCCCGTACGTCTACGCCGTCGACTCCGCGACGGGCAAGACGGTCGCCACCGTCACCCTGCGCGGCGTGGGCAGCCCGCGCGACGTCGAGGCGATCTCGATGGGCCCGGACGGGGCCCTGTACGTCGGCGACATCGGCGACAACCTCGACGGCTCCTGGCCGCACGTGTGGATCTACCGCTTCCCGGAGCCGGAACGGCTGACGGACCGGACGGTGACCGCGACGCAGTACACCGTCAAGTACGACGGCGGCCCGCGCAACGCCGAGGCGATGATGGTCGACCCCACGTCAGGGCGGGTGTACATCGCGAGCAAGAACGAGGACGGCGGCGGCCTCTACGAGGGCCCGGAGAAGCTCTCCGCGAGCGGCACCAACGTCTTCCGGCGCGTCGCGGCCATCCCGCTGTGGATCACCGACGGCGCCTTCTCCCCGGACGGCAGCCGGCTGGTGCTGCGCGGCTACTTCGGCGCCCTGATGTACCGCTGGGCCGACGGCACGGCGCGCCGGATCGACCAAATGCACGTGCCGCTGCAGCGGCAGGGCGAGTCCGTCGCCTTCACCCCGGACGGCCGGGCCCTGATGTACGGCAGCGAGGGCACGGACAGCGAGGTCTGGCGCGTGCCGCTGAGCGGGGACGACCTGCCCGACGCGGCCCGCCGTGCCGCCTCCTCCTCCCCCGGGCCGTCGGGGAGTTCCTCGGCGGCCGCCGCCGGTTCCGGCGCGGACGAGGCGGGTTCGACACGGCAGTTCGCGCTGGGCGCCGTCACCCTGGCCGCGGTCGCCGCGTTGCTGGTGGGGGTGCGCCGGTTGCTGCGCCGGGAGCGCTGAGGCGCCCCGGGAACGCGGACGGGCGGGGCGATCGCCCCGCCCGCCGGCGGTGGTGGCCCCGTGGGGCCCGGGTTCAGAGCCGCTCGACGACGAAGTCGACGCAGGCGGTCAGGGCCTCGACGTCCGCCGGCTCCACGGCCGGGAACATCGCGACGCGCAGCTGGTTGCGGCCCAGCTTGCGGTACGGCTCGGTGTCGACGACGCCGTTGGCGCGCAGCACCTTGGCGATCACCGCCGCGTCGACCTCGTCGTTGAAGTCGATCGTGCCGACGACCTGGGAGCGCTTGGCCGGGTCGGTGACGAACGGGGTGGCGTACTTGGAGTCCTCGGCCCAGGTGTACAGACGCGAGGAGGAGTCGGCGGTGCGCGCGACGGCCCAGTCCAGGCCGCCCTGGCCGTTGATCCACTCCAGCTGGTCGTTCAGCAGGAACAGGGTGGCGAGCGCGGGGGTGTTGTACGTCTGGTTCTTGCCCGAGTTGTCGATCGCGGTCGGCAGGTCGAAGAAGGCCGGGATGTGGCGGCCGGACGCGGCGATCCGCGCGGCGCGCTCCAGCGCGGCCGGGGAGAACGCGGCGATCCACAGCCCGCCGTCGGCGGCGAAGGACTTCTGCGGGGCGAAGTAGTAGACGTCGGTCTCGGCGATGTCGACCGGCAGGCCGCCCGCGCCGGAGGTGGCGTCGACCAGGACGAGGGCGCCCTCGTCGGCGCCGGCCACGCGCCGCAGCGGCATCGCGACACCGGTGGAGGTCTCGTTGTGGGTGAAGGCGTAGACGTCCACGCCGGCCTCGGCGGCCGCCTCGGGGTGCGTGCCCGGATCGGCGGAGATCACGGTCGGCTCGTCCAGCCACGGCGCCAGCTTGGCCGCCTTGGCGAACTTGGAGGAGAACTCGCCGAAGCTGAGGTGCTGCGACTTGCGCTCGATGAGCCCGTGGGTGGCGATGTCCCAGAAGGCGGTGGAGCCGCCGTTGCCGAGCACCACCTCGTAGCCCTCAGGAAGCGAGAAGAGCTCACGGATGCCGTCCCGGACCCGGCCGACCAGGTCCTTCACCGGCGCCTGCCGGTGAGAGGTGCCCATCAGCGAGGTGCCGGTCGCGGCCAGGGCGCTGAGCGCCTCGGGCCGCACCTTGGAGGGGCCCGAACCGAATCGTCCGTCGGCGGGCTTGATGTCAGCGGGAATCTGGATCTCGGCCACGTCTCGCAGCGTAGTGCGTGACGACCCGGTTACGGGCTCCGGTCCATCCGGTGAGACATGCGGCGCGGTGGGGCAGGCTGAGGGGCATGGCGGACGATCTGCGGCACGGACTGCGCCGCGAGCTGGAGCGGGCGGTGCGGGGCGAGGTCTCCTTCGACCCGCAGAGCAGGGCGCTGACCACGATGGACGCGTCCAACTACCGGCGCGTCCCGGTGGCCGTGGTCGCGCCGCGCGACGCCGACGACGTGGCCGCGGCGCTCGCCGTGTGCCGGGCGCACGGGGTGCCGGTGGTGCCGCGCGGCGGCGGCACGTCGATCGCCGGGCAGGCGACGGGCACCGGGGTCGTCCTCGACTTCACCCGGCACATGCACCGGATCGTGTCACTCAGCCCCGAGGCGTTGACGGCCCGTGTGCAGCCGGGAGTGGTTTTGGACGACCTGCGGCGCGCCGCCGCCGCGCACGGGCTGACCTTCGGCCCCGATCCGTCCACGCACAGCCGCTGCACCCTTGGCGGCATGATCGGCAACAACGCGTGCGGCCCGCACTCCGTCGCCTGGGGCACCACCGCCGACAACGTCCGGGCCCTGGAGTGCCTCACCTACGGCGGCGAGCCGCTGCGCACCGCCGAGCCGCTCCGCGCCGACCTGCGGGAACTGGTGGACGGCCATCTCGCCCTGCTGCGCACCGGCTACCCGCAGCAGCTCCCCCGCCGCATCTCCGGCTACGCCCTCGACGCCCTGCTCCCCGAACGCGGCCGGGACCTGGCCCGGGCCCTGACCGGCAGCGAGGGCACGCTCGCCGTCATCACGGAGGCCGAGGTCCGGCTGGTGCCCGCGCCCCCGGTGCGCGTCCTGGTCGTCCTCGGCTACCCGGACGAAGGCGCCGCCGCCGACGCCGCGAACGGCCTGCTGCCGTTCGGCCCGCTGACGGTGGAGGGCATGGCCGCCGACCTGGTGGGCGGGGAGGCCGCCGGGCTGCTGCCGCGGGGCGGCGCGTGGCTCTTCGTCGAGATGCCCGGCACCGGCGAGGCGGAGGCGCTGCGGCGGCTCGCCGACGCGGGCGACTCGGTCGTCGTGACCGACCCCGTCGCGCAGCGCACGCTGTGGCGGATCCGCGAGGAGGCAGCCGGCACCGCCACCCGGATGCCGGACGGGACGGAGGCCTGGCCGGGCTGGGAGGACTGCGCCGTGCCGCCCGCACGGCTCGGCGCCTACCTGCGCGACTTCCGCGCGCTGCTGCGCGGGCACGGACTGCGCGGGGCGCCGTACGGGCACTTCGGCGACGGCTGCATCCATGTGCGCATCGACTTCGACCTGCTCGACGCGGCGGGTGTGGCCCGCTTCCGCCGCTTCTCCGAGGACGTCGCGCAGCTCGTCGTCGCGCACGGCGGCTCGCTGTCCGGGGAGCACGGCGACGGGCAGGCCCGCGCCGAGCTGCTGCCCAGGATGTACGGGGACGAACTGGTCGCACTCTTCGGCCGGTTCAAGGACGCGCTGGACCCGGCGGGCGGCCTCAACCCCGGCATGCTGGTGCGGCCCGAACCGCTCGACGCCCATCTGCGCTTCGCCGTCCTGCCGCGCCGGCCGGTCGACGTCGCCTTCGGCTACCCCCACGACGGCGGGGACTTCTCGGCGGCGGTGCGCCGCTGCGTCGGCGTCGCCAAGTGCCGTGACACGGACGGGGGTCCGGCGTCGGGCGTCATGTGCCCCTCGTACCGGGCGACGCGCGAGGAGCGGCACTCCACCCGAGGCCGGGCCCGGCTGCTGCACGAGATGCTCGCCGGCGAGATCGTCACCGGCGGCTGGCGCTCGCCCGAGGTCCTGGACGCCCTGGACCTCTGCCTGTCCTGCAAGGGCTGCCGCTCGGACTGCCCGGTCGGCGTCGACATGGCCACCTACAAGGCGGAGTTCCTCCACCACCACTACCGGCGGCGGCCGCGGCCCGCCTCGCACTACCTGATGGGCGGGCTGCCGACGTGGCTGCGCGCGGCGACCCCGCTCGCCGGGACCGTGAACGCCCTGGCACGGGTACGGCCGCTGGCCGCCCTGGCCAAGCGGACGGCGGGCGTCGCGCCCGAGCGGGAACTGCCGCCGCTGGCCGAGGAGTCCTTCGTGCGCTGGTGGCGGCGGCAGGAACCCGCGCCGGAGGCGGGAGGGACCGTGGTGCTGTGGCCGGACACCTTCACCGACCGCTTCTCCCCCGAGGTCGGTCGCGCCGCCGTACACGTCCTACGGGCGGCCGGATTGCGCGTCGTGCTGCCACCGGGACGCGTCTGCTGCGGCCTGACCTGGGTCTCGACCGGCCGCCTCGACCGGGCCCGGCAGGTGATGCGCCGCACGGTCCGGCGGATGGCTCCCGTGGTGGCCGCCGGTCATCCCGTCGTCGTCCTGGAGCCGAGCTGCGCGGCGGCGCTCCGCACCGATCTGCCCGAACTCCTGGGCACCGACGAGGCGGCGGCCCTGGCCGGTTCCGTACGCACCTTCGCGCAGGTGCTGGAGGAGCGGGCCCCCGGCTGGACGCCGCCCCGCCTCGACCGGGCGGTCACCGGCCAGACCCACTGCCACCAGCACGCCGTCCTGGGCGACGCCGCCGAGCGCCGGCTGCGCTCCCGCGCGGGCCTCACCGGCGCCCTGGCCTCCGGCTGCTGCGGCCTGGCCGGGAACTTCGGCTTCGAGCGTGGCCATTACGAGGTCTCCGTCGCCTGCGCCGAGGAGCGTCTGCTGCCCGCCGTCCGCGCCGCCCGCCCCGGCACGGCCGTCCTGGCGGACGGCTTCTCCTGCCGCACCCAGCTCGCCCAGCTCGGCGGGGTGCGCGCCCGGCACCTCGCGGAGCTGCTGGCGGACGGGCTGTGAGGCGGGCGGGCTGTAAGGCGGGCGGGCTGTGAGGCGGGCGGGCTGTAAGGCGGGCGGGCTGTGACGCGACGGGCCGCGGGAAGGGTGGGACCTCAGAACTCCGCGGTGTCCAGCTCCAGTCCGAAGGGCTCGGGCAGCCGCAGCGGCGTGCCGAAGGGGTGCGGGCCGTCCACCACCCGGTAGCCGAGCTCCCCCGGCTCCGCGTACAGGGTGCAGCTGCGCTCCTGCCGGTCGACGAGGAGGTACAGCGGGGCGCCGTACTCGGCGTAGCGGCGGCGTTTGACGATCCGGTCGGTGTCGCCGTTGGACTCGGAGGTGACTTCCACCACCAGCAAGGTCTGGTGGGGGACGAGAGCGTCGGCTTCCGCCAGGTCTTCCGGCACGACGGCCAGGTCCGGCACGTACCAGTTGCCACTGCCGGGAAGGTCCAGGTTCCCCGAGCCCGAGAGGCAGCCCATCTTCTTCACGACGGGGTCGATCTGCCGACGGATCATGGCTGCGGCCTTCTCATGCCCCCACGTAGGTGGCACCACTTGCTGGATGACCCCCTCGACGATCTGCACCCGGTCCCCCCCGTGGTGCCGGATCGCGTACTTGAGCGCGGTTTCCGGGTCGTCCGGCGCGTACGAACCGGCGGCCGCCCGAGGCGCCCAGTGGGGCTGTGAGCTCATCGGTCCTCCAGGGGCTCCGCACACGCGACTGACGACAGCTCCGATTCTCACGCAGCCGCCGCCCGTCCGGGGCGCCCCGATCGCACATTCACTCGAAACGATGAAGCGCCTCCGGTCGCCGGCACCAGGGTCACGGCACCAGCACGAGCCTCCCCCGCACGCCCCCCTCCGCGAGGCGCGCGTGGGCCTTCGCGGCCTCCTCCAGCGGGTAGGTGTCGGCCACCCGCGTGGTGAGCACGCCCCGGTCCAGCAGGGCCACGAGTTCCGCGAGGCGCCCGCCGTCCGGCTGGACCTGCACGGCGGCGACCCGGATGCCGCGCACGGCGGCGGGCACCGCGTCGGGCCGGACGGTGACGTAGCCGCCGCCGTCCGGTACGGCCGCGAGGACGGGGGCGCCGAGCGCCGCCGCGTCGAGGGCGGCGTCGACCCGGACGCCGTCCAGGGACGACACGGCCTCGTCGGCGCCCAGTTCCCGCAGCAGCGGGAGGTCGGCGGGGCGGGCCAGTGCGACGACGTGCAGCCCCGCGTGGCGGGCCAGCTGGACGGCGTAGCCCCCGACCGCGCCCGCGGCGCCGGTGACCAGCACGCGGTCGCCGGGGCGGGCGGCCAGCAGGCCGAGCGCCTGGTCGGCGGTGAGGGCGTTGGTCGGGAGGGTGGCGGCGTGGACGGGGTCGACGGACGAGGGGGCCGCGGCGAGGGCGTCCGCGCCCAGCACGACGTACTCGGCGTGCGCCTTGGTCCGCTGCCCGAACCCGCCCACCGCACCCACGACGGCCGTGCCCGGCACGGGGACGGAGACCCCGGCGCCGACCGCGTCCACGGTCCCCGCGACGTCCCAGCCCAGCCCGAGGAAGCTGCCGGGCACCAGTGCCCCGGCCCCGAGCAGACCGGCCCGTACGGCGAGGTCGGCGGGGTTGACCCCGGCCGCGGCCACCCGCACCCGGACCTCGCCCGGGCCCGGCTCGGGCAGCGGCACCTCGGCGACCTCCAGCACCTCGGGCCCGCCGAATTCCCTGATCACGACAGCACGCATGGCAGAAGCTCCCTGTTCCTGAGGATGTGCGGCGACTGGTCCCGCCGTCATCACAAACCTAGGGAGAGTTACTCTCTCCGGCTAAGTACGTACCTGGAAGTGCGTACCGAACCGAGGAGTCCGGAGGGGAGCCCCCATGGCGACGACCACCGCGTCCCAGCGGCGCGAGGAGGCCCGCGCGGCCTACAACGCGTTCATGAAGGGCTGCCCGACGAACCAGTTGCTCATCCGGATCAGCGACAAGTGGGCCGGCCTGCTCATGGCCGCGCTCAAGGACGGCCCGCAGCGTTACAGCGACCTGGGCCGCCGCATCGCGGGCGTCAGCCAGAAGATGCTCACGCAGACGCTGCGTACCCTGGAGCGGGACGGACTGGTCGAGCGGACCGTCACGCCGTCCGTGCCCGTGCGGGTGGACTACGCGCTGACGCCGCTGGGCGAGAGCCTGGCCGTGCTGTTCTCCGCCGTGAAGGACTGGGCGGAGGAGCACATCGAGGAGGTCGTCGAGGCCCGCGAGCGCTACGACGCCGGAGCGGGCACGTCCTGAGGCGGCCCGGGGCCGCCCCGGTTTCACCGATCCCCTGTGCCGTTCATCCGTTTTCGGGCATTCCGTAGAGCCGTTACCGGCCGTTTCGGCCTACTTCCGGCAGCGGGGGGACATCATGCCCGGTGGAGAGCGCGGTGCGCTCGGTCAGCTGGTGAGAGCGCTCAGCCTGGGGACGCTGGTGACCGTCTACGTCGCCAGCCTGCTGATCACCTACCGCCGGCTGCACACGAAACCCGTGCTGCAGGACGTCATCGGCGCCCCGGACTGGACCCGCGCCGTCCTGGTCATGGGACTGGTGATCGGCGGCGGGCTGGGCACGGCCGCGGCGATCGTCGACGACCGCCGCGAACTGCCCTCGTGGTTCCTGACCGCGGTGGGCGTGGTGGCCGCGCTGGCGTGGAGCCTGTGGGCCTCGTCGAGCCTGGGCGAGGACTACGTGCACATGCTCTTCGCGGCCACCGCCCCGGTGACCGGCCTGCTGGTGTGGGCCGAGCTGATGCGGCAGTTCCGCAACCGGCGCCGACCCGCCGTCGCCTGACCGCGCCCGCCGCCCGGGCCGGTCCCCGGGACCGCCTGACCGCTCGCCCGGGCCGTGGCCGCGCTCAGGCGGCCACCGACTCCGACTCCCGCGGCACGAACTCGATCAGCTTGTGGTCCTTGCCGCGGTGCAGGTCGATCTTGAGCCGCAGTCCGCCGAGCCGGGCCAGGACGAGTCCGACGCAGGCCGCCGCCACCGCGGCGACCAGGCCGCCGGCCAGGAAGCCGGTCCGGGCCCCGAAGACGTCGGTGATCCAGCCGACGAGCGGGCCGCCCAGCGGTGTGCCGCCCACGAAGACCATCATGAACAGGCTCATGACGCGGCCCCGCATGGCGGGGTCGGTCGCGAGCTGGACGCTGGCGTTGGCGGTGGTGTTGAAGGTCAGGCCGAAGATGCCGATCGGCAGCATGAGCGCCAGGAAGATCCAGTACGTCGGCGCCAGTGCCGCCACGACCTCCAGCAGGCCGAACCCGAGCGCCGCGCCGACCAGCAGCCGCAGCCGGGTGCTGCCGCGCCGGGCCGCCAGCAGCGCGCCGACGACGGAGCCGACCGCGAGCACCGAGTTGAACAGGCCGTACATCCCGGCGTCGCCGTGGAAGACGTGGTCGGCGAAGGCGGTGAGCCAGATCGGGAAGTTGTACGCGAAGGTGCCGATGAAGCCGACCAGCACGATGGGCCAGATCAGCTCGGGCCGTCCGGCGACGTAGCGCAGGCCCTCGCGCAGCTGGCCCTTGCCGCGCGGCGCGGTGGGCACCTCGTAGAGCTCGGAACGGCGCATGAGCAGCAGTCCGGCGAGCGGCGCCAGGAAGGACAGGCCGTTGAAGAGGAAGGCCCAGCCGCTGCCGACCGCGGTGATCAGCGCGCCCGCGACGGCGGGACCGATGAGGCGGGCGCTCTGGAAGTTGGCGGAGTTCAGGGAGACCGCGTTGCGGACGTCGGCCGGGCCGACCATCTCGACGACGAACGCCTGCCGGCTGGGGTTGTCGACGACGGTGACCATGCCGAGCCCGAAGGCGATGGCGTACACGTGCCAGACCTGGACGGCTCCGCTGAGGGTCAGCGCGGCCAGGGCGAGGCCCAGCAGGCCCATGGCGGCCTGGGTGGCCAGCAGGGTGCGGCGCTTGGGGTAGCGGTCGGCGATGACGCCGCCGTAGAGCCCGAAGAGCAGCATGGGCAGGAACTGCAGCGCGGTCGTGATGCCGACGGCGAAGGAGGACCCGGTGAGGCTCAGCACCAGCCAGTCCTGCGCGATGCGCGACATCCAGGTGCCGGTGTTGGAGACGATCGCCCCACCGGCGAAGAGCCGGTAGTTGCGGTTGCGGAGCGAGCTGAACATGCCGCCGGGCGCCGGCGGCGCGGCGGGGCGGCCGGTGCCGGGGGTCCCGGACGGTCCGGCGGCCCCCGCGGCGGCGTCGGCGCCCGCCGGGGTGGGCAGATCGGCCGGGTCGGCGGTACCGCCCGGTCCGGTCCCCTCAGGGATGTTCGGTTCGGGTGCGGCGTCTGATGCGGCTGCCGAACTCAATCCGGTCTCGCCTCCTCGTCATCGGGTCCTTGTGTCGGCGTGAGCGAGCTTCTCCAGGACGGGCGCCGCCTCCCGGAGCACGGCGCGTTCCTCCTCCGTGAGGGTGGCCATGAGTTCGGCCAGGAACGCGTTGCGCCGGGCCCGGCTCTCCTCGAGCATCGCCTCCGCCTGCTCGGTCTGCCGGACGACGACCTGGCGCCGGTCGTCCGGATGCGGGTCCCGGTGCACCAGGCCCTTGGACTCGAGCATGGCGACGATCCTCGTCATGGACGGCGGCTGCACGTGCTCCTTGCGGGCCAGCTCCCCGGGGGTGGCGGATCCGCAGCGCGCGAGGGTGCCCAGCACGGACATCTCCGTCGGGCTCAGCGACTCGTCGACCCGGTGGTGGCGCAGTCGGCGGGAGAGCCGCATCACGGCACCGCGCAGCGTGTTCACCGCTGAGCGGTCGTCCTCGGACAGTTCGGTCACGTTCGTTAGATTAGCTCATTACCTATGCTAAGTAAAATTGCCGCAGCCGTGCCGCGTCCAAACACATTCGTCAAGGAAGTCACCCATCCGGGTGAGTTGCGCCCCGAAAACGACGCATGCCCCGAGGGGCCCGCCGGACCCTTGGGCCATGGCTTCGAGAGTGCTCAGCATGCGCATAGACGGGGACCTGCTGGACCGTCTCCAGGCTCACGCCGCGAAACGCGGGATGAGCGTCCAGGACTACATCGTCCGGACGCTCATCCGCGATGACTTCGACGAGAGGCTCAAGGCCTCCGTCGACGAGACCGAGCAGTTCTACACGGCCGGTTACGTCAGGCCGAGCGCCGGCATCAGGTAGTAGAAGGCGAAGACCGCCGACACCGCGTAGAGCGCGGACGGCACCTCACGGCCGCGCCCCGCCACCAGCCGCAGCACGCAGAAGGTGATGAACCCGATGCCGATGCCGTTGGTGATCGAGTAGGTGAACGGCATGAGCAGCATCGTCAGGAACGCCGGGATGGAGATCGTGTAGTCGCTCCAGTCGATCTCCCGGATGCTGCCCGCCATGATCAGGAAGCCCACCGCGACGAGCGCGGGGGTGGCCGCCTGGGCCGGGACCATCGTGGCCAGCGGCGCGAAGAACAGCGCGACGACGAAGAGCAGACCGGTGGCGATCGAGGCGAGGCCGGTGCGCGCGCCCTCGCCGGCGCCCGCGGTGGACTCCGCGTAGCAGGTGTTGGCCGAGCAGGAGGTGAAGCCGCCTGCCGCGGTCGCGATGCCGTCGACCATCAGGACCGGGCTCATCCCGGGCAGGTCGCCCTTGGAGTCCAGCAGGTGCGCCTCGTCGCTGACGCCGAGGATGGTGCCCATCGCGTCGAAGAAGCAGCTCAGCAGCACGGTGAAGACGAAGAGGATGCCGGTGAGCACACCGACCTCCTGGAAGCCGCCGAACAGGCTCACCTTGCCGATCAGCCCGAAGTCTGGGCTCGCGACCGGATTGCCGGGCCACTGCGGGACGGTCAGGCCCCAGGCGGCGTCCTTGACGTTCGCCACCGCGTCGACGACGAGCGCGAGAACGGTCATCGCGACGATGCTGATCAGGATGGCTCCGGGCACCTTGCGGATGATCAGCCCGAGGGTCAGCAGCACGCCGAGGATGAAGATCAGCACCGGCCAGCCGGTCAGGTGGCCGCCCGCCCCCAGCTGCAGCGGGACGGTGGTGTGCGCGGCGTCCGGGATGCGGGTCACGAAGCCGGAGTCGACCAGGCCGATCAGCACGATGAACAGGCCGATGCCGATGGCGATCGCCTTGCGCAGGCCGAGCGGCACCGCGCTCATCACCCGCTCCCGCAGGCCCGTGGCGACCAGCACCATGATCGCGAGACCGGCGAGGACCACCATGCCCATCGCGTCCGGCCAGCTCATCTTCGGGGCGAGCTGGAGCGCGACGATGCTGTTCACGCCCAGACCCGCCGCCAGCGCGA